>NZ_JBFATL010000107.1:0-1052 GCF_040678315.1 Streptomyces sp. NPDC052721 | reverse complement strand
CGTCCTACACCCTTACCCCGGGACAACCACCGCCCGGGATGGACTACCTTCCTGCGTCACCCCATCACTCACCTACTAACCGCTTGGTCCGGCGGCTCCACCACTTTCCATTCCCCGAAGGGTCCGGAACGGCTTCACGGCCTTAGCATCACGATGCTCGATGTTTGACGCTTCACAGCGGGTACCGGAATATCAACCGGTTATCCATCGACTACGCCTGTCGGCCTCGCCTTAGGTCCCGACTTACCCTGGGCAGATCAGCTTGACCCAGGAACCCTTAGTCAATCGGCGCAAACGTTTCTCACGTTTGTATCGCTACTCATGCCTGCATTCTCACTCGTCAACCGTCCACAACTCGCTTCCACGGCTGCTTCACCCGGCAGACGACGCTCCCCTACCCATCACAGCACCCGTTGGGGCTATACACTGCAATGACACGACTTCGGCGGTACGCTTGAGCCCCGCTACATTGTCGGCGCGGAATCACTAGACCAGTGAGCTATTACGCACTCTTTCAAGGGTGGCTGCTTCTAAGCCAACCTCCTGGTTGTCTGTGCGACTCCACATCCTTTCCCACTTAGCGTACGCTTAGGGGCCTTAGTCGATGCTCTGGGCTGTTTCCCTCTCGACCATGGAGCTTATCCCCCACAGTCTCACTGCCGCGCTCTCACTTACCGGCATTCGGAGTTTGGCTAAGGTCAGTAACCCGGTAGGGCCCATCGCCTATCCAGTGCTCTACCTCCGGCAAGAAACACACGACGCTGCACCTAAATGCATTTCGGGGAGAACCAGCTATCACGGAGTTTGATTGGCCTTTCACCCCTAACCACAGGTCATCCCCCAGGTTTTCAACCCTGGTGGGTTCGGTCCTCCACGAAGTCTTACCTCCGCTTCAACCTGCCCATGGCTAGATCACTCCGCTTCGGGTCTTGAGCGTGCTACTAAAAACGCCCTATTCGGACTCGCTTTCGCTACGGCTTCCCCACACGGGTTAACCTCGCAACACACCGCAAACTCGCAGGCTCATTCTTCAAAAGGCACGCAGTCACGAG
>NZ_JBFATL010000106.1:0-1392 GCF_040678315.1 Streptomyces sp. NPDC052721 | reverse complement strand
GGACAAGCCCTCGGCCTATTAGTACCAGTCAACTCCACCCGTTACCAGGCTTCCATATCTGGCCTATCAACCCAGTCGTCTACTGGGAGCCTTACCCCATCAAGTGGGTGGGAGTCCTCATCTCGAAGCAGGCTTCCCGCTTAGATGCTTTCAGCGGTTATCCCTCCCGAACGTAGCCAACCAGCCATGCCCTTGGCAGAACAACTGGCACACCAGAGGTTCGTCCGTCCCGGTCCTCTCGTACTAGGGACAGCCCTTCTCAAGACTCCTACGCGCACAGCGGATAGGGACCGAACTGTCTCACGACGTTCTAAACCCAGCTCGCGTACCGCTTTAATGGGCGAACAGCCCAACCCTTGGGACCGACTCCAGCCCCAGGATGCGACGAGCCGACATCGAGGTGCCAAACCATCCCGTCGATATGGACTCTTGGGGAAGATCAGCCTGTTATCCCCGGGGTACCTTTTATCCGTTGAGCGACGGCGCTTCCACAAGCCACCGCCGGATCACTAGTCCCGACTTTCGTCCCTGCTCGACCCGTCGGTCTCACAGTCAAGCTCCCTTGTGCACTTACACTCAACACCTGATTGCCAACCAGGCTGAGGGAACCTTTGGGCGCCTCCGTTACCCTTTAGGAGGCAACCGCCCCAGTTAAACTACCCATCAGACACTGTCCCTGATCCGGATCACGGACCCAGGTTAGACATCCAGCACGACCAGACTGGTATTTCAACGACGACTCCACAAACACTGGCGTGCCTGCTTCACAGTCTCCCAGCTATCCTACACAAGCCGAACCGAACACCAATATCAAACTGTAGTAAAGGTCCCGGGGTCTTTCCGTCCTGCTGCGCGAAACGAGCATCTTTACTCGTAGTGCAATTTCACCGGGCCTATGGTTGAGACAGTCGAGAAGTCGTTACGCCATTCGTGCAGGTCGGAACTTACCCGACAAGGAATTTCGCTACCTTAGGATGGTTATAGTTACCACCGCCGTTTACTGGCGCTTAAGTTCTCAGCTTCGCCCACCCGAAAGTGAGCTAACCGGTCCCCTTAACGTTCCAGCACCGGGCAGGCGTCAGTCCGTATACATCGCCTTACGGCTTCGCACGGACCTGTGTTTTTAGTAAACAGTCGCTTCTCGCTGGTCTCTGCGGCCACCCCCAGCTCACGGAGTAAATCCGATCACCAGGTGTGGCCCCCCTTCTCCCGAAGTTACGGGGGCATTTTGCCGAGTTCCTTAACCATAGTTCACCCGAACGCCTCGGTATTCTCTACCTGACCACCTGAGTCGGTTTAGGGTACGGGCCGCCATGAAACTCGCTAGAGGCTTTTCTCGACAGCATAGGATCATCCACTTCACCACAATCGGCTCGGCATCAGGTCTCAGAC
>NZ_JBFATL010000105.1:0-1502 GCF_040678315.1 Streptomyces sp. NPDC052721 | reverse complement strand
GGCGGCGGCGCGGTCGTCGTGGTCGGGGAGGTAGGTGTCCAGGAGGGTGAGGTAGAACTGGACGTGGACGGCTTCCTCGAAGAGCTGACGCGACAGGTACAGGCGCGCTTCGGGGGAGTTGATGTGCTTGTAGAGGGTCAGCACGAGGTTGTTGGCGACGATGGAGTCGCCGGTGGCGAAGAAGGCGACGAGCCGGCCGATGAGGTGTTGCTCTTCCGGTGTCAGTTTGGCGAGGTCGGCGACGTCGGAGTGGAGGTCGACCTCTTCGACGGTCCAGGTGTTCTTGATGGCGTCCCGGTAGCGTTCGTAGAAGTCGGGGTAGCGCATGGGGCGCAGGGTCAGTTCGAAGCCCGGGTCGAGAAGGTTGGCGTTACGGGTGGTCATTACTGGCAGGCCTCGCAGGACTCGGGGTTTTCCAGGGAGCAGGCGATCGCGTCGGGGTCGGTGGTCTGCTGTACGGGGACGGTGGCCTGTGCCTGGGCGGCGCGGGCGATGCGCGTCGCCGGGCGGGAGCGCAGGTAGTACGTCGTCTTGAGCCCGGATTTCCAGGCGTAGGCGTACATCGAGGAGAGCTTGCCGATGGTGGGCGTCTCCAGGAAGAGGTTGAGGGACTGGCCCTGGTCGAGGAACGGGGTGCGGGCGGCGGCCATGTCGATCAGGCCGCGCTGCGGGATCTCCCAGGCCGTGCGGTACAGGGCGCGGATCTCTTCGGGGATCCAGGGGAAGTCCTGGATGGAGCCGTTGGAGTCGCGCAGGGCTTCGCGCGTGCGGGCGTCCCAGACGCCGAGGTTCTTCAGGTCCTGCACGAGGTAGGAGTTGACCTGGAGGAACTCACCCGAGAGGGTCTCGCGTTTGAACAGGTTGGAGACCTGCGGCTCGATGCACTCGTACACCCCCGCGATCGACGCGATGGTCGAGGTCGGGGCGATGGCCAGCAGCAGGGCGTTGCGCATGCCCACGGCGGCGATGCGTTCCCTCAGTGCCGTCCAGCGCTCGGGCCAGGTGAACTCCACGTCGTAGTGGTCGGGGTGGAGGACGCCCTGGGCGGTGCGGGTCTGGTCCCAGGCGGGCAGCGGGCCGTTGCGTTCGGCGAGGTCGGCTGAGGTCTCGTAGGCGGCGAGCATGATGCGCTCGGCGATCCGGGTGGACAGGGCCTTGGCCTCGGGGGAGTCGAAGGGCAGGCGCAGCTTGAAGAAGACGTCCTGCAGGCCCATCGCGCCCAGGCCGACCGGGCGCCACTTGGCGTTGGAGCGGCCCGCCTGCTCGGTCGGGTAGAAGTTGATGTCCACGACGCGGTCCAGGAAGGTGACGGCCGTGCGGACCGTCTCGTCCAGCCGCTCCCAGTCGATGTCACCGTTGTCGACGAAGGCGCCGAGGTTGACGGAGCCCAGGTTGCAGACGGCCGTTTCGGCGTCGTTGGTGACTTCCAGGATCTCGGTGCAGAGGTTGGAGGAGTGGATGACGTTGCCGGGTTCGGCGGTCTGGTTGGCGGTGCGGTTGGC
>NZ_JBFATL010000104.1:0-1647 GCF_040678315.1 Streptomyces sp. NPDC052721 | reverse complement strand
AGAGGTCGTTCTCTTTCCGAACCTCGTGTGCGGATTCCGCTGGTCAGACATGGGATTGCGGCTGTCGCGGAAGCCTCGACTCGTTGCTGATCGAGTTGCCGTGGGGGGTGTCGGATGCCGTCGATGCGGGCGGTTCTGGAAGCGCGGCGGAAGGCTGCGGTGGTGCGGGTGGAGGAGCTCGCAGCTGAACTCGAGCGGGTGCGGGCAGACTTGGCTGACGCCGAAGAGGTCCTCAGACGCCGGGTGATCGGGCTCGAGCAGTATCTGGAGGCACTGGCCGAGGAGGAAGCACCCGCCATGGCGGTCGGCGGTCCGTCGCGGAGGAAGACGGTAGGCCCGCGCCGTGCGGTGCCGCATCGGCAGAACGCGGCCGGGGTCGAAGACCTGTCGCTCGACTACCAGGCGGTGATGGCCGCCGCGGCGGAGGCCGGAGACGACGGGCTGGGCGCCCGGCGGGCGGCCGTGGTGCTCGGCTGGGACAGCGCCTCTGCCTCACGCGTCGAGGGTGCGAGAGCACGGTTGAAGAGACTGGTGGAACGTGGCTGGCTGGTGGAGACGAAACCCGGAAGGTTCATCCTGCCGGCAGGGCAGCAGGCCGATGAGCTCGTGCGGCCAGGCGGCGGCTCATGAGTGCGATCATCGACCACCGGATGACGGCTTCGCTCGTGTCGGTGCGTCGTTCGTAGTCCCGGACCAGGCGCCGACTGCGCAGAAGCCAGGCGAAGGACCGCTCGACGACCCAGCGGCGGGGCAGTGCCTGGAAGCCTCGGACGTCCTCGCCCCGGCGGACGATGTCGAGGACGAGCCCGAGATGCTGGCTGGTCCAGTCGGTGAGGTGGCCGGTGTAGCCGCCGTCGGCCCAGACCCGCGCCAGCCTCCGCAAGCGGCCGGTTGCCGGCGGCAGGAGGATCCGGGCGCCGTCCCGGTCGGTCACGGACGCCGGTGTGACCAGCACGGCCAGTAGAAGCCCGAGCGTGTCGGTCAGCAGGTGCCGCTTGCGCCCGTTGATCTTCTTGCCTGCGTCGAAGCCGCGTGAGGCGTGGGCGACGGTCGCGTCCGCCTTCACCGACTGCGAGTCCACCACAGCCCCACTCGGCTCCGGGTCACGGCCTTCCGCCCGGCGCACCGCCTGGTGCAGCCGGTCGTGCAATTCGGCCGTCAGCCCTGTGTCCCGCCAGCGGGCGAAGAAGGCGTAGACGCGCGGCCAGGGCGGGAAGTCGGACGGCATCGCCCGCCACTTGATGCCGTTGTCGACGAGGTAGCGCACCGCGTCGATCATCTGCCGGTGGCAGTAGCCCTCCGGCCGGCCGCCGCGGCCCGCCAGCCATCCGGGAACCGGCAGCAGATCCCTCACCACAGCCCACTCCGCGTCGCTCATGTCCGAGCCGTAGCGGGGCCGGCGATCTGGCCGGTCGCAGGCGTTCCCGAACCTATGGGCGAGGCAGTCACACGCAGGAGTGGACGAACTGGACCGGGCAACCGCGACCACGCGACACTTCGACAACGGGGCCTCTTGATTCTCGCTGGACTCGACAACCGCGAGCTACCAAGAGGCCCCTCTTCCATGCCCCGGCATCGGCCGACTCACTCGATCCAGGACGCTGTTCGAACCCAGCCGACCACGCAAGCGGATAGAGAACAGGCAGT
>NZ_JBFATL010000102.1:0-1753 GCF_040678315.1 Streptomyces sp. NPDC052721 | reverse complement strand
CTCCTCGGCCTTCAGCGCGATGGCGACCATGGCCTTGATCCGCTCGCGCTCGGTCGGGGTCCGCCCCGTGGTGGGGTCCGGCGTGACATCACCGACCGTGAAGATCCCGAACTGCATGGTCGCTCACCCTCCAGGTTGTTGACCTTTCAACTATACCCCTCCAACGGCCACCGCCCCCCAGGTATTCCGCCCCCTCCCAGCCCTTACGGCACCCGCCCACCCGCCCCCGCCTTCTCCCTCTCCGACCGGTGACGCGCCTCCCCCGGGTGACGCGGACACGGCGTGCGAAGCTGCCCCCCATGCCGATCCTCCGCTCCGCCGCCCTGTTCGCCGTCGCCGCGCTGTTCGAGATCGGCGGCGCCTGGCTGGTCTGGCAGGGCCTGCGGGAACACCGGGGCTGGCTGTGGATCACCGGAGGCGTCCTCGCCCTCGGCGCGTACGGTTTCGCCGCCACCTTCCAGCCGGACGCCCACTTCGGCCGCGTCCTCGCCGCCTACGGCGGGATCTTCGTGGCCGGCTCGATCCTGTGGGGCGTCGTCGCGGACGGCTACCGCCCCGACCGCTGGGACATCACCGGCGCGCTGATCTGCCTCGCCGGGACGGCCGTCATCATGTGGGCGCCGCGAAACGGCGGCTGAGGCTCACTTACGCTGGACGGAACCGCCCGACCGACCGCCCCAGCCGCAGCCCCAGGAGCAGCCATGGCCACCGCCGCACCGTCCGCCGCGTCCCGCATCGCCGTCGTCACCGGGGCGAGCAGCGGCATCGGCGCCGCCACGGCCCGCCGGCTCGCCGCGGCCGGCTACCGCGTCGTCCTCACCGCCCGCCGCAAGGACCGCATCGAAGCCCTGGCCGAGGAACTGACCGAGGCCGGCCACTCCGCGGTGGCGTACCAGCTGGACGTGACCGACCGCGCCGCCGTGGACGAGTTCGCCACCGCCTTCCAGACGATCGGCGTCCTGGTCAACAACGCGGGCGGCGCCCTCGGCGCGGACCCGGTGGCCACCGGCGACCCGGCGGACTGGCGCACGATGTACGAGACGAACGTCATCGGCACCCTGAACCTCACCCAGGCGCTGCTGCCGAAGCTCGTCGCGAGCGGCGACGGCGTGGTCGTGGTCGTCTCCTCCACCGCCGGCCACGGCACCTACGAGGGTGGCGCCGGCTATGCGGCCGCCAAGCACGGCGCCCACGTCCTCGCCGAGACCCTGCGCCTGGAGATCGTCGGCCGGCCGGTCCGGGTCATCGAGATCGCCCCCGGCATGGTCAAGACCGACGAGTTCGCGCTGACCCGCTTCGGCGGGGACACGGAGAGGGCCGAGAAGGTGTACGAGGGCGTCGCCGAGCCCCTCACCGCGGACGACGTGGCCGAGACGATCACCTGGGCGGTGACCCGCCCCAGCCACGTCAACGTCGACCTCCTCATCCTGCGTCCGCGCGCCCAGGCGTCCAACACGAAGGTGCACCGGGAACTGTGACGGACGAGAACTCCCCGACGGAGGACACTTTCGAAAAGCGGCGCCTCGCGCAGGAGACGAAGAACGAACGCCAGGTCTGGTACTTCCTGGCCTACTTCCTCTTCGGCATCCACTTCATCGCGTTCATCATGATCTACGCCGTACGGCACGCGAAGTAGCACCCGGGCCCGCGCGCCGGACCTGCCTAGGTCCTGTCGTCAAACTCCCGTCGTCCGCCCGGAGGGCGGGCCGCGCGGCGTCAGGTGCGTGCTCTCGGCGTGCCGGGCCCCGGCCCT
>NZ_JBFATL010000101.1:0-2656 GCF_040678315.1 Streptomyces sp. NPDC052721 | reverse complement strand
GTCCACTGCATGGGGGTGCGGACGGCGTCGCGGTCGCCGAGCCAGATGTTGTCGCCCATGCCGATCTCGTCGCCGTAGTAGAGGATCGGCGAGCCGGGCAGGGAGAGCAGCAGGGCGGTGAACAGCTCGATCTGGTTGCGGTCGTTGTCGAGCAGGGGCGCGAGGCGGCGGCGGATGCCGATGTTGGCGCGCATCCGCGGGTCCTTCGCGTACTCGGCCCACATGTAGTCGCGTTCCTCGTCGGTGACCATTTCGAGGGTCAGCTCGTCGTGGTTGCGCAGGAAGATGCCCCACTGGCAGTTCGAGGGGATGGCCGGGGTCTTGGCGAGGATCTCCGAGACCGGGTAGCGGGACTCCCGCCGTACGGCCATGAAGATGCGCGGCATCACGGGGAAGTGGAACGCCATGTGGCACTCGTCGCCGCCGGCCCGGTAGTCACCGAAGTAGTCGACGACGTCCTCGGGCCACTGGTTGGCCTCGGCGAGGAGCACCTTGTCGGCGTACTGGGCGTCGATCTCCTTGCGCACCCGCTTCAGGAACTCGTGGGTCGCCGGCAGGTTCTCGCAGTTGGTGCCCTCCTGCTGGTACAGGTACGGCACCGCGTCCAGCCGGAACCCGTCGATGCCGAGATCCAGCCAGAACTTCAGCGCGGAGATCATCTCCTCCTGCACGGCCGGGTTCTCGTAGTTCAGGTCCGGCTGGTGCGAGAAGAAGCGGTGCCAGTAGTACTGCTTGCGTACCGGGTCGTACGTCCAGTTGGAGACCTCGGTGTCAACGAAGATGATCCGGGCGTCCTGGTACTGCTTGTCGTCGTCGGCCCAGACGTAGTAGTCCCCGTACGGACCGTCCGGATCCCGCCTCGACTCCTGGAACCACGGGTGCTGGTCGCTGGTGTGGTTCATGACGAAGTCGATGATCACGCGCATGCCGCGCTGGTGCGCGGCGTCCACGAACTCCACGAAGTCGGCGAGGTCACCGAACTCCGGGAGGACGGCGGTGTAGTCGGACACGTCGTAACCGCCGTCCCGCAGGGGGGACTTGAAGAACGGCGGCAGCCACAGGCAGTCCACGCCGAGCCACTGCAGATAGTCGAGTTTGGCGGTCAGGCCCTTCAGGTCGCCGACGCCGTCGCCGTTGCTGTCCTGGAAGGAGCGGACCAGGACCTCGTAGAACACGGCGCGTTTGAACCACTCCGGGTCCCGGTCCTTTGCGGGAGTGTCCTCGAAGGTGTCCGGAACGGGCTCATTGACGATCATATTGTGGGTGACCCTCCGATCTGCGGGGTGGACGGTCGCAGGACGGTGAAGATGTGCGCGGGCCTATGACCCGGTTCGAGGCGCACATAGTTGGCCCTGCCCCAGTAGTAGGTCTCGCCGGTGAGCTGGTCGCACACCGGCACGGACTCGTGCCAGTCCAGGCCGAGTTGCGGCATGTCCAACGAGACCGTTGCCTCCTGGGTGTGGTGCGGGTCGAGGTTCACGACCACCAGAACCGTGTTCGATCCGCTCCGCTTCGAGTAGGCGATCACCGCGTCCTTGTCGGTGTGGTGGAAGCGGAGGTTCCGCAGGCGCTGTAGCGCCGGGTGCCGCCGGCGGATGGTGTTGAGCTTGGTGATGAGCGGTGCGATGGTCCGCCCGTCGCGCTCTGCGGCCTCCCAGTCGCGGGGTTTGAGCTGGTACTTCTCGGAGTCCAGGTACTCCTCGCTCCCCTCCCTGAGCGGGGTGTTCTCGCACAGCTCGTAGCCGGAGTAGATGCCCCAGGCGGGGGAGAGGGTGGCGGCCAGCACGGCACGGATCTCGAAGGCGGCACGTCCGCCGTGCTGGAGGTAGGCGTGCAGGATGTCGGGGGTGTTGGCGAAGAAGTTCGGCCGCATCCAGGCCGCCGCCTCACCCGACAGCTCGGTCAGGTACTCGGTCAGCTCCTGCTTGGTGGTGCGCCAGGTGAAGTACGTGTACGACTGCTGGAAACCGATCTGCGCCAGGGTGTGCATCATCGCCGGGCGGGTGAACGCCTCCGCCAGGAAGATCACGTCCGGGTCCCGGCGGTTGACCTCCGCGATGACCCGCTCCCAGAACACCACCGGCTTGGTGTGCGGGTTGTCCACGCGGAAGATCCGCACCCCGTGGCCCATCCAGTGCCGCAGCACCCGGACCGTCTCGGCGACCAGGCCGTCCATGTCGGCGTCGAACGCGATCGGGTAGATGTCCTGGTACTTCTTCGGCGGGTTCTCGGCGTACGCGATGCTCCCGTCGGGGCGGTGATGGAACCACTCGGGGTGCTTGTGGACCCAGGGATGGTCGGGCGAGCACTGCAACGCGAAGTCCAGCGCGATCTCCAGTCCCAGCTTGTCCGCCTCGGCGACGAAGAAGTCGAAGTCCTCGATGGTGCCCAGGGCGGGGTGCACGGCGTCGTGGCCGCCCTCGGGTGACCCGATCGCCCAGGGCACGCCGACGTCGTCCGGGCCGGCGGTGAGGGTGTTGTTGCGGCCCTTGCGGAACGTCGTGCCGATCGGGTGGACGGGCGGCAGGTAGACGACGTCGAAGCCCATGTCCGCGATCGGCTTCAGCCGGCGCGCGGCCGTGCGGAACGTACCGTGCGGCTCCTCGGCGGTGCCCTCCGAGCGGGGGAAGAACTCGTACCACGAGCCGTACAGGGC
>NZ_JBFATL010000100.1:0-2822 GCF_040678315.1 Streptomyces sp. NPDC052721 | reverse complement strand
AATGCCCTCGCGAACGCCGGGAACGCGGCGTAGAGCTGTCGGCCCATGCCGAGCCGTTGCGCGCCCTGCCCGGTGAACAGGAAGGCCGTTCCGCCGGGGCGGCGGACCTGGGACGGCTGGACACCGTCACCCTGCGCCAACGCGCGTACGGCGTCCAGGAGTTCATCGCGATCTGTGCCCGTCACCACCGCGCGATGCTCGAACGCCACCCGCTCCGTCGCCAGTGACCTGGCGACGTCCTGTGCCGACAGCCCCAGGTGGGCCTCCAGATGTGTCACCAGCCGCGCCGCCTGGTCACGCAGCGCCTGCACGCTCTTGCCCGACAGCACCCAGGGGATCACCGGCACCGTGGCATGCTCGGTGGCCTCCTGCTCCTCGGTGGCGGCCGGGGGCTCCTCGATGACCACGTGGGCGTTCGTCCCACCGAAACCGAAGGACGAGACGCCCGCGCGGCGCGGCCGGCCCTCGACCGCGGGCCACTCCCGCGCCTCGGTCAGCAGCTCCACCGAGCCCGCATCCCAGTCCACGTGGCTGGACGGCTTCTCCACGTGCAGCGTCCGCGGCAGCACCCCGTGCCGCATCGCCTCGATCATCTTGATCACACCGCCGACGCCGGCTGCCGCCTGCGCGTGACCGATGTTCGACTTGAGCGAGCCCAGGTACAGCGGGTGCCCGTCCGGCCGTCCCCGGCCGTACGTGGCGAGCAGTGCCTGCGCCTCGATGGGGTCGCCCAGGCGCGTGCCCGTGCCGTGCGCCTCCACGACGTCCACGTCGCTCGTGCTCAGGCCGGCGTTCGCCAGCGCGGCGAGGATCACGCGTTCCTGGGAGGGGCCGTTGGGTGCGGTCAGGCCGTTGCTGGCCCCGTCCTGGTTCACGGCCGTACCCCGGATCACCGCGAGGACCCGGTGGCCGTTCTTGCGGGCGTCGGAGAGCCGTTCGACCAGGAGCAGGCCGACGCCCTCGGACCAGCCGGTGCCGTCGGCGTCGTCGGAGAAGGACTTGCAGCGGCCGTCGGCGGACAGACCACGCAACCGGGAGAACTCCACGAACGCCGTCGGTGTCGACATGACGGCCACGCCGCCCGCGAGCGCGAGGTCGCACTCGCCGTTGCGCAGCGCGTTGACGGCCATGTGCATGGCCACCAGTGAGGAGGAGCAGGCCGTGTCGACCGTGACGGCCGGGCCCTCCAGACCGAAGGTGTACGCCATCCGGCCCGAGGCGATCGAGCCGGCGCTGCCGCTGAACAGGTAACCCTCGTTGCCCTCGGCGGGCAGGTGGGGGCGGGAGCCGTAGTCGTTGTACATCGCACCGGTGAAGACACCGGTGCGGCTGCCGCGCAGCCCGGCCGGCAGGATCCCCGCGCTCTCGAAGGTCTCCCAGGCGGTCTCCAGCAGCAGGCGCTGCTGCGGGTCGATGGCGGTCGCCTCGCGCGGCGACATGCCGAAGAACTCCGGGTCGAACAGGTCCGCGTCGTGCAGGAAGCCGCCCTCGCGGACGTACGACGTCCCCGGCCGCTCGGGGTCCGGGTCGTACAGCTTCTCGATGTCCCAGCCCCGGTTGGACGGGAACTCGCTGATGGCGTCGACCCCGTTGGCCACCAGCTCCCACAGGTCCTCGGGAGAGGACACACCGCCGGGGTAACGGCACGCCATACCGACGATCGCGATCGGCTCCTGCGCCCTGTCCTCGGCCTCGCGCAGCTGCCTGCGCGCGTCGCGAGCGTCGGCGATGGCCTTCTTGAGGTATTCGCGGAGTTCCTGCTCGTTCGCCACTGATCTCAGCTCCCCGTCGTCATGTGGCTCGTGCTTGGTCTGGTGGGTCGTGCGGTGGATCGCCGCGGCGGTGACACGCCGGGCGTGCGAAACCGCCCCGGAGCCGACCCCCTCGTCGGCTCCGTGAGCGGTCGCCCGGTCAGTTCAGGTCGTCGAGGAGCGCGAACAGCTCCTCGTCGCTCGCCTTGTCCAGGTCCTCGGCCGCCGGTACCTCGTCGGCGGGCACCCGGCCACTCGCCCGCTCGGCGACGCCCAGCAGTTCGCGCAGCTGCCCGGCGACGCTGTCGTAGGCCGCGGGATCGGCGGCCGCCGACTGGATGGCGGCCCTGAGCCGGCCGAGCTCCTCGACCACCGAGTCGGCGGGCGACGCCGTCTCCACCTTGAGCTGCCCGTGCAGGTGTGCGGCGAGGGCGGCGGGGCTGGGGTGGTCGAAGACCAGGGTGCTCGGCAACCGTAGTCCGGTCGCGTTGTTGAGCTGGTTGCGCAGTTCGACCGCGGTCAGTGAGTCGAAGCCCAGGTCTTGGAAGGCGCGTTCGGCGTCGACGGCTCCGGCGTCGGCGTGTCCGAGGACCGCGGCGACCTGGGTGCGTACGAGGTCGATCAGGGCCTGTTCGCGCTCCTCCTGGGACAGGGCGCCCAGGCGCTCGGCCAGCGAGGGGCCCGCGTCCTGGCCACCGGACCGACCGGCCGAGGCGGCCGTACGGCGGCGGCCGGCCGGGGCCAGATCGCGCAGCAGCGGGGGCAGGGCGTCACCCGCCTTGCGCAGTGCGGCCAGGTCGAGCCCGCTGACGGCGAGGACCGGTTCGGTGCCCGCGAGGGCGGCGTCGAACAGCTCCATCGCCTCGTCCGTGGCCAGCGGCTTGAGGCCGATACGGGCCAGGCGGCGCAGGTCCGTCTCGTTCAGTTCGCCGCTGATGGTGCTGGTCTGTTTCCACAGGCCCCAGGCGAGGGACAGGCCGGGCAGTCCGAGGGCCGCGCGGTGCTGGGCGAGGGCGTCCAGGTAGGTGTTGGCCGCCGCGTAGTTGGCCTGGCCGGCGTTGCCGATCAGGC
>NZ_JBFATL010000099.1:0-2886 GCF_040678315.1 Streptomyces sp. NPDC052721 | reverse complement strand
GCCGTCGGCGGAGCCGGCCCCGGCGACGTCGAGGCACTTGCCGGCGAGGCCGGTGATCGTGCCGGTGGCGGCCTGCGCGGGGGAGGCGGCGAACAACCCGGCCGAGACGGCGACCGCGGCGGCGAGCGCGGTCCTGAACAGCAGGGAGCGAGTGGGGGGTTGCGCGGACAAGGGAGGGGATCACAGCCTTTCACGTCGATGAAGGAAAGGGAGGGCCTCGCCGGGCCGAGCGCTGTGCGCGAAGGCCCGCCCGGCATCGGGAAGTTAAGAGGTCTGAACCAATCCCGTCAAGGTGTGAACAGGGCTGCGTGGTCGAGGAGTTGGGTTGCCGTTGACTCAAAGGAGTCGTTCCCCGGCCCCTTGACGGCCATCTGGTCCGTACCTATGGTCTCGGGCAACTCGACGTTCAGTCAGTCGCATTGCGTTCACATATGAGGACGGGATCAGATGCAGGACACACCCGCTCGGCGCCGTCGCACGTCCCCGCGTTCCGCTCTCGCACTCACGGCGGCGGCCACCCTGCTCACCACCGGACTGCTCTCCTGGCCCGGAAGCCAGCGGGCGGAGGCCGCCCCCGCCACCTTCACCCACCCCGGCGTCACCGTCTCCCGCGCCCAACTCGACTTCGCCCGCAGCGAAGTGCTCGCGGGCGCCCAGCCCTGGAAGAGCGCGTACGACCAGATGATGGCCAGCAAGTACGCGAGCCTCAGCCGCACACCCAAGCCGCGCGCCGTCGTCGAGTGCGGTTCGTACTCCAACCCCAACTACGGCTGCACGGACGAACGCGAGGACGCGATCGCGGCGTACACCGACGCGCTCGCCTGGTACATCACCCGGGACGAGCGCTACGCCAAGAAGGCGATCGAGCTGATGGACGCCTGGTCCGCCGTACTCCAGGACCACACCAACAGCAACGCCCCGCTGCAGACGGGCTGGGCGGGTTCCTCCTGGCCGAAGGCCGCCGAGATCATCAAGTACACGTACACCGGCACCTGGGCCAACTCCGGCCGGTTCGCGACCATGCTGCGCAACGTCTATCTGCCCGAGGTCATCAACGGCTCCAACTCCAACGGCAACTGGGAGCTGTCGATGATGGAGGCGGCCGTCGGCATCTCCGTCTTCCTGGAGGACAAGGCGTCGTACGACACCGCCATGGCGAAGTTCCGCACCCGCACCGCCGCGTACGTGTACCTCGCCTCCGACGGTGACCTGCCGAAGACGGTGCCGAGCCAGAACCTGAACACCCGCGACAAGATCGTCTCCTACTGGCAGGGCCAGTCCACCTTCGTCACCGGACTCACCCAGGAGACCTGCCGGGACTTCACCCACACCGGATACGGCATCTCGGCCATCTCACACGTCGCCGAGACCAGCCGCATCCAGGGGCAGGATCTGTACGGAACCGACGTCGGAGAGCGTCTGCGGCAGGCGCTCGGCTTCCAGTCCAAGTACGAACTGGGCGCGGCCGTCCCGAGCTGGCTGTGCGGCGGGTCGGTCAACCGGGGGCTGGGCCCGGTCACCGAGGTCGGCTACAACGCCCTGCACAACCGCCTGGGCATCGCCATGACCAACACCCAGGCCCTGACCGAACAGAACCGCCCGGCCGGCAGCAACAACCTGTTCGTCGCCTGGGAGACCCTCACCCACGGAGACAACCCGAACTAGGCCCTGTCGTCAAACTCCCGTCTGCCGCGCGACGCCATGCACGCACTCTCGCCGCACCGGGCCCCGACCCAAGTACATCCAGTACGAGGGCCCGGGCCCGGCACGCCGAGAGCACGCACCTGACGCCGCGCGGCCCGCCCTCCGGGCGGACGACGGGAGTTCGACGACAGGACCTAGGCGGACCGGCCCCGGCTGGACGTCACCACCCGCACGACTTCACAGCCCTGTGACGGCCAGCCACAGGTTCAGGTCGGTGAGCATCAGGCGGCCGGGGCGTTGGGCGGATGTGTCCGGGACGGTCGTCCGTACCAGCGGCCGCTCGCCCTGCCGCACGGTGACCTTGGCGCCTTCGTACCGTGGGGACTTTTCGCGGATCACCGAGCGCAGCTCGGCCGAGAGGCGTCGGGCGGTCGCCTCGTCCTTCACCACGACGCACAGCACCTCGGTGTTCTTCCCCGTGGAGTCCGCGTGTTGGCCGAGCGCGGACAGGCGTACCGGCTTCGTGGCGGTGAGCGGGTTGAAGTCGGCGCGGTAGACGTCGCCCAGACACCCGGCCGCGCGCTGGTACTCCTCGACGTCGGCCAGCGAGGCGCCCTTCTCCGGGTGCACGGCCGACAGGCGGGCGGTGCCCGGTACGGCGTAGGAGATCGTGTCCTTCGAGACCTGCAGGGCCACGCCCTTGCCGTGGGGGCGGGTCCAGGTCTCCCTGCCGTCCTGGTCACCGCGGGTGTAGCCGTTCGCCTTCAGCGAGGCGGTGATGGCGGCCGCGTCGAACGAACCCTCCCAGTGCCCCGCCGCCTTGGTGTCGACCGCGGTGTCGATCTGGTCCGCCTTGAGGTGTCCCGCCCACGGGCCGGGGGTGTACCCGTTCAGCAGGCTGCTGCTCGGCCGGCCGATGGCGGCGAACCGCTTGCCCAGCCCGCGCACCGCGGCGGCGTCGAGATAGGTCACCGGGCCGCTCCTGCCGCTGTCGGCGGCCACCGTGCGCAGCCCCTTCACCAGCGGGGAACCGACGTCGGACGCGTCGTGCCCGGAATCGGAGGAGCAGCCGGTCGCCCCGGTCAGGCAGACGACAGAGAGGGCGACGGCGCCGACGACGGATCGCACGGTTGTTGTGGCCATGCCCGGCAGCCTAGGCCCTGTCGTCAAACTCCCGTCTGCCGCGCGACGCCATGCACGCACTCTCGCCGCACCGGGCCCCGACCCAAGTACATCCAGTAC
>NZ_JBFATL010000098.1:0-2997 GCF_040678315.1 Streptomyces sp. NPDC052721 | reverse complement strand
CACGTCGTGGAGAGCGGCAAGGACGTGACCCGGTCCGTGGAGCTGTTCGACCGCGTCAACCGCCAGGATTTCGACGCCTGCGAGCGCACCCAGCCCGGCATGAGTTCCCGGGCGTACGCCAAGGGCGGTGTTCTGGTGCCCAGCGAGCACCACATCGGCGCCTTCCACGCCTGGGTCAATGAGCGCCTGGGCACCGCCCAGGGGTGACTCAGCCCAGGTACCCCATGCGGTGGCTGATCTCCTGCGCGCCCTTGACCAGCACGGGAGCCAGCTCGTGCATACGGTCCTCGGTGAACCGGTAGGCGGGCCCGGAAGCGCTGATCGCGGCGATGACCTGGCCCTCACGGTCGCGGACCGGGGCCGCCACGGCGTGCAGCCCGATCTCCAGTTCCTCCAGCGTCCAGGCGTAGCCGCGCTCGCGGGCCTCGGTGAGGTGCTTCTCCAGCTTGGTCTTCGCGGTGATCGTGTGGGGGGTCAGCTTCTTCATGCCGGAGGCGGTCAGCAGCGCCGCGCGGTCCTGCGTGGGCAGATGGGCCAGCAGGATCTTGCCGCTCGACGTGGCGTGCAGCGGGGTCAGCTGGCCGACCCAGTTGTGCGCGGTGACGGCGGCCTGACCGCGTACCTGGTAGAGGTTGATCGCGTAGTGCTCCTGCATCACGGCGATGTTCACGGTCTCGCCGATCTCCTCGGCGAGGCGCTCGCACACCGGACGTCCCTGCTGGGTGATGTCGATGCGCCCCGTGACCGCGCCCGCGAGCCGTACGATGCCGAAGCCGAGCCGGTACTTGCCGCGCTCGCCGGACTGCTCCACCAGGCCGCGCGCCTCCAGGGCGCCCAGCAGGCGGAACGCGGTCGACTTGTGGACGTCGAT
The DNA here is from genome assembly GCF_040678315.1 of Streptomyces sp. NPDC052721. Taxonomy (NCBI): domain Bacteria; kingdom Bacillati; phylum Actinomycetota; class Actinomycetes; order Kitasatosporales; family Streptomycetaceae; genus Streptomyces; species Streptomyces sp. NPDC052721. The sequence continues at coordinate 2,126 of NZ_JBFATL010000098.1, read as the reverse complement.
CTCGGCGGCCACCTCACTGACGCCGGCCTCGCCGCGCTGGGCGAGGATCTCCAGCACGCTGATGGCGCGGTCCACGGACTGCACACCGCCGGATGGCGAGCCGTTCGTTCCGATATCCGGACTGTAGTTGCTCATAGCGGAACTATACTCGCAGTAAACAACTTGCGGGCACATGGCATGGTTCACATGGATCGTCTGAAGTTGCGCTGTTCGCAACCTGGTGCGCATGGCGATACCCGTACTAGCATGCCGGGCACTATCGACGGCGCGAGCGAGACGAGGCACCATGGCTCCCTTGCAGTACGACTTCGTCATCGTCGGCGGCGGATCGGCCGGCTGCGCACTGGCCAACCGGCTCTCGGCCGACCCCGGCAACCGTGTGCTCGTCCTGGAGGCGGGGCGGTCCGACTACCCCTGGGACGTCTTCATCCACATGCCCGCGGCGCTGACCTACCCCATAGGCAGCCGCTTCTACGACTGGAAGTACGAGTCCGAGCCCGAGCCCCACATGGGCGGCCGCCGCATCTACCACGCCCGCGGCAAGGTGCTCGGCGGCTCCAGCAGCATCAACGGCATGATCTTCCAGCGCGGCAACCCCATGGACTACGAGCGCTGGGCCGCCGACCCCGGCATGGAGACCTGGGACTACGCGCACTGTCTGCCGTACTTCCGGCGGATGGAGAACTGCCTGGCGGCCGACCCGGACGACGAGTTCCGCGGTCACGACGGCCCCCTCGTCCTGGAGCGCGGCCCCGCCGACAACCCCCTTTTCACCGCCTTCCTCAAGGCCACCCAGGAGGCGGGCTACGCCCCCACGGACGACGTCAACGGCTACCGGCAGGAGGGCTTCGCCAAGTTCGACCGCAACGTCCACCGCGGGCGCAGGCTGTCGGCCTCCAAGGCCTACCTCAAGCCCGTGATGAAGCGCCCGAACCTCACGGTGCGCACCCGGACCCTCGTCACCCGCGTCCTGTTCGAGGGCAAGCGAGCCGTGGGTGTCGAGTACCGGCGCGGGCGCGGTGCGCCGCAGCAGGTCCGGGCCGGCGAGGTCATCCTGTGCGGCGGCGCCATCAACAGTCCGCAGCTGCTCCAGCTGTCGGGTGTCGGAAACGGCGCGGAACTGGCCGCCCTCGGCATCGACGTCGTCCACGACCTGCCGGGCGTCGGCGAGAACATGCAGGACCACCTGGAGGTGTACGTCCAGTACGCCTGCAAGCAGCCGGTCTCCATGCAGCCGTACATGGCGAAGTGGCGCGCCCCCTTCATCGGGCTGCAGTGGCTCTTCCGCACCGGCCCCGCCGCCACCAACCACTTCGAGGCCGGCGGCTTCGCCCGCAGCAACGAGGACGTGGACTACCCCAACCTGATGTTCCACTTCCTGCCCGTCGCCGTCCGCTACGACGGCTCCTCGCCGGCCGGCGGCCACGGCTACCAGGTGCATGTGGGCCCCATGTACTCGGACGCGACCGGCTCGGTGAAGATCAGGAGCCGCGATCCGCGCGAGCACCCCGCACTGCGCTTCAACTACCTCTCCACCGAGCAGGACCGCCGCGAGTGGGTCGAGGCGATCCGCGTCGCCCGGAACATCCTCGGACAGCCCGCGCTCGCCCCGTACAACGACGGCGAGATCTCGCCCGGGCCGGCCGTGGAGACGGACGAGGAGATCCTGGCGTGGGTGGCCAAGGAGGGCGAGACCGCTCTGCACCCCTCGTGCACGTGCAGGATGGGCACCGACGACATGTCCGTCGTCGACCCGCTGACCATGAAGGTGCACGGCACGGAGGGGCTGCGGGTGGTGGACGCGTCGGTGATGCCGTACGTCACCAACGGCAACATCTACGCCCCGGTGATGATGGTCGCCGAGAAGGCCGCCGACCTCATCCTCGGCAAGGAGCCGCTCGCGCCCTCCAAGGCCGCGTACTACCGGCACCGCGACGCCCAGGCGCAGGCCGGGTAGTGCGCGCCGCAGGTTCGCTCCCCACGCCGTGAGGGCCGTATACAAAGCAGGGCGGGGCTGGAGTCGTCCGACTCCAGCCCCCCCCCCGCCCCCCGCGAGCCGGCCCACGCCGTCGAGGCGGGCCACCCCCAAAACCCGCCACAGCCACGGCACACCACACACCCGCCCC
>NZ_JBFATL010000097.1:0-3081 GCF_040678315.1 Streptomyces sp. NPDC052721 | reverse complement strand
TGCGACGATGTGAACGGTACGAGCTCGGCAGCCGCGATCGCCTCGGGCGCCGCCGCTCTGATCTGGTCCGCCCACCCTGACTGGACGGTGAACCAAGTTGCCCGTGCTCTGATCGACACCGCCGGCCGTAGCTGGCCGAAGAATGACCCGAGCAAGTACGCCGGCTACGGGCTCATTCGCCCCCGTCTCGTTCTTGCGAACCGGAACTACGACGCCGGCCCAGCCAATGTGGACCCGCTTGCGGCGGAGAACGGCGGTGATCTGCTGGCCAAGTCCGCAGCGCCCTCCACGTCCGCCTCTTCCTCTTCCGTATCAACACCGTCACAAGCCCCGGAAAGGGGTCCTACGGGCGCGACTTCGGCGGAAGGATCGAGCACGGAGTCGTCGAACAACAACACCACCCTCTGGGTCGTGCTCGGCGCCGTAGCTGCCGTCGTCGTGCTCGGCGGTGGGGGCGTGGCCGTTGCGAGGGCGCGGCGTGCCGGGTGATGTCCTTGACTGGACCTGTCGGAAGCAGCGTCGAGGCGTGGAGGTTTCATGAAGATCGCGCGAGGCGTCCGCGCTCATGCTTTCAGGTCGGCGCATCGTTGGTCGACGGAGTGGTGGGGCGCGACTGCGTGCGTCGTGCGCGTTCGCTGGTTAGAAACCGGCAGTTCCGGCGAAGTGTGGCACCAGAGTCGGTCGCGAAGTCGCGCCAACACGCCTGCCTGGTTGGACCGGTTGGACGGCTTGACTAGAGTGGTAAACGCGTTGTGAGACGCGGCTCGCTTTGCGATCGTACGGCGAGCGGTTGGTCGGCCCTCGCTCCGGAGGAGCCGATGGATGTACGGGGAAACGGGGAGGAGCGTCGTGCTTCCGTCAGACATGGTGGGGGGCGTGTCGGCGACCAGGGCGGCGAACCTGGAGGCCAGTGGTGAGGCGCTGGGCAAGTTCGTGGGCCAAGTGGACGAGGTGCTGAGCGCTCTCGAAGGGTCCGCGGGGAACCCGGCGAAGGTCGGCGCTCAGACGATCAGGGCCACGTCGCTGACGTCGGGTGGGGAGAGCGAGTTCCCTGAGGCGCACGGTCTGTACAAGCAGTACACCAGGGTCCATCACGAACTCACGACCCTGTCCAAGACCCTGCACCTGCAGATCGAGGCGATCGGGATCGCGGTCGCCGGTGCTCACAAGGGGTTCGAAAATCTCGAAGAAGAGCAGCGTCAGCGATTCTGGGCGATCCAGATGGAGATCGGAAAGCTGCAAGACAAGGGTGACGGCAAGCAGCACACCGGCGGCTCGCAGACCGGCGCGGAGTTGTGACGATGACCGACAAGAAGCACAGCGAAGACCTGCACCGTGTCTCTCAGCAGAACTCTGTGACGGACGTCGTCCGTGGCATCGAGGACGGACCGCGCGGCGGCTTCCTCAATGGCATGGTGCGATCCGTGGTGGAAGCCACGCCCTTCGGCCGGGCCGTCGCCGTCAGAACTGACTTCGACAAGCGCGACCTCGACCTCAACCGGATGATCGATCTGGTCGAGCAGACCGATCCGGAGGATCTCGAGTCCTCCGGCAAGGCTCTTTGGGACGCGCGCGATGCTATGAAGAAGGCCGCCGACGATCTCAAGGCCCACATCGACAAGGTCCCCTGGGTGGGAGTGTCAGGCGACCAATTCCGCACATGGGGCGAAAATCTCGTAACCAACACTCACCATCTGAGCGAGTTCGCCGGGGCGGCAGGCGACCAGATCACCGCTGCCGCCGTGGGCCTCGCGGCCGTGCGTGGTGGCATGCCAGCCCGTGACACCAGGGCAAACCCTAAGCGGCCCGACAAGTTCACCGATGCCGAGAAGGCGGCGAACAAGGCGGAGTACGACCACGCCGTCCGGGTGGAGAAGGACCGTCAAGAGGCGATCAACCAGATGAATCGGTTGGCGTCCTACTACGCGGTCTCGGAAGAAGTGCTTGCGTCCCTGCCGGCCAAGGACAAGACGCCGAACTTCACGTCGGTGCCCGACGTGGGCGTGCCTCGGCCCTCGCAGCGGTTCAGGGAAAGTACTCCCACGTCCGGCACTGGCTCGCACACAGGGACCGGCTCGGCCTCCGCCATCGGTCATCACACAACTGTGGTAGGCGCGGAGAATGTTGCCCACCACGTCACCAGCGACACCACCCCGCACCACGTCCCGACGACGCACAACAACCACACGGTCCAACTCCCTGAGGAGCCGCCTGTCGGTACGAACATCGACAGTACCGGCACGCTGCCTCCTCCCACGACCACACACACGACCGGCCCCACTCCGCCGGTCACGGGCACGCCCCCGGCAGGCGGCGGCCAGCCCGACCCGTTGGGTGGCGCCGGCTACCGGGTTCCGCTGCCCAATCCGACGTCGGGCCGAAGCCTGAGTGGTTCGGCTGGGTACCGCACTCCTCCCTTGGCTCAGGGGCGTGCGGGTACAGCCGGGCTGACCAGTCCTCAGGGCCCCGGACGAACCGCGGCACAAGGACCCATGAACCAGATGGGGCGTGCCACGTCGACGGGACAGCCCGCCGCTAGGGGTACTGCGTCTCCGATGGGCCGCGCGGTCACCGGTGGTACGCCGCGGCCCGGCGGCACGGCGACGCCCCGGGCGAACGCCACGCCGACCACCGGCGCCGGCCGTTCCAATGGAGTCGTCGGGGGGCGCCCCACAGCCCCAGGCGGTCCGGCGAAGGGCGGGGCGAGGATTCCCCGTGGCACGGTCATCGGGGCTGAGGGACAGGCCAATTCGCAGTCCACGGCCGGTCGGCTCGGTCAGCGTGGCGTCTTCGGAACGCCCGAGTCCGTGGCGCGGTCTGGTGCGAAGCCGACTGGCTCTTCGGGGTCTCGTACGGGTACGGGTGCGTCCGAGGGTGTCACGGGTAGGCCGGCTGGGCGGAACTCTGCTGCGGGTGCTGAACGGAACGGTATGACGCGTGGTGGTGCCGGTCTCGTGCGTGGTGCCGGCCGTAGGGGGAAGGCCGAGGACGCGGACGAAGAGACGCAGCTGCCCGAGAGGCCCCGGCGTGATGTGCCGCCGGTGGATAACTGACCGCGAGCGAGGACACGGAAGACGATGA
>NZ_JBFATL010000096.1:0-3792 GCF_040678315.1 Streptomyces sp. NPDC052721 | reverse complement strand
AGCTTGCCGTCCAGGCCGTACGTCCAGGCGTGGTACGGGCACTGGAAGGCCCGCTTGACCTCACCCGACTCCTCGGTGCACAGCCTGGCGCCGCGATGCCGGCAGACGTTGAGGAACGCCTTGATCGAGCCGTCCCGGGAACGGGAGACCAGCACGCTCTCCCGGCCGACCTGGTAGGTGCGGAACTGTCCGGGCTTGGCCACCTCGGAGGCGCGGGCCACGCAGAACCACATGGCCTCGAAGACCCGCTCCTGCTCCTCGGCGAAGATCGCGGGATCGGTGTAGTACTCCCCCGGCAGCGTGGAGATCAGGCTCGGGGGCAGGTCCATCATGGTCATCGGGTCACCTTCGAGAAGAGGTCGGACGAAGCGAGGTCAGACCCGCACACGGCGGGGGTCGAACAGGGCGATGGGGTGCTTGGTGCTGCCTTCAGTGGCGAGGTCGGCGAGGATCTCGCCGATCACGGGGACGAACTTGAACCCGTGTCCGGAGAAGCCGCAGGCCACGATCACCTGCGGATGATCGGGGTGCTTGGCGAGGACGAAGTGTTCGTCCGGGGTGTTGCTGTACATGCAGGCCGCGCCCTTGAGGAAACGGCCGGGCAGGGAGGGGATGCGCGAGCGCAGATGGTCGGCCATGGCGGCGATCTCGTGCGCGTGGACCTCCCGGTCCAGGGTGTCGGGGTCGCAGGGGACGCCTTTGCGGAAGAAGGCGACCTTGGCGCCGCCGTCGGGTCCGTCCAGCGCGGGGAAGCCGTAGATCTGGGTGCCGTGGGGGTCCTCCCAGATGTAGACGGGATGCCGGTCGGCGGTGAACGGGCCGGTGCCGCCCTCGGGCTGGAACCAGTACATGACCTGACGCTCGACCGTCACCTTCACGCCGAGGCCGTCCAGCAGCTTCGGCGCCCAGGCGCCGGGGGCGAACACCAGCCGGTCGGCGATGTAGACGCCGCGGTCGGTGACCACCCACGCCCGGCCGCCCGGGCCGTCGGCCTCCCAGCCGAGGACCATCTCGGCGAAGTGCAGTTCGGCGCCGTGCGCCTTCGCGAGTTCGAGGTGCGCGGTGACGGTGGCCTCCGGCCGGGCCACACCGGCCCGGCGCTCGAAGAACGCCACGTCTTCCGGTGCCGTGGCGAAGGTGGGGAAGCGACGCCGGATGTCGGCGGCGCCCAGCACCTCGTGCTCCAGGCCCCACTGGTGCGCGCTGGCCAGGGTGCCGGCGAAGGCCGCGCTGTCCTCGCGTCCGATCATCAGGCCGCCGGTCTCGGTGAACACGTCGAGTCCGGAGTCCACGGCCAGCTTCTCCCACAGTTCGTGGGCACGCAGCAGCAGGGGCACGTACGCCGGGTCCTCGAAGTAGGCCTGCCGGTAGATGCGGGATCCGCCGTGGCTGGAGCCGAGGCTGTGGGCCGGGCCGAACCGCTCCAGGCCGAGTACGCGCTGACCGCGGGCGGCGAGGTGACAGGCGGCCGCGCTGCCCATGCCGCCCAGACCGACGACGATCACGTCGTACGAAGTGGCCATGTGTCCTTCTCCTGTGGTCGTTGCCGATGGTGCTGCTACACGGGGACCGTTCAGCGGCGGGTGCGCGCCGTCTCGGGGTCGAACACGGGCTCGGCTGCGGTGACGGCCGCGACCCTGGCGCCGAAGTACTCGGTCTCCACCCGGGTGCCGGGGGCGGCGTGCGCGGCGGGCAGCCAGGCGTGGGCGATCGGGGCGTCGATCGTGTAGCCGTAGGCGGCGCTGGTGACGTAGCCGGCCGGGTGACCGTCCACGTGCACCGGTTCGTGGCCCGGCACGACGGACCGCCGGTCCTGGACGACCAGGGGGACGAGCCGGCGGGTCACCGTGTCGTCGCCGATCCCCTCCAGCGCGGCCTTGCCGGTGAAGTGCGGCTTGCCGCGCCGGACGGCGACGCCGACTCCCGCCTCGTACGGGTTGTGCTCGGTGGTCATGTCGTGGCCCCAGGAGCGGCAACTGTTCTCCAGGCGCAGGCTGTTGAAGGCGCTGCGGCCGGCGGCGACGCCCAGCTCCTGTCCTGACTCCCACAGGGTGTCCCACAGCCGGGCACCGAGGTGGAGCCGCCCGTGGCGAAGAGCGGGCCCTGCTCCAGAACGGTGACGTCCGTCCAGCCGCGCGCGGTCAGTTCCTCGCTGCGTGCGCACCCGACGATGCCCGCACCCTTGATGACCACCTCCGGCTGCCGCCATGGTCTTCCTCCAGGTTTCGTGAGTCTGTGACGGGCCGTTCAGTGGCCGCGGGCGATCCACACGTCGAGGCGGGGCGCCTGGGCGCCGATCGTGGTCGTGGGATGGTGGCCGGTGCGGGCGGTCGCGGTGATCCGCGCGCTCACAGGATCACCACCGAGCGCAGGACCTCGCCGCGGTGCATCCTGGCGAATGCCTCCTCCACCTCGTGCAGGGTGATCGTCTCGCTGACGAAGTCACCCAGCGCGAAACGTCCTTGCAGGTAGAGGTCGATCAGGGCGGGGAAGTCGCGGGAGGGCAGGCAGTCGCCGTACCAGGAGGACTTCAGCGCTCCGCCGCGGCCGAAGACGTCCAGCAGGGGCAGTTCGACGGTGAGTTCGGGGGTGGGGACGCCGACCAGGACGGCGGTGCCGGCGAGGTCGCGGGCATAGAAGGCCTGCTGGAACGTCTCGGGGCGGCCGACCGCGTCCACGACGACGTCGGCACCGAAGCCGCCGGTGAGGTGGCGGATGGCCTCGACGGCGTCGGTCTGGGAGGAGTCGACGGTGTCGGTGGCGCCGAACCGCTCGGCCCACTTCAGCTTCCGCTCGTCGACGTCGACGGCGATGATGCGGCTCGCGCCGGCCACCTTGGCGCCGGCGATGGCGGCCATGCCCACGCCGCCGCAGCCGATCACCGCGATGGAGTCGCCGCGGCCGACGCCGCCGGTGTGGACGGCGGCGCCGAACCCGGCCATCACGCCGCAGCCCAGGAGCCCGGCGGCGGCGGGCCCGGCGGCCGCGTCCACCCTGGTGCACTGCCCGGCGGCGACGAGAGTCTTCTCGGCGAAGGCGCCGATGCCCAGGGCCGCGGAGAGGGGCGTGCCGTCGGCGAGCGTCATCGGCTGGTCGGCGTTGTGGGTGGCGAAGCAGTTCCACGGCCTGCCGCGCCGGCACGACCGGCAACTGCCGCAGACCGCACGCCAGTTGAGGACGACGAAGTCGCCGGGCGCGACCTCGGTGACGCCCTCGCCGACCGCCTCGACGACGCCGGAGGCCTCGTGGCCGAGCAGGAACGGGAACCCGTCGGAGATGCCGCCCTCGCGGTAGTGCAGGTCGGTGTGGCAGACGCCGCAGGCCTGCACCCGCACCAGCGCCTCACCGGGACCGGGGTCGGGCACCAGGACGGTCTCCACCGAGACCGGTGCGCCCTTCTCCCGGGCGACGACGGCGCGCACCTCGTGTGTCACTGCGGATCTCCTCGCTGGGACGGAGGGAGGAATGAGAGTCGCTCTTCGCGGGGGCCGAGCCACTCCGCTGGTGTTGCGCATCGTGCGATTTGCTTCGCCATAAGCAACAGTCAAACTGTCAGTCCTGCGGGCAACCACTGTCAAGAGGGGGGAGCCGGGGACTTCGGAAGCTGACCGCGGCGATACGCCGACGCAATAAACGCGGCCGGCCGACCCCCGTGCGGGGTCGGCCGGCCGCGTGCCGTCCGGTCGCGCGCCAGGACGGCTAGGCCCTGTCGTCAAACTCCCGTCTGCCGCGCGACGCCATGCACGCACTCTCGCCGCACCGGGCCCCGACCCAAGTACATCCAGTACGAGG
>NZ_JBFATL010000095.1:0-5478 GCF_040678315.1 Streptomyces sp. NPDC052721 | reverse complement strand
TACGAGGGCCGGGTCCCGGCACGCCGAGAGCACGCACCTGACGCCGCGCGGCCCGCCCTCCGGGCGGACGACGGGAGTTTGACGACAGGACCTAGGCCGCCGGCCGGCGGCCTGACCCTCGGCATCGGCCGCCGCGGCGGCTCGGTGGTTCCTTCCCCGCCTGGTGAGTCCCCAGGGCTTGAGGACCGAGATCGCCGTCATGAAGGCGTAGGCGCACAGCGACACCACCGGGCCGGGCAGGAGGCCGCCGGGGCCGGGCGCCGGCCCGCCCGCCGTCATGCCGGCGAGCGTGGAGTTCACGCCCGGGCGCAGCGCGAACGCCGTGGCGGCGGTCGTGGCGAGGGTCAGCCAGAACTTGGTGAAGACCCACCGGTGCCGGGCCAGTCCCCACGGGGTGCCCACGGACAGCAGTACACCGCTGAGGAGGGTCAGGAACGCGAGGGGAAGCAGCAGCCGGTCCGCGAAGAGTTTCATGGCGCGGACGGACGCCTCGGCGGTCACCGCCGATCCGGTCGAGGTGGCGGTGACCGCGAGGGCCAGCAGCCCGAGCGTGAGCCCGAGCCAGCTCGCGGAGACGGCCACATGGACGACGAGGGAGGCCCGGCGCACGGGTCGGCTCAACTTCATGTCCGACACGGTGCCGGACAAACCCGTCCGTGCCGTCCGGCACGGGGAGCAACGCGGTGTACTCGGCGCGGAGTACACCGCCCGCACGGTGCCCGGGTGGTACGGCGCTCAGGGCGCCCAGGGCGCCTCGACGGACCAGGTGGTGTCCTCGGTGAAGGTGCTCGGGTTGTCCCAGGTGTGCGTCCCGCCGGACCGTCGGGCGGCACGGTGCGCAGGCCGTGCCGGACGCGGCGATCGCCTCGTTCAGGTCGGCCGCGTCGCCGTGGCGCCCGAACCGCGGGCGCAGGGCACGGACGAGGCTGTCGAGCAGGGCCGCCCGCGCCGGATGCCCGGCGGGACAACGCCGGAGCGCCTTCCGGCGGCGTCGACCGCCTCGTGCAGATCCTCGGCGTCGCCGGTCAGCCGGGACCGGATCCGCAGCGCGATCGCCCTACGCCATCACGGCCCCGGCCGCGAGTCGCAGCAGGCGTTCGTCGAACGGCATCCGCCCCCAGGGTTGGCGTGGCCCGCCCGCATCGGGTGACCGCGTACGCGGTGATCGTTCTGCCGCCGTCCCGGTCCGGCGTGCCGTTCGTGGCCCGAGCCCGGGGCCGGTCCTCGGCGGCCTGCGCACGCCCGGACGTGCGCCCGGGCCCGGCGCAGGCCGCCGCTTCCCGGCGGAGCCGCGTTACAGCGCGCGTTCCAGACGGTCCGCCATCAGCTTCACGAACCGGGCCGGTTCCTTCGGCTGGCCGCCCTCGGCCAGCACCGCCAGGCCGTGCAGCAGCTCCGCGGTCTCGGCCAGTTCCGAGCGGTCCTCGCGCTCCTTGTACGCCTGGTTGAGACCCTTCACCAGCTGGTGGTCCGGGTTGAGTTCCAGGATCCGCTTGGCGCGGGGCACCTCCTGGCCCATGGCGCGGTACATGTTCTCCAGGGCCGGCGTCAGGTCGTGCGCGTCGGAGACGACACAGGCCGGGGAGACGGTGAGCCGGGAGGACAGACGCACCTCCTTGATGTCCTCCTCCAGCTGCTCCTTCATCCAGCCGAGCAGCCCGGTGTACTCCTCGGTCTGCTTCTCCCGTTCGTCGTCGGCGCTGTCCTCGTCCTTGGCGTCGAGATCGATCTGCCCCTTGGCGACGGACCGCAGCTTCTTGCCCTCGTACTCGCCGACGGCGTCGGCCCACACCTCGTCGACGGGGTCGGTGAGCAGCAGCACTTCGATGCCCCGTTCCCGGAACGCCTCCATGTGCGGGGAGTTCTCGATGCTCTGCCGCGACTCGCCGGTCAGGTAGTAGATGTCCTCCTGACCGTCCTTCATCCGCTCCACGTACCCCTTGAGCGTGGTCGGCTCGGTGTCGTGGCGGGTGCTCGCGAACGACGCGACGGCGAGGATGGCGTCGCGGTTCTCCGCGTCGGTGACCAGTCCTTCCTTCAGGACCGTGCCGAACTCCCGCCAGAAGGTGGCGTACCGCTCCTGGTCCTTGGTCATCATCTCCTTGACCGTGGACAGGACCTTCTTCGTCAGCCGGCGCCGCATCATCTCGATGTGGCGGTCCTGCTGGAGGATCTCGCGGGAGACGTTGAGCGAGAGGTCGGCCGCGTCGACCACGCCCTTGACGAAGCGGAGGTACGGCGGCAGCAGCGCCTCGCAGTCGTCCATGATGAACACGCGCTTGACGTACAGCTGCACGCCGCGCTTGGAGTCCCGCGTGAACAGGTCGTGCGGGGCGTGCTCGGGGAGGAACAGCAGGGCCTGGTACTCGAAGGTGCCCTCCGCCTGGAGCCGGATCGTCTCCAGCGGGTCGCGCCAGTCGTGGGCGATGTGCTTGTACAGCTCGTGGTACTCGTCGTCGGACACCTCGTCGCGGGGCCGCGCCCACAGCGCCTTCATGGAGTTGAGCGTCTCCGGCTCGGGCGCCTCGTCGCTCTCGCCGGCCGTGGCGGGGCGCTCGGGCACCATCCGGATGGGCCAGGTGATGAAGTCCGAGTACCGCTTGATGATCTCCCTGATCTTCCAGGGAGAGGTGTAGTCGTGGAGCTGGTTCTCCGGGTCGGCCGGCTTGAGGTGGAGCGTGACCGAGGTGCCCTGCGGGGCGTCGTCCACCTTCTCCAGCGTGTACGTGCCCTCGCCGCGCGACGTCCAGCGGGTGCCCTGGCTCTCGCCGGCGCGCCGGGTCAGCAGGGTGACCTCGTCGGCCACCATGAAGCCGGAGTAGAACCCGACGCCGAACTGGCCGATGAGTCCTTCCTCCCCGGCCGCGTCCTTCGCCTCGCGCAGCTCCCGCAGGAACTCCGCGGTGCCCGAGTTGGCGATCGTGCCGATGAGCTGCCCGACCTCGTCGTACGACATCCCGATGCCGTTGTCCCGTACGGTGAGCGTACGGGCGTCCTTGTCGATGTCGATCTCGATGTGCGGGTCGGACACGTCGGCGTCGAGCGAGTCGTCCCAGAGCTTCTCCAGGCGCAGCTTGTCCAGCGCGTCCGAGGCGTTGGAGACGAGCTCCCGCAGGAAGACGTCCTTGTTCGAGTACACCGAGTGGATCATCAGCTGCAGCAGCTGACGGGCCTCTACCTGAAACTCGAAGGTCTCGGTCGGCATGTTCGCGAATACCTCACAGGTCCTGTCGCCGGAACTGGTGGAGCCACTGTAAAACACGACGTCAGGGCGGTGGCCGGAAGAGCGCGTCGTGGCTGGATCCGCACCGTTCGCGTCCGCCTCCGCGCGGGCGCGTACACCGCCGACGCGCTGTGTGGTCAGTTTCTCACGGTGCGGAACGACACCGCCGTCCCAGTGCCGTTGCCGGAGCCGGCGCTCATAACAAGCGGCTCCCCGGGTACTCGCCGGGTCCAGGTCCCGGCGACGGCCCGGGGCCTCGGCAGTCGAGCAAGGACAACGGAGGTACAGAGATGAGCACGGTCAGGGAAGCTGTGGAAGTCGACGTTCCGCTGCACACCGCCTACAACCAGTGGACGCAGTTCGAGGACTTCCCGAACTTCATGGAAGGCGTCGAGGAGGTCCGTCAGCTGGACGACCGGCACAATCACTGGACCACGAAGATCGGCGGAGTACGGCGCGAGTTCGACACCGAGATCGTCGACCAGCTGCCCGACGAGCGCATCACCTGGCGCACCACCAGCGGCGACACCAGCCAGAAGGGCACCGTCCGCTTCGAGCGCCTGGACGACATGCACACCAAGGTCGAGCTGGTGATGGACGTCGAACCCAGCGGAGCCGTGGAGAAGGCCGCGGATCTGATCGGCACGATCGACCGGCGCGTCAAGGGAGACATGAAGCGGTTCAAGCAGTACATCGAGGAACACGGCGGGGAGTCCGGTGCCTGGCGCGGCCGGATCCGGCCCGGAGACAGCGGCTCGTCCCTCTGACCGGACGCAGCCGTGACGCATACGCCGCCGGGCACCTGGGCTCGGCGGCCGTTTGCTGCCGCGCCGGCACACGGGCTCGACGGCCGCCCGCCTCATCCGCGCCACGCTTGGCGCCGGACAGCAGCAGTCGGCGGGCCGGCCCGGGCAGCACCAACCCGGTGACGGTGTGCGGGGCCGCTGACCGTACGCGGCAGCGGCCGTCTACTGCCGCGCCGACACACGGCTCGACGGCCGCCCGCCTCGTCCGCGCCACGCTTGGTGCCGGACGGCAGCAGTCGGCGGGCCGGGCCGGGCAGAACCAGCCGGTGACCGTACGCGGCGCGCTTCGCCTCGCATACTCTCGCCCCACGGCGCACGATAGTCACAGGGGGCACTCGGACCACGGTCCGTGCTCCGGGCCGTGGGCGGCAGGAGGAGGTCGTCATGGCCCGCGCCGACACCCTCGCCGCAGCCCGGATACCCGACACGATCCAGCCGGGCGGCGTCGAATCGGAGAACCACCCCTGGAGGATCCGGCTGGTCAAACATCCGGAGCGCTTCGAGTCGTCGTTCTTCAAGGCCGCGAAACGCACGGCACACAGGATCCTGGACGAGATCGACGACGCCGATCTGCCCTACGGGCCCCGGCCCGTGGCGCCCGAGCACTGGGAGATGCACCACGGGGGCAGCCTGTGGGTGAAGACGACGGGCGGCTGGCGGATGTACCGGGCCCGCGCGGGCATCGAGTGGAGCATGCAGTTCTGTGCCGAGCCGTCCAAGATCGACCGGTTGCGCCAGGACGCTGCCGTCCTCGTTGCGGGGTTCCCCGAGACGCTGCCCGCACTGGCGGAACTGGGCTACGAGGAGGCCGAGGAGCTGCTGCGCACGCCGATCACGGACGCCGACGGTGTCGAGGCGTGGACCGACTCGCTGTTCAACGCCTGTGTGCCGATGAGCCGTGGGAATCACCAGGGGATCCTGCCGAAGGTGCCCGGTGAGCACCACTACCCGTGGCCCGTGAAGGGTGCGGACTTCTTCCGGTACGACGACTTCCAGTTGTGGGTGACCCTGCCCGACGGGACGCACGGCGCCGTGGCGCCGGTGGACCGCCGCGGTTCCGGTGACGGGCACGTGCGTCTGGTGCTCGCCTCCGAGGGCAGCCAGGCCGCGGACGCGCTGGCCGAGGCGCAGGACCGCGGGCTGATGGCGGTCCTGCCGCCGAACAGTTCGGCCGCGCTCCAGGCGTTCGCCGACCAGATCGAGTCGGGACAGCGCACCGCGTCCGGACCACTGGCCACACGCCGGGCCCACGCACACGGCAACGGCCGGGGCTCGCGGGCCCGTTGAACGAGGTGACGCCCGCGCTCGGCATCCGCCGGCGGCCTCCCGTGGACACTCCACGCCGCGGGAGGTACCGCTAGGTCCTGTCGTCAAACTCCCGTCGTCCGCCCGGAGGGCGGGCCGCGCGGCGTCAGGTGCGTGCTCTCGGCGTGCCGGGCCCCGGCCCTC
>NZ_JBFATL010000094.1:0-7677 GCF_040678315.1 Streptomyces sp. NPDC052721 | reverse complement strand
ACCCGCGCCGCCGCGGCCTTCCGCCGCGTCTCCAGAACCGCCCGCATCGATGGCACCCGCCACCCCCACGACATATCGGCCAGCAACGGAGCGAGACTCCCGCGACAACCGCGATCTCATGCCTGAACAGCAGAAACCGCACACGAGGTTCGGAAAGAGAACGACCTCTTCATCGGCCCGTTCCCACCGTTGGAGTTGCCGGGGACGGGCCGATGCGCGTGCTACCCACGCCTGCCCATCGTGGTCAGCGGCGGATGTGAATCGTCACGTTGACGATCGTGCCGCTGGCGAAGACGGCACCGCCGAACAGTGCCACCGCGGGGATCGGCGCAGTGTCGCCACGGGCAGCCAGAAGACAGATGGCAACCATGGCGAATAGTGCACCGAGGGAAACTGCCACTTGGCTGACCTGCGCAAGGTGGGCTGTCGTTGCCCTGGGTGTACTGTTCCGTGTAGCTACAGGACGCATCACTTATGTAGGCCTATCTCCTAGGAGATGCGATCTCGGCGGCATTGGGGAGTCTCCGGTCGTGCCCTCCGCCCTGGAAAGCTTGGGCATGACCGTCGGGCTCCCCTTGTGCTGCCGGGACCACGATTACCGAGCGGGACGTACGTGCCCTGGCTGAAGCCGCCACCCTCCGCGAAGAGATCCACGATGTAGTACTGCACTGGCAGTTGACCGTGGACGCTTCATTGCGCATCCTGCACCCACCTCTGGCGGGAAAGCCAATCCGGCACCCATATGAGTCGTGAGAACACCCCTGGGAATCACACGAACGTGCCGGCGGCCAAGACCTGAGCCGCTGCCGTGGACGGGCCGTACGTGTTCGTGCCGCTCACGCGGCGGCTATCCCCACGGCGGGGCGGTGACCTGCATGTTGGTCCTGCCGAGCTGCCATCGGCCGGGGGCTGCTTGGTGGAAGGCGGGGAAGCGGTGCAGGAGCCTCCCCAGTCCGTCCATCTGCTGCCGGTGCGGTTCCTGCACCGAAGCCGGGAGCGCGGCGAGGATGTCGGTGCGGGTCATCGGCTCGGGCGCGCGGGCGAGCAGGCGGGCGACCTGCGAGAGCACGTCCTCACCGGCGGTGCCGCGCTGCGCCTGGGTCCAGTCGAGCCCGTGTACCTCGTGCTGGACGAATGGCTCGCCCAGGATCTTGAAGGCCTCCGTGCCGAACCGGGCAAGCTTTGCACGGGTGTCGCTGGAGAAGCGGCTGCGGTTGAGGTACGCGTAGGCGCCGGCGGCAGCAACCGCCACTCCGGCGGCCACCGGGTGGGCTCGGGCCAGTCGCGCCGCTTTGGCCAGGCCGTATCCGGCTCCCACGATCGCGGTGGTGCTGCCCTGCATGCCCGCCTCAGCCTTGCCGATCTTCCCCAGCACGCCCCGTACGGCTTCCCAGTTCGGGACGGCGACGCCTTGGCGTATCAAGTCACGGTCGGCGGCCAGGAGGACGACGGGGGCAAGTACGCCGGCGAGCTGGAGGATGCCGACGTCGCTGAGGTCCTCGTGGGCAAGTTTGTCGGCGGCCGCCGTCATGGGCAGTCCGTCCACGCAGACGACGTGCAGCAGCGGCACGTACTGCTGCCACCACAGCCGCTCCGCTCGGGCGAGGTCAAAGGTGCCGCCCTCGCGCTTGCGGTCGGCCAGCACGCGGGGGACTTCCGCCCACACGTAGTGCGGGATGAACCCGCGCAGCGTCCCGTGCCGCATCCCGGCGAGAATCGACGACGGCTGGCCCCGCTTCAGCGCCGCGGTGACGTCCGAGGTGAGCACCGAGGTGTCGAAGACTCCGAGCCGGAAGCCGCCGCCGGTCAACGGCAGGGGATAAGCGCTGCTGTACATGACGGGAGCGTAGGCTCACAACAGGTCCCTAGTGGACGGGTTTTCCCGAATGGCAGGACCTTGCGGCCGCGCTCCTGCCCCGCGACAGGTGATCTTGACCAGTTGCCGTGTGATCTTGATGGATACCGGGTTTTCGCCAGTTGATCTTGAGTGGCAGGGACGCTCCCGAATCTGACGGTGCGCAGAGCTCAACTCGACTGCCACGAAGGCATGTAGGGTCCCCGTATGAGTGCCACTGACGCTCAGGCCGCTGCGGCCTGGATGTTCCAGCAGATCAACGAGTCCCGTGCTCACGAGCTCTATCAGAGCGATGCGGTTGACCACATCGCGAAGAACTTCGACGACGGCCTGACCTACACCAACGACAACGGCAACCCGGCGATCCACAAGACGGTCTTGAAGGCATTCAAGGAGATCAGCGGGGACACCGTGGTCTGGAACAACGGGTGGAAGGGGTGGAGCTTGCGCAGCCCTCACGACCCGGTTGGCAAGCGGCGAGCCGACTGACCCGGTCGGGGCCTGAACCGTTGGCAGTACTGTTCTACCCGGACGCCGAGGGCCTCGAATTAGCGCTCCGACGGCCGAAGCGCGGATCGCGAAGTCAAGCTAATCCACGGCGCCGTCGCCGTCGGCACCGAGACGTCTCGCACGCGAGACCCCGACCCGGCCGCGGCCGCGCTCGGATACGGCCTGTCCCAGCGAGCCCTAATCGCCGTCTCGCCCCGTAGCGGCAACATCGCGGAGCTGATCGACTGGCCGCGCTCGCTCACAGCGACCTTCAGGCGCTCGATGAGCCAACGGTCCGTGCCGTGGTCCGTCAGGCCGTCTGCGATGTCCGTACCACCCCGCCTCCGCTGCCGACCGATCCGCTGGCGGATCCCGCGCTCGCGGCGCTGTGCGAGGAGATCGGCGAGTCCCTCGAGCACGGCCTCGCGCCCGCTGCTACGCACTGGCTGGGGACCGCCGCGCCCTGCATGGCACCGTCCTGTAGACCACCACCCCACCGTCTCCGGAGCCGAGCACGTCGTTCTAGAAGCTGTCGTGGGCGTGGGTTCTCACAGTCGGCAGGGCCAGCTTGAATCTGGCGAGGCGTTCTGCAGGGTCCGGGCCTTCGGTGACGATGCGCGTCAGGTCCTCCACGGAGTAGCGGACAACGGTCGGCAAGCCGGCGGCCTCGACCTCATCCGTGCTGGCGAGGTGGAACCCGCACAGCCCGCACAGGAGACCTTCGGCCGTCAGTTCCATGTCGAACAGCGGGGAGTCCTCGTCCACGGCCAGGAACAGAGCGGCGACTTCCCGGTCGCAGGCGGGGCACTGGCTCAGCGTCTGGAGCAGCGCATTTCCTGGACCGACCTCGACCACTATCAGCCCGCGCTCGCTTACCGCCTGCGCGGCGCCCTCAACCGCTCCGTCCGGCAGGTCGGCGAAGCGTGTCCGGAACCGGTGCCGGGCCTGGTCCATCCTCAGCCGGACGGCCTTCTGCAAGCGGTCTGCCCTGTCGTCGAGGATCACCTGGACCGTGTCTGACCACGACTCCCAAAAGGCTCCGCGGTCCTGCCTCACATGCTGTAAGAGCTTGTCCACGGTCGTCGTGAAGATCCCCAGGTAGTCCTCCACGTCCTCTGCACCAAGGTGAGCGACACCGTTGCGTAACTCGATCAGTCCGTCGAGGTCAGCAGCCTCGCTATTGGGCTTCTGCGGGAGGGCACCCATCTTCCGCAGCCGACCGATCGCTGTCGACGCGCCGATGGTCCTGAGCCGGGCCGGGGGTTCGGACAACTGCGCTCCCGCGAAGTGCAGCAGCATGTCGTCCTTGCCGTTCACCTCGGTGAGCAAGGTGGGATGGACAAGGACCAGTGCCGCCTTCGCCAGGCGTTCGACGCTGACGCCGGCGTGTAACAGGAAGACCTCCTGATCCTCTTCGGCGTGGGCTTCCATCGCCAGGCGCGCGAAGCGCTTGGCACCTTCATAGAGACGATCGAACGTGACCGGCGATTCCATGACCGGACGGTATCGACAGCCGCAGGCAGGGCGGGGGCATTTTCAGGGCGAAGCACGCCCTCCAGCAGCCCCACTCCGCCCTGACCACGATCGGGTGATCCGCTCGCCTGCCGGGTGTGTCGGCTACTCCTTACGGGTGACGGTTTGTCAGTCCTGCTGCGTACCGTCCCGGTTCATCACGACTCAACCGCGCCCTGGTGGCGCCTGTTGCCCAAGGCGGTGACTTGATGAGCCTGACCTCCGGGATTCACTGTCCACGCACCCCGCTGCGCCGGTTCCTGGACCGTGAACTGTCGGCCGGTGCCCACCCGCTGCGTAAGAGCTTCCGGGCTCAGGACCGCAGCAGCCAGATCCTGATGCCGGGGCCGGGCGTAGGCACGGAGGCCGGGAACGTCGGCACCGCGATCGGCTACCGGCTCCGCCTGGCATTCACCGCCGCCGAACCAGTCGACCACGTCGCCCGCCTCGGCATTCTGCTCACCGGCTCCTACGAATCCGACGCCCGGCAGCGGATGCGGGACGTGGGCGAAGAGCTCATGGAGCGCCTTCAGGAGACGGTCATGCGTCTGCAGCTCGACAACCGAGAGCTCCCGATGGACCGCGCCCATGATGAGGAGGAGGACTTGGCACGCCTGCTGATCGCAGCAGCCTGGTACCAGGTCAACTACCGCACCTCGATCGGCTTCGCCATCACCCCGCTGGCCATTGCCGCCCGTGAAGACCCCGGGGCCTTCACCCTGGACCGGCTGCTCCAGCTGCCGCACCCCGACATGGTGGACGACGTCGTCGCCCAGCTCTACAAGGCCGCCGACGGCCCGCTGAACGACTTGCGGACCCGCACACGGCCAGAGGACTGCACGCCAGCACCCACCTTCCCGACCGACCGCATCGCCGCAGACGCCGACCTGGCCGTCGACGGACTGCTGCTCGACTTCAAAAGCACCCGGTACACCCGCACCCCGCGCCAAGCGGAAGCGTGGCAGCTGACCGGCTACCTGCTGCTCGACACCGACGACCGGTACCGGATCGACACCCTCGGCCTGTACCTCTCACGCTCCGGCACGCTGGCCAGCTGGCCGGTGGAGGAGTACCTGGACCTGCTCGGAGCCTGCCGCCGCGAGATCCCCGCCTTCCGCGCCGCGTTCACCGAGCTGCTCGAAGGCTGCACGGCTGACGTCGAACCGTACGAGCAGGAGGAGGAAGACCGGGTCCGTGACCTCCTGAAGCGCCTGGCGCCCGTCGCCGCCCCCGGCCAGTGCCTGGTGTGCACCCAGCCCTGCCCTGCGTCCGGGCGTCGGCCCCGGGAGTTTTGTTCCTCCTGGTGCCGAGGCCGCGTCAAGTTCCTACGCAACAGGGGCCTGCTGCCCGGCGGCCCGGACGTGTTGCTCCCTCGGCCGCGCCAGCGCCTGGACCTGCCCGACGACGCGGAGATTGTGAGTCTCACACCCCGTTTCCCCAGGTAGACTCGCTGAGCTATGAGGCTGTGAGGTTGTGAGGTGGAGCTCGCGCACCGCGCTTCCGTACGCCCTGATGCCGCCCGCCGGCGCGCAGGACGGTGGAGTAATGGGCGAGCAGACCAGGACGACGCCCATTGTGGGCCTGTACGCTCCGTCGCTCCGCCGCACCTCGGAGAACCTCCGGCATCCGCTCTTCCGCAGGAATCTTCGCGGGATCTCCACGCAACCGCCGGGCGGGGGCGATTCTTGACGGGACCAACGACGGTGAGCTGCTTCTCCGGAAACTGCGCACCACCGACACCGAGGAGAGACAGATGGGGCGGGTCAAGGCACGCAAGGGGGAGACGTCGGGCGTACGTCCGGCTCGTGTCGGAGAAGGCGACGCGGTTCGGAACCTGCTTGCGGAGGTGGCCCGGGATGAGGAGGACCAGACGCTGCTGGCGGCGTCCTGTCATCTCCTCGACAGCGGGGTCGACACGGCCCGCTTCGCCGAGCCGTTCCGCCTGCTGGTCTTCGAGCGGCGCCGCACACTGCTGGGCGCGGTGCTGGTGCAGGGCGGCAACCTCGGTTCGAAGCCGGGCGACCACTTGGCTGAACTGGAGGCCTACCAGAACTTGTATGCCCAACAAGCTGGCATGCAGGCCAAGATGTTCGACCGGGTCAACGCGGTCACCGCGCACCTGGCCTTCATGGCTGTGGCGCCCACCTCCCGCGGGCAGGGCATCGGCCGGCAGTTGGTCCGTGCAGCCGTC
Organism: Streptomyces sp. NPDC052721; assembly: GCF_040678315.1. NCBI lineage: Bacteria > Bacillati > Actinomycetota > Actinomycetes > Kitasatosporales > Streptomycetaceae > Streptomyces > Streptomyces sp. NPDC052721. Next base: position 1,630 of record NZ_JBFATL010000094.1, on the reverse strand, counting down.
GACATCGAGCGTCAGCGCGGCCGCCGGATGCTGACCGGCTACGTGTGGGACGACGATCTGGCGCTCATGTACGAGCGGTGGGGGTTCATCGTCTCCCCGCCGGAGACGGCCGGGTTCTTCCTGCGGGAGAAGGTCGGCAACCTGTACGCGCCCTCCGCTGCCGCGCTCAGCCTGACGGAGGGCTCCCGCCTGATCGTGCTGCCGCTCGTCCCCGAGGTGCGCGCTTACGACATCGGGACCGCGGACCAGCCGTTCCCGGCGGTGGTCGGTGTCGAGGAGCCGTTCGACCCGACGCACCTGGACACGCCGCAGGAGCTCAGCGAGATGAAGGAACGCATCGAGGCCTTCGCCCGGCAGCAGATGACCCTCTACGGGCCGGAACGCGCCCGCGCCATGTTCGATGCCTTCCTGGGCCAGTCCCGTAACTGAGGAGTGGGACCCCGACCGCTGCTCGACTACGGCCTGTCCCAGCGCGCCCTGATCGCCGTTCTCCGCCTGTACCGGCGACGTCGCGCCGCGGCCCCGGCCGTCGACGCGTAGGCCCGCACGGACGTACCGTGCGGGCCCTGGAGAGAGCGGCTGTTACTTCGCGGCGGTCGGTGCGGCGGCCGTCTTCCTCGGCCGCCCAACGCTGCGCCGGGCGATCAGGCCGAGCTCGGTGAACGTGGCGTCGCTGTCTAGCGCTCTGACCGGGAAGGTTCGCCGGGGCGACAGCTTCGCCTCGATAGTCTGCACGGCGTGATCGACTCATACGCGAGCTCCGACGATGCTGCAGTCGCGATAGCCGGGGCGCGGGCTGGCGCGGACGTGGTCCGCAGCATGTATGGCCAGCGGCTCAGCCGCATCGACAAGGGTGCCGGGGACTTTGCCACCGCCGCCGATGTGGAGGCAGAGAAGACTATCCTCGGCGTCATCCGTGCCGCACGGTCCGATGACGCAGTGCTCGGCGAGGAAGGCGGGCAGCAGGGCGCCGCCGATGCTGTGCGCCAGTGGTTGGTGGATCCCCTGTGCGGCACACTGAACTACGCCGTCGGCAACATGCTGGTGGCCGTCAACGTGGCGCTGCGCGACGGGGCGGCGGCGGTGGCCGACCCGTTCAGCGGCGAGGTCTTCTTCACCGACGGGGAGACCGCCTGGGTCCGGCATGACGGGGCCGACGACGCACTGCTGACGCCCACGCCCGCTACCCGATTGGTGGACGTCAACCTGGATCCGCCGTTCCCGAGTGCGCCGGGATTCCGGGCCGTGGATCTGCTGGCCCACCCTGAGTTCGTCGCACGTTTCCGGCCGCGCGTCGTATCCAAGACGCTGGCGCTGGCCTGGGTGGCTGCCGGCAAGCGCGCCGCGTATGTCACCGATGGCGGCGACCTCTCCAGGAGCGTGCATTTCGCGGCCGGTATCGCTGTGTGCCGGGCTGCTGGCTGCGTTGTCACCGGCATCGACGGTGCCCCGATAGGCGAGGCAGGTCGTGGGCTTGTGGTCGCCGCCGACGACGAGACCCACAGGCTGCTGATGTCGATGATGCGCAGCCGGAGCTAGGGTCCGTCTTCAAACGGATCTCGCCCAGAGCAGGAATGACGCGAGTGTGACCGCCGCTTCGTAGGAGGTGGCGGTCTTCTCGTATCTAGTG
>NZ_JBFATL010000093.1:0-7782 GCF_040678315.1 Streptomyces sp. NPDC052721 | reverse complement strand
CCTCGTACTGGATGTACTTGGGTCGGGGCCCGGTGCGGCGAGAGTGCGTGCATGGCGTCGCGCGGCAGACGGGAGTTTGACGACAGGGCCTAGCACGCGGGCGCGGCGAAGGAGCGCCGCGACGGCGTCGCCCGCGAGTGACGGCATGTCGAAGGGGCGGCATCCCCGCACAGGATGCCGCCCCTTCTCTTTCGTGCGCCGCAGCCGCCACCGACGGGTCCGGGTCGGGCCGACGGCGGCTTCGGGGTCCGGGGAGGGACAGCGGCGGTTCGCCGGCCCGCGGATATGCGGGGCAGCCGTAACCGCTTCCCGCCGGCCGGGTCGCCGCGCGGCCGGTCTTGAGGCGGATGAGCGGAATGCGGAGGGGGAGCGGAAGACATGGTCCGGCGAGTCGGACCTGCTGTGTTCCGGATTACAGGGACTCCCAGCACTCGGCGGACAGTGCAAGGGCATGAAGCAAGATGCCACGGCTCCCCACCCTCTGAGGACGGAGAGCACGGCCGGCAGGCGCATCAGTCACCACCGCGCGGAGGCCCTGGCCCACCGCGCGGCACGCCGAAGCCAAGCGAGCTCCGTGCCTGATGGGTGCTGCGGCGAGTACGCCGACATCGCGCCTGAGGAGATACCGCGGGCCGGGCGGGAGTGGGTGGAGGGATGAGGTGGACGGCAGGAGCATGGCCCGTTCCGCGGCGGTGCGGGGCCGTATCTGCTCCAGACGGTGCTCGACGCGGGCGTGGGTGTATAGGTCGATCGCGTCGGTGAGGTGGTCCCATTCCTCTCCGTCCAGGCCCGCCGACGCGGGCCGAGGATGTCGGGGCCGGCACGGTGGTGGCGGTGCCGGTAGTCGCTGATGGCGGTCAGCAGGCGGGTGTAGGTGTGCTGTTCGTCCTCGTCGTCGCCGGGGGGGCGGTGATCTCCTCCATCCACGCTTCCGGCAGGAGTTCGCCGGCGAGCACGGCGGCCAGGGCGCGCCGCGCGAGGCGCGCGTCCAGGGCGCCGTAGGACAGCGGTGAGACGCCGAAGCGGTCACGCAGGGCCGGGTGGTCGGGCAGGGGTCCGGCGGGCGGCGGTGTATCGAGGTGGTTGAGGGCCGCGGCGATCACGACCGGGGAGGTGCGTCGGGCGGCGGGAGGTGCACCGGGCGGCGCCGTCCGGTCAGGGCGCGCACCCGCGCGTCCAGGTCGTCCCAGGCCGCCGCGTCCCCCGGAGCGGCAGGAGGTGGGCCCAGTCCGGGCACTGCGGTGATGGCATGGCGGATGCGCCACACCTCCACCAGAGCAGCGGTGGTGGCCCACACGTGACGGCGCCGGGGGGCGCTGGTGGGAGGCGGACTCCCGAACGGGCGCGCCCAGGCGGGCGGGGCTGCGGCCAGGGTGTGGCCGCGGTCGGCGAGCGAGCGGGCCAGGACGCGGTGGCGTTCAGCAAGGTGGGTGACCCAGTGCTCGGGGGTGTCGGGGTGGATCAGTGCGTGAGAGTCGGCGACCCAGTCGGGTATCTCGCCGCGGTGGCTGGGCCGGTACGGGGGGGGTGGTCGGGCAGACGTTCACGCAGGCGCAGTTCGGCATGGATCTTGTCGGAGACGGCGTCGGCGCGGGCCAGCGCGGCACGCGCTGAGCGCCGGCGGTCGGCCGCGGCGGTACGCCGGGTGGCCAGGGCGCGGCCGACCGCGGCCAGTGAAGCGTCGCCCAGGGCCGCGCCGGTGGTGGCCCGCTCGCGCTGGAAGTCCTCGCGTGCGGCGGCGCGCCAGGTAAGGGCGCGGTGCAGCTGGGACTCCCAGGCGAAGTCGGCGATCACGTGCCGGGCCGTGTCGGTGAGCGGAGTTCGGCTGGCCTGGGCGCTTCGAATCGGGTGGCGGTGGTGTGGTCGACGGCCGTGTTTGATCCCGCGTTCCCCGGCCTGAGCAGGGCCGCCAGGATTCACCGGTGCCGCCCGGGCCTTGGTCGACGAAACCCATCAGCGGATGATGACCGTAGGTTCGCTTCCACGTCGGTGCGGCGTCCTCCCTGCCCGAGTGCGCAATCACCAGCACCCCATCAAGGTCGACGGTCACCGTCCCGCCCGCGTCAGGCGCTCTGTCCCCAGCCAACCGCCAGACACGTTTGCTGCGTCTCGGACGGGTGGTGAGCCGACCGAGTCACCACCCGCCCATGACCGATGTGCTCAGGCCCAATCATCCTCGCGCGGCAGGAGAGACATGTTCATACCGGCAAGTGCCTGTTGGAGCGCGGTGTCAGTCCTCAGCCGGTTCGCCCAGTCTTGCGGGTTGTAGTCGTCCTCACGCATCCCGTGATCAACGAAGAACTGCTCCGGCCCGGCGGGGGTATAGAACACCATTAGCTTCGACGGCACGTCGAGGATGTTCTTGAATCCATGACGCGTCCCGCGTGGAATGTACACGAAGTCGCCCGCGCTGGCATCGAAGGTCTGATCACCATTGATGAAGCGGAACTTGCCGGACACGATGAGGAAGGCCTCGTCCTCCTCGTCATGCATGTGCGGCACGTTGCCGAACTGTGGCGCGACCGTGCCCTCCATGAGCCCGAGCTGCCCGTTGGTCTGCGCACCTGTCACCTTGACAGAGAACTTCTCCTCGCCGGTCAGGCGGATGATCCCTTCCTCGTTGCGCACGACGAACCCGTCGGCAGATGTCCAGACCGGGTCATCCTTGTCGGGGACCGCAAAGTGGAATGTCATATCGTAAGCTTAGCAGATGATCTGCTTCCCATATTAATGTCTCCAGAGACCCGGGCGCCGTTCGTCGCCGAACGGAGGCCCTTCGCGCCACACCGCGGGGACGGGAGACGGCGCGCACCCCCGGGGCGGGTGGAATGCCCTTTGAGCGGTGGGCATTCCACCCGGCCTCATGCATGCATCCTGCTCGGTGCCGGGACGACGGCCAGTGCGGCAACCGCGTCCCGGCGACACCGCGCACGGCGGCCGGCGGCGGGGAGCTGTTTCAGCGGGTGGTGCCGTCGGCTCCGGTGCGACCGCAGGGTGGCGGTCGCAGACGGCACGGCGACCGGGAGGTCCTGGCGGCCATCGTGTTCGTCGCCACATCAGGCTGCACATGGAACCAACTTCCGCCCGGCTTTGGCCCATCGGGCGTGACCGCGTCCGCCGGTTCACCGAGTGGTCGCGGACTCGCGTGTGGGCCAAGCTGCATCGCCTGATCCTCGACGATCTCGGCAGCCAGGGTGAGCTGGACAAACAGTGCCTCGCTCAGCTTGGGCCTGGATGCCGGCCCCTTCGACTCGAGGGCTGACGTCCCACCGTGCTGCCAGGCCCGGCGCCACCGCTGTACCGAGCCCACGCTCACGCGTAACTCCTTCGCGACCGCGAGATTGTCCTGTTACGGGGCGAACAACTCGGCTGCCTGCATCCGGATGTGCCCTCGAAACGCCCGTCGCTCCGCGGTCAGCCCGCCTCCTTGCGGATACCTCGTGCAACCGGGCTACCGCGGCAACCACCGCTTGTCAGCCACGACATCACGCCAACAAAGTCAGTAACAGGGCCGGGCCTGTCCCGTAACTGGTCGTCCACCATGTAGGCGAGGATCGCCACAGGCACCGCCCATTGGTTCCGACCTGGACGAGCCTCCCTCCCAGTCAGGGGGGCAGAGAGCCGGGTGTTGTCCGCCCCGGCGATCGTTTGATCGTTCTTGGATTCGAGCCACAGCAGACCGTGCTGGTCCCTGAGCCGCTGGGGCTGGCTCGCGGGAGTCGCCGATCACTGATGGACCTGTCCGAGGCGCCGCTTGTGACGGTGTTGTCGATGCCGGGACAATCGGCGGCCGCGCGGCTCAGCTTCTGCATTAAAACGCGAGCATGGTCCCCAGCCTGTTGTGGAAGAGAAGGGGACCGACGGGCGGATGGCGCGGCCGCGACCGGGGACCGGAGCGCACTGCGGTTGCGCGTCGGCCGGAGCCGCCTCAGTCGATGAGGGTTTGACCCTGGTCGTTGAGGACCTTGACGTCGAGGATCTTCGACTTGAGCGCGACACCCTTGTGCTCACCGGAGGCCCCCGCTTCACTGCCGACGACCGTCGACGTCACGTGGGGCCGTACCCGATGCGGTCCACCAAGCTGCCCGAGCCGGAGAAATCCTTCTCCACGACCTCGGCATGTGCCAGGCCCGGATGGGTCTGGTTCACCCCGGTGTCGATGACCTCGACCTTCACCCCGTCACCCTGGTAACCGGCGTCCCAGTTGTGGGCGTCCCGCTCTGCGGAACACTCCTGTCGAGACTCACCTGGCGCCGGCCGTCCAGCCACACACGGCTGACTCCGGCCGCCGCGATTCGCGCCTCCGACTTCCCGGACCCGGCGGTCAACACCCCCCACAGTTCCACGGTCCTTCCCTCCGGGGCTGGCACAGCCTGCCCGCAACCGCCACATGTGGGGAATGTGGCGCGACTTGCGAAAGATAGACAAGATCCACCTTGCAGTGATCTGGCCCTCACCAGAGCTGCGCCGCAGCGTGTCCCCTGCCCTGGCAGTGCCGACCGACCGAAAGCCTGTGCAGGCTGCTGGGCGCAGCCTGACCGGCCGCTGCCTACGCCGAGGGCGCCGTCAGCTCGGGGTGGGACGGCCCTCTGCTGGTCGGCGGTAGACGCCGTACCAGTAGGTGCGTGCGAGTTCGCAGGCTACGACGGCGTCGTCACTGCCGTCGCTGCCGGCCACCTGTTGAGCGAGGATCTGGCTGCCGCCCTGGATGATGAGCCTGGCGGACAGCCGGGGGTCGATGTCCCCCGGGGTACGACCCGCCCGCTGTTCTTCCCGCAGCACCGTCTCCAGATTGTCGACGAAGCGATCCTGGTCGGCGGTCCACGTCTCGTGCACCGCTGGGTCGTAGGCGGCCACCTCGTTGATCGCCTTCAACAGGGCCGCGTGCTCACGGTAGTGCGCAAGGATCATCTCGTAGGTGTGAGCGAGGCCGTCGACACCACCGCCGGGGCCTGTAGGCCGCCAGGCCGCCGCGATCGCGTAGCTCTTCTGCTTGAGCGATCCGCTCAGCCGGAGGAGCAGGTCCACCTTGTCACGGAAGTAGAGGTAGAACGTCGAACGGGAGATCCCGGCGGTCTTCGCGATCTGTTCGACACTCATCTCGGTGAACGTCACCCCCTGGCGTAGACACTCGGCGAGCACGGACATGATCCGCTGCTCAAGTGCCGCTCGCCGGTCGGCTGCGTTGGAAGGACGTCGAGTGGTGGAAGCCATGGCAGCATCCTAAGAGCACCGGCACAGCGGTGCTCTTCCGCCGCTGGGCCAGCATGGGGTGATGACCACCGGTGCTCGTGATGAGGATCACCGTTGCGGACGTCACCCGATCACTCCTGCCGCTCGGCCCGCAGTATGTGAGCGGCCGCCAAGGCAACCTCTCGCTGTGCTGCTAGACGGCCGACCCGCAGCGGCTCCCCGTCGGCGACGACCTGTTCACCGGCGACCCACACATCCCGAACCGCTCTGGAGCCTGCGGCCCACACCAGATCGGCGAGCAACTGCTCCTCGGGGACGTCGAGCCCTGCGGCGAAGTGTGGCACGTCCACACCGACGTGGATCATGCCGGCCCACGTGCCGGGGCTCAGGGTGCCGATGTCCTGGCGACCGACGGCGTCGGCTGCGCCGCGGGTCGCCAGCAGCAGTGTGCTCTTCGCGGTTAGGGCGAGCGGGTCAGCTGTCGTGGCGCGGGCCAACATCATGGCGCGGCGCATTTCCTCCCACAGGTCGAGATCGTCGTTGCTCGCAGGGCCGTCCGTACCCAGACCCCCCGCGACGGAAGCCGCGCGCAGCGCGGTGAGTGCCGCGATACCCGAGGCGAGCGTGGCATTGGACCCGGGGCAATGGGCGATTCCCGCGCCGTGGTCGGCGAGCAACCGGATGTCGTGGGCGGAGAGGTGCACGGCGTGAGCCGCCAGCAGCCGCCCCTCGAGAAGCCGGCATCGGCGAGCAGTCTGGGGACGGAGCCGTGCGCCGCTCGCTGCTCCCGGTCCTCCGCCAAGGACTCGGCGACGTGGATGCGGACGAGGGCCCCTCGGGCTGCGACGGACTCGGCGGTCGCTCGCAGCGCCTCCACGGGGAGTGCGTAGGCAGAGTGAGGACCGTGGCCCAGCTCGACGCAGCCGCCGGGACCGAACCTCAAGCCGTCTTCGTCAATCCACTTGTCGATCGCTGCCAGGGCGCTCCGCCATCCCGCGCCGGGCAGGTCGAAGTAGGCGGGGGGCCAACGGTATCCGGCTGCCGGCGGTCAGTGCCGCAGGCACCACCGCCTCACCATGCATGTACATCTCGGCACTGGTCGTGATGCCGTGCTGGAGCATCTCGACGCAGCCGAGCAGCATGCAAGCGTGGGCGTCCTCAGGACGCATCCGCGCCTCCGCAGGCCAGATGACGTCGTTCAGCCAGGACATCAGCGCAAGGTCCCCGCCCGCGCCGCGCAACCGTGTCATGGCACTGTGCGCGTACGCGTTGACGACGCCAGTCATCAGGATTCCGGAGAGCCTTGTCACTGGTGCCCGCCGCCGCGGGCGGTGCGTCGACCCGAGGGCCGCAGTACCCGAATCCGCAGGCAGAACCACGGGAGCGTGGAAGCGGTGTACGGGCTGATCACTCCACTGGATCGTGGCCAGCCTTCGCTCGTCTTACGAGGGATACGGATGGAAGGGTGCTCGACTCCGGACGCAGCAGCGGAGATGAGCACGTGCGTCGGCTTCCCAGCCGACTGAGAGGTCCGGCGGCGCTCCGGTGCCGGGCGTTCGGCCACTGGTGACAGATGCTGCTTCCGGCGGCTGTGTGCGGTTGCCCCGGCGTCGCCGGCCACCGCGTCTGCTGGATGTGCTCACGTCTGCGGGGCAATCGCGGCATTGGGTCGGTGAGCTTTTCCTGGATTCCGGACGAAGGTTCGTACGCGCCAGGTCGCCACGGTGGAATGCCTCCGTAGGGCGCGCTCCGGACCGCCGTACGGTGGGAACGGGCCGGGACTCAGACCATCAGGCTCACCCGCTCGCCGATGCCGAGCAGGGCCTTGCCGTAGACCTCCAGGCCGACCGCAGGGACCAGCCCCGCGTGCCGCGCGGCGACGTTGGCGTCTCGCCAGATGCGCTGGAGGAGGTTGGCGTCGGCGAACGAGGCCGCACCGTGCACGTTCAGCAGAGTGCTCACCGCTTCCAGAACCTGTTGCGCGGCGTAACCCGCCCGGGCCCTGACGTGCGCACGTGCGACGTAGTCCATGATGGTGGCCTGATCGACCTCGTCAACGGCACGGTAGGTGTGCAGGCGGGCTGTCTCCAGCTTCAGTGCGGCCTCGGCCAGTTGTATCTGGACGCCCACCGAGTCCGCCTGCCTGCCGTGGACGGTGAACGACAACGGCTTCTCAGCGGCAGCCTCCACCGCCGCGTTCATGGCAGCCGCGCCCAGGCCGAGGAGCGGTCCGAGCAGGCACAGCAGCAGCATCGGCCCGAGCGCCGAGGCGTACAGCGTCTCACCCGAAGACTCACGCGGATAGATGCCCTCCGCCGCAGCGGGGACCGACAGCACACGGTGCTCAGGGACGAAGACGTCCCGCCCGAGCAGGGTATTGCTCGCGGTAGCCTTCATGCCCGCGGTATGCCAGGTGTCCTCGATGGTCAGCTCGGAGGCGGGGATCAGCACGAGCGCCTGGTCCATGACCGCTCCGCTGTCGTCCCTCAGCAGCGCGCCGACCGCGGCCCACGTCGCATACGGGGCACCAGAGTTGTACGACCACCTTCCGCTGACACGCCAGCCGCCCGGCACCCGCTCGCCCACACC
>NZ_JBFATL010000092.1:0-8445 GCF_040678315.1 Streptomyces sp. NPDC052721 | reverse complement strand
TAGTCGGGGGTGATGCCCCAGGAGTGGAGCAGTCGGAAGAGTGCGACTTCGACCGCGAACAGTGCGGGCTGGGTGAATTCTGTGCGGTCCAGGTCCTCGCCGCTTGTGATGACGTCGTTCAGCGGGCGTGGCAGGTGGGTGTCCAGTGCGGTCGCGACTTCGTCGAATGCCCTCGCGAACGCCGGGAACGCGGCGTAGAGCTGTCGGCCCATGCCGAGCCGTTGCGCGCCCTGCCCGGTGAACAGGAAGGCCGTTCCGCCCGGCCGGCGGACCTGGGACGGCTGGACACCGTCGCCTTCCGCCAACGCGCGTGCGGCTTGGACGAGTTCCTCGTGATCGGCACCGGTCACCACGGCACGGTGGTCGAACGCCGCCCGTTCCGTCGCCAGTGAGAGAGCGACGTCCTGCGTCGACAGGTAGGGGTGGGCCTCCAGGTGGGCCACCAGCCGCGCCGCCTGGTCGCGGACCGCCTGCACGCTCTTGCCCGACAACACCCAGGGGACGACGGGGAGGGTGAACTGGGCCGGATCGGCGTCCGGGGCGTCCTCGGCGGGAGCCTGCTCGACGATGACGTGGGCGTTGGTGCCGCTCACGCCGAAGGCGGAGACGCCCGCGCGGCGCGGCCGGCCGGTCGCGGGCCACTCCCGTGCCTCGGTCAGCAGCTCCACCGAGCCCGCATCCCAGTCCACGTGGCTGGACGGCTTCTCCACGTGCAGCGTCCGCGGCAGCACCCCGTGCCGCATCGCCTCGATCATCTTGATCACACCGCCCACTCCGGCGGCAGCGACCGAGTGACCGATGTTCGACTTGAGCGAGCCCAGGTAGAGGGGGCGACCGGCGGGCCGCCCCTGACCGTAGGTGGCGAGCAGCGCGTGGGCTTCGATGGGGTCGCCGAGGCGTGTGCCGGTGCCGTGTGCTTCGACGGCGTCGACGTCGTTGGTGCTCAGGCCGGCGTTGGCCAGGGCCTGTCGGATGACGCGTTCCTGGGAGGGGCCGTTGGGTGCGGTCAGGCCGTTGCTGGCCCCGTCCTGGTTCACCGCCGTACCCCGGATCACCGCCAGCACCCGGTGGCCGTTCTTCCGCGCGTCGGAGAGCCGCTCGACCACGAGCAGGCCGACGCCCTCGGACCAGCCGGTGCCGTCGGCGTCGTCGGAGAAGGACTTGCAGCGGCCGTCGGCGGCCAGCCCGCGCTGGCGGGAGAAGTCCACGAAGCCGCTCGGGGAGCCGGAGACGGTGACGCCGCCCGCGAGGGCGAGCGTGGACTCGCCCGAGCGCAGCGACTGCACGGCCATGTGCAGGGCCACGAGGGAGGAGGAGCAGGCCGTGTCCACGGAGACGGCCGGGCCCTCCAGGCCGAAGGTGTAGGCGATCCGGCCGGAGGCCACGCTGGAGAGCTTGCTCGTCATGAGGTAGCCCTCCAGCTCCTCGGGACCTTCGCGGTCGAGGTAGCTCTGTTCCACGAGGCCGGCGAACACGCCGGTGCGGCTGCCCCTGAGGGCGGCCGGGTCTAGGCCGGCGCTCTCCAGCGCCTCCCACGCGGTCTCCAGCAGTACGCGCTGCTGCGGGTCCATGCCCAGGGCCTCGCGCGGCGAGATGCCGAAGAAGGCCGCGTCGAACTCGGCCGCCCCGTCCAGGAACCCGCCCTCACGGGTGTAGGACTTGCCCGCCCTGCCGGGCTCCGGGTCGTACAGGCCCTCGATGTCCCAGCCGCGGTCGGTGGGCCAGGGGGTGATGCCGTCCACCCCGTCGGCGACGAGCCTCCACAGTTCTGCGGGCGAGGTCACCCCGCCCGGGTAACGGCACGCCATGCCGATGACGGCGACGGGCTCGTCCTGACCGCCTTCCAGCTCGGTGATCCGCTGCTTGGCCTTGTGCAGGTCGGCGGTCACCCACTTCAGGTACTCGACCAGCTTCTCCTCGTTGGTCTGTTGGTCGGTCCGTCCCGTGGCGGCGGGGGTCTGCTGGGCCCGGTCGTTGGACTCGGTAGCCATGCTGGTTCGTTTCTCCTCGGTCCGGGCGGGAGCGCCACGGGGGCGCTCCCGCCGAGGTTCAGTTGGCGGAACGGCCGAGCTGGTTGTCGATGAAGGCGAAGAGGTCGTCCGCCGTGGCGGCCTCGATGGACCCGGTGACGTCCGACGGGTCGTCCGCGGGCGTGTCCGCGGCCGTGATCCGCCCCAGCAACTCCTTCAGCCGGGCGGCGACCGCCGAGCGGGTCTCCTCGTCGTCGGGGGCGTCCGCGCCGAGCAGTGCCGCCTCCAGGCGGTCGATCTCCGCCAGGACGGAGATCCCGCCCGGTGCGTCGCCCAGGTCCAGCCGGCCCAGCAGGTGGGTGGCGAGCGCCTCGGGGTTCGGGTGGTCGAACACCAGCGTGGAGGGCAGCCGCAGCCCGGTGGCGGCCGTCAGCCGGTTACGCAGGTCGACGGCGGTCAGCGAGTCGAAGCCGAGGTCCTGGAAGGCCCGCTGGGCGGCGACCTGGTGGGCTCCGGCGTGGCCGAGCGCCGCCGCGACCTCGCCGCGCACCAGGTCGAGCACTACGGGCTCGCGCTCCTCGGCGGGCAGGGCGGCCAGCCGTTCCCGCAGCGAGACCCGGCCGGTGGCGGTGCCCGTGGCGTCCGCGCCGTGCGCGGCGCCCCGGCGGCTCGGCACGGGGACCAGGTCGCGCAGCGCGGCCGGTACCCGGCCGTGCGCCCGCAGGGCCGCGAGGTCCAGTGGCAGGGCCACCAGCTGGGCCGCGCCGTCCGCGACTGCCGCGTCGAGCAGGCCGAGGCCCTCCTGGACGGGGATGAGCCGGAAGCCTTCCCTGGTGTAGCGCTTGTGGCCCGCTTCGCCGAGACCGGCGTTGATGCCGCCGCCGATCTCGGCGGGGTCCCACAGGCCCCAGCCGATCGCGGTGGCCGCGAGGCCCTGCGCGGCACGCAGTCCGGCCAGTGCGTCGACGAACGCGTTGGCGGCGGCGTAGTTGGCCTGCCCCGGTCCGCCGAGGACGCCCACGCTCGACGAGAACAGGACGAAGGCGGACAGGTCCTGGTCCCGCGTCAGTTCGTGCAGGTGCCAGGCCGCATCGGCCTTGGCCGCGAGGACCCCGGTCAGGTTCGGTGCGGTCAGGTCGGCGATCAGCCCGTTGTCGAGGACGCCCGCGGCGTGGACGACCGCGGTGAGGGGGTGCTCGGCGGGGATGCCGTCCAGGACGGCCGCGAGCGCGGCACGGTCCCCGGCGTCGCAGGCCGTGACGGTGACCCTGGCCCCCGCCTCGGCCAGCTCCGTGACCAGGGCCTCGGCGCCCGGGGCGGCCGTGCCCTCCCGGCTGAGCAGCAGCAGGCGCCGTACGCCGTGCTCCGCCACCAGACGGCGGGCCACCAGAGCGCCGAGCGCGCCGGTGCCGCCGGTGATCAGAACGGTCCCTTCGGGGGACCGGGCGAAGCCGGGGACGGACGGGCCGGCAGCGGATCGAGCGGGGGCGGACCGGGCGGCGGCGGTGGAGTCGCCGCGGCGCAGGCGCGGCACGCGGATCCCGGCGTTGCGTACGGCGGCCTCCGGCTCGCCGGCGGCGACGACCGCCGACAGCAGCGCGTCGAGCTCGTGCGGGTCGCCCTCGCCACCCGCCGGCCGCTCCTGGTCGAGCAGGAAGATCCGGCCCGGTGCCTCGGCCTGCGCGGAACGCAGGAGGCCCCGGACTGCGGCACCGGCCAGGTCGGTGACCTCCTCGGCGCCGACGGCGACGGCACCGCGGGTGACCACGGCCAGCGGGACGTTCCCGAGTCGCTCGTCGGCCAGATACGCCTGGACAAGGGAGAGGGCGTCACGGGTGCGCTGGTGGAGGGCTTCGACCACGTCGGTGCCCGACTCGTCGTGAGCCCACACGCGCAGGCCGTCGACGGGAGCACCCGCCGCGATGGCCTCCGCCGCTTCGGAGAGGGTCGAGTAGCTGGTTTCGGTGCCCTCGCCGTCGCCCGGTCCGACGACGGCCCAGCGCAGTGAGGTCTCGGCCGCCGGCAGCTCGGCGGTGCCCCACTCCGTGCGGTACAGCGGCAGGGCCGCCCTGCCGGCGGCGGCGAACCGGTCGTGCGGCACGTCCCGGAAGACCAGGCGGCCGACGGTGAGGACCGGTTCGCCGGCGGCGTCGGTGAGCCGGACGGCCAGGGTGCGCTCGTCGACGGCCCGCCACTGGACACGGACGACCGTGGCACCGCTCGCGTGCAGCCGCACACCGTGCCACTCGGCGGGGACGAGAACGGAGCCCGGCTGGGACGGGGAGACCGCGCCGGCCCGCTCCGCCGCACGGAGGGCCGCCTCCAGCAGCTCCGGGTGCAGTCCGTAGCGGACGGCGTCCGGCAGCAGCTCGTCGGGGAGCGTCACCTCCGTACCGCTGTCGTCACCGACGGGATGCGCCGGGTGGGCGGCGGCGGACAGGGTGCCGTCCGCGTACGCGGTCCAGCGCGCGCCCTCGTCGGCCGGCCGGGCGTACAGGGTGAAGGCACGCGGGCCCGAGTCGTCGGTGCCCGCGACGGCGAGCTGGATCTCGGTCTCGGTCAGCGGGGCGAGGACGAGCGGGGTGTGCACGGTGAGGGAGTCGAGCGTGCCGAGGCCCAGCTCGTCACCGGCGCGTACGACGAGGTCCACGAGCGCGGCGGCGGGCAGGACGGGGGCGTCCAGGACGGCGTGCGCCTCCAGCCACGGATGCGTCTCGACGGAGATCCGGCCACTGAACAACACCTCTTCACCGCCCGCCGGTTCGACCTTGGCGGCAAGCAGGGGATGACCGAGCGAACCCCATCCGCGCCCCTCGTCGCCCGGGGCGGCGTCCCTGCGCTCCAGCCAGTAGCGCTCGCGCTGGAAGGCGTAGGTGGGCAGGGGTGCCGGGGCCGCGGTTCCGGGACGGAGATAGGCCGGCCAGTCGACGGGTACGCCGGCGGCGAAGGCCTGGGCCACGCCGGAGACCAGGGTCCGGGTCTCGTCGTGGTCGCGGCGCAGGAGGGGGATGGCGGTGGCGTCTTCGAGGGTGTCCTGTGTCAGGGCGGTGAGGACGGCGTCGGGGCCGATCTCCAGGAACACACCGACTCCGGCGTCGTGGAGGGAGGTGAGTGCGTCGGTGAATCGTACGGTGGCGCGGATCTGGTCGGTCCAGTAGCGGGGTGTGGCGAGTTCGTCGGCGGTGGCGAGGCGTCCGGTCAGGGTGGACACCAGGGGGATGCGGGGCGGGTTGTAGGTGATGGTGGCGGCGACCTCGTGGAACTCGTCGAGGATGGTGTCCATGTGGGGGGAGTGGAAGGCGTGGGAGACGGTCAGGAGTCTGGTCCTGGCGCCCTTGGCCCGCCAGTGCTCCATGACCTCGGTGACGGCGTCCTCGTCGCCGGACACGACCGTGGCGCGGGGGCCGTTGACGGCGGCGACGGAGACGCGCTGGGCGCCGTGGGGGAGGAGGGAGGCGCTGACCTCGTCCGCGCCGGCCTGGATGGCGGCCATCGCGCCGCCTTCGGGGGCGGCCTGCATGAGTCGTCCTCGTGCGGCTACCAGTCGTGCGGCGTCTTCGAGTGAGAGGACGCCTGCGGCGTGGGCGGCGGCGAGTTCGCCGATGGAGTGGCCGGTGACGTAGTCGGGGGTGATGCCCCAGGAGTGGAGCAGTCGGAAGAGTGCGACTTCGACCGCGAACAGTGCGGGCTGGGTGAATTCTGTGCGGTCCAGGTCCTCGCCGCTTGTGATGATGTCGTTCAGCGGGCGTGGCAGGTGGGTGTCCAGTGCGGTCGCGACCTCGTCGAATGCCCTCGCGAACGCCGGGAACGCGGCGTAGAGCTGTCGGCCCATGCCGAGCCGTTGCGCGCCCTGCCCGGTGAACAGGAACGCCGTTCCGCCCGGGCGGCGGACCTGGGACGGCTGGACACCGTCACCCTGCGCCAACGCGCGTGCGGCTTGGACGAGTTCCTCGTGATCGGCACCGGTCACCACGGCACGGTGGTCGAACGCCGCCCGTTCCGTCGCCAGTGAGAGAGCGACGTCCTGCGTCGACAGGTCGGGGTGGGCCTCCAGGTGGGCCACCAGCCGCGCCGCCTGGTCGCGGACCGCCTGCACGCTCTTGCCCGACAACACCCAAGGCACAAGCGGCAGTTCGCTGCGCTCGGTGACGCCCTGCTCCTCGGTGGCAGCCGGGGGTTCCTCGATGAGGACGTGGGCGTTGGTGCCGCTGATGCCGAAGGAGGAGATGCCCGCGCGGCGGGGCCGGCCGTCGGTCGCGGGCCATTCGCGTGCCTCGGTCAGCAGTTCCACCGCACCGGCTTCCCAGTCCACGTGGCGGGACGGGTTGTCCGCGTGCAGTGTCGGCGGCAGTACGCCGTGGCGCATGGCCTCGATCATCTTGATGACGCCGCCGACGCCGGCGGCGGCCTGTGAGTGGCCGATGTTCGACTTGAGTGAGCCGAGGTAGAGCGGCCGGTCGGTGGTCCGGTCGCGTCCGTAGGTGGCGAGCAGTGCCTGGGCTTCGATGGGGTCGCCCAGGCGTGTGCCGGTGCCGTGTGCTTCGACGGCGTCGACGTCGTCGGTGCTCAGGCCGGCGTTGGCCAGGGCCTGTCGGATGACGCGTTCCTGGGAGGGGCCGTTGGGTGCGGTCAGGCCGTTGCTGGCCCCGTCCTGGTTCACGGCCGTACCGCGGATGACCGCCAGTACGCGGTGGCCGTTCTTCCGCGCGTCGGAGAGCCGTTCGACCAGGAGCAGGCCGACGCCCTCGGACCAGCCGGTGCCGTCGGCGTCGTCGGAGAAGGACTTGCAGCGGCCGTCGGCGGACAGACCGCGCTGGCGCGAGAACTCCACGAAGGTGGCGGGTGTGGCCATGACCGTGGCACCGCCGGCGAGGGCCAGGTCGCACTCGCCGTTGCGCAGGGCGCCCGCGGCCATGTGCAGGGCGACGAGCGAGGAGGAGCAGGCCGTGTCGACCGTGATCGCAGGGCCCTCGAAACCGAAGGTGTACGACAGCCGGCCGGAGGCGACGCTGCCCGCGCTGCCCGCGGCGAGATAGCCCTCCAGTTCCTCCGGGACGGACCCGGTGGCGGTGGCGTAGTCGTGGTACATCACACCGGTGAAGACACCGGTGCGGCTGCCGCGCAGCTCGGCCGGGACGATGCCCGCGTTCTCCAGCGTCTCCCAGGCGGTTTCCAGCAGCAGGCGCTGCTGGGGGTCGGTGGCCGTCGCCTCGCGCGGCGACATGCCGAAGAACTCCCGGTCGAACAGGTCCGCGTCGTGCAGGAAGCCGCCCTCGCGGACGTACGACGTCCCCACCTGGTCCGGGTCCGGGTCGTACAGCTTCTCGATGTCCCAGCCCCGGTTGGACGGGAATCCACTGATGGCGTCGACCCCGTTGGCGACCAGCTCCCACAGGTCCTCGGGAGAGGACACACCGCCCGGGTAACGGCACGCCATTCCGACGATCGCGATCGGTTCAACGGAGGCGGAGTCCGCGGTGACGGCGACGGCCCCGGAGACCTCCTCGCCGAACAGTTCGGAGGCCAGGTGTGCGGCGAGGGCGGCGGGGCTGGGGTGGTCGAAGACCAGGGTGCTCGGCAACCGTAGTCCGGTCGCGTTGTTGAGCTGGTTGCGCAGTTCGACCGCGGTCAGTGAGTCGAAGCCCAGGTCTTGGAAGGCGCGTTCGGCGTCGACGGCTCCGGCGTCGGCGTGTCCGAGGACCGCGGCGACCTGGGTGCGTACGAGGTCGATCAGGGCATGTTCGCGCTCCTCCTGGGACAGGGCGCCCAGGCGCTCGGCCAGCGAGGAGACGGCTGCGCCCCGCGCGTCGTTCGCGCGTCGCGGGCCGATGGGGACCAGGGCGCGGAGGAGCGGGCTGGGCGGCTCGTGCCGTGCGCGCAGGGCCGCGGTGTCGAGGCGACTGACGGCGAGGACCGGTTCGGTGCCCGCGAGGGCGGCGTCGAACAGCTCCATCGCCTCGTCCGTGCCGAGTGGCACGAGCCCCAGGCGCTTGATGCGCTGCAGGTCCGTCTCGTTCAGTTCGCCGCTGATGGTGCTGGTCTGTTTCCACAGGCCCCAGGCGAGGGACACGCCGGGCAGTCCGAGGGCCGCGCGGTGCTGGGCGAGGGCGTCCAGGTAGGTGTTGGCCGCCGCGTAGTTGGCCTGGCCGGCGTTGCCGATCAGGCCCGCGATCGAGGAGTAGACGACGAACGCGGACAGCTCCAGGTCCCGCGTCAGCTCGTGCAGATGCAGTGCCGCGTCCGCCTTCGCCGCCAGTACCGCGTCCAGGCGCTCCGGGGTCAGGTCGGTGAGCACCGTGTCGTCCAGTACGCCCGCGGTGTGGACCACGGCCTTCAGGGGCCGGTCGGCCGGAATCCGCGCCAGGACGTCCGCCAGGGAGTCCCTGTCGGAGACGTCGCAGGCGGCGAGGGTGACCTCGGCTCCGAGCGCGAGGAGTTCGTCCCTCAGTTCCGTGGCACCCGGTGCGTGCGGGCC
>NZ_JBFATL010000091.1:0-8607 GCF_040678315.1 Streptomyces sp. NPDC052721 | reverse complement strand
TGGCGGGGAAGACGAGGTCGTGTTCGAGGACCAGTCGGTATCCCAGCTCCTCCCATGCTTCGGCGTTGTCCTCGAGCTCCACCCGTTCCAGAAGCACGGGGACGCGATCGACATCCCCATAGCAGTCGTGCATCTGCGTCCAGTTCACCACCTGGGCATTAAAGCGCCCCCCTATGGCAGTCGGGGTGGACCCTCTGTTCCTGACCTACCGGACAGGCCCTAGCCCTTAAGCCTTTGGTCGGTCGGGCATGCTCACGCCGCCACCAGGCAGTGAACTGATGAAGTAGCTGCCCCGCAGACCGATGATCCAGCCGAAGGCGCTGGAAGAAAACGGCACGTCCAGACGCCAACCGTGAGTGAAGCGCACTCGCAGGCTGCCTGAATCAGCTGCATGGACCTCGGCGACCACCTGATCGAGCAGTTGCGGCAGTCGGTCCAGGTTGGTCCGTGCAGATGCGTGGACAGGCACGACTTCGTGGTCCGTTGTCAGCTCGGCGGGACTGTGCACCTCGATCCGGTTCGAACCGGTGTGAAGTCGCAGGACGCTGCCGATGATCATCTCGCCGATGCCGATCCCACGCATCGAGCGGATGTCCCATCCGTCTTCCACACGGTTGATCCCGTTGTCCATACCGCAAGACTACGGACCCTGGCTGCCACGCTGCCACAACAAGATCGTGTTGCGAGCTCTTTGCCAGGTCGTAGGCGGCGAACAGATGCCGGACCCGTGTGGGCGGGTGTAGGTGGCCCGTCGGCGGGGCCTCGGCTCGCGGTCCGGGTTCCTGTGCTTCCCGCCGCGCTCGGCCCACAGCCGCCCGGGGTGCGGCTGGAGGTTGAGCGGGCCGAACTCGTCCAGGCATAAGACGACTTCGGGTTCGCCGTCCTCGGGTATGACCTCGCCGTCCGCGATCGCGTAGAGGTGCTCGACGCGGGCCTTCTTGGCGGCGTAGTCCGGGTCACGGGAGGTCTTCCAGGTCTTTATGCGTTGAAAGGAGACGCCCTCCTGACGGAGCACGACCCGCAGGCCCTCGTGGCTGATGTCGTCGACCACTCCCTCGGCGACCAGGAAGTCGGCCAACTTGGCCAGGCTCCACGTCGAGAAGGGCAGGCCGTGTTCGGCCGGCTTGGACTTGGCGATTTTCTTGATCTCACGGCGCTCGGGCAGCGTGAAGGTCCTCGGTCGGCCGCCCTTGTACTTGGGATAGAGGGAGTCGAAGCCGTCGGTGTCGAAGTTGTGGATCACGTCCCGGACCCGGTCGTCGCTGGTAAAGGTCACCTCGGCGATCTTCGTCACGGGCATGCCCTGCGCGGACAGCAGCACCATCTGGGCCCGCCGCCAGGTCACCACCGAGCCGGTGCCCCGGCGGATGATCCGCAGCAGGCGCTGCCCCTCGTCGTCATCGATCTCGCGGACCCGTACTGGCTCTGCCACCCGCACAGTCTCTCGGGAAGTGGAGGCGTCCGGGTTGAGAACGAGGAGAGGTGCCTGCTGGTGGTGCCCGTGTCAGGCCAACACTTCCCGAAGCCAGGACCTTTCCGCGCGGCTGGTGGCACGGGCGATGGTGAGCATGCCGCGCCGGTAGGGGTCGTCAGTGTCGTCGGCACCCAGTGGGCGGTCACCGTCGTGGAAGAAGCTCGCCGGCTGTTCGAGGAACTCCAGTCGGCGGCGCAGTACCGCGTGCTGGTCAGCGGTGTCGGGCAGGTGGGAGAGGAAGGCCAGGACGGTGAAGTAACGGGTGCTGTCGCTGATGTCCAAGCCGTTGGCATCCCGCAGTCGGCGCAGCAGCTCGCGGCGGCCGGCGTCGGTCAGGGTCAGGGTGTACCGCCGAGCGGCCGAAGCGCCTGGTTCGGTCTGCCGAGCGAGCAGTCCGGCGTTGACCAGCCGGTTGATCGCCGGGTAGAGACTGCCGTCGCTGACCGGCCGGGCATGACCGGACAACTGAGCTATGCGCTGACGCAGTTGATACCCGTGCAGCGGCTCCTCAGCCAGGAATCCCAGGATGGCGAGTTCGAGCATGCTGCTACTCTCGCACATCGAAACGAGGTACCTCGAATCGATGCAGGAGGCGAGGATGACGTACACCGAGGAATGGGTGACCACGCGAGCGCGTAACGCCTACGAGCGCGGCCGGGCATCGTTCGGCGTACGGCCCGAACGGACAGCACTGCTGGTCATCGACATGCAGGACGAGTTCGTCCGGCCCGGCTGGAGTCCCTACTGGGTGCCCGCGGCCACTCGGATGGCGCCACGGCTGCAGCAACTCGTCGAAGAATGCCGGGGCGCCTCGGTTCCGGTGATCTGGACCATTTTCGATGACACCCATCTCGGTCTGGACCGGCCGCACGCCCTGCAGTTCCTCCCGCACGCCGACACCGAGTGGCGCCGACCGGGCCCTGCCGAGGTGTGGGCCCCGATGGGCCGCCGCCTCGACGAGGCCGTGATCCGCAAGCCCTCCTACGGGGCGTTCTACGACACCCCGCTCGACACAATGCTGCGCAATCTCGGCCGCGACACGGTCATCGTCACCGGAACGCTCACCAACTACTGCTGTGGCACCACGGCCCGGCAGGCATACGAACGCGGCTACAAGGTCGTCTTCGGATCCGACGTCACGGCCACCGACGACGAGTCCCGGCACGAACCCGAACTCGCCGTCCTGCGCAAAGGCTTCGCGCTCGTTCTGACCGCCGAAGAGATCACCAACCGACTGACCGCAGCCACACCTGCGTCACGGGACGAGGAGCGGGCGTACGTTGCCTGATGCGGCACTAGTCCCCGGACGAAAGCACAGGCCAGTAGGGGTTTCGTCCGCAAGGAAGGGGCTGAAGGGTCCGGGGCTGCGCAATTCGTCCCGGCGGCGAGAGGGCTGCGTGAGTGATTCCATGAGGCTGTGCTCCTCGAAGAGGTGAGGTCAGAACAGCAAGCCGTCGGGTGGTTCCGGTGCGCCGGCGGAAGGCACGGTGTCAGGCTGCGCCGGACGCCGTCTCGGGCCCGGCCGCCGGTGGGGCGCCGAAACCCACACGTCCCGGCCGCGGCCGACCAGGGGGCTCGAGGAACCACCGTTCGGCTCGGCGTTACGACGTGGGCATAGTCCTCGTGACCGGCGAGGCATACAGCCGCCCGGCCCACCACAAGAAGGGCACCAAGCCCAGGCGTGGCGTTGAATAGTCGGCGAGGTGAGCACCGTGGGAGGAGCGAGATGTCGGAGTACGTCAACTTCAGAGGCCGCATAGACATCTCACCACCCCTGAACGCTTCGGAGTCGGCGTATCTCACCAGATTCGCCGGCACACGCAGGATGGCTCGGCTTTCCGGTACCTACACCACCCTCTCCACGGGCCGGTTGGTGCTGCCTGACGGGGACATCATCGACATCAACCAGCCCGCGCAGGGCCAGCCCGGCCTGCATTGCCAGTGGGTGCCCACTGAATCGGGGACGGGTATTGAGTGGAGCCGACGCAGCAAGTTTCCGTTCGCGGCCGAGTGGATGGCCTACCTGATCAGGACATTCTTGAAGCCCGACGCGGAACTCGCCTATGAGCTCGAGAGTCCCCTGCAGGGCAGGTACTACGCACCCGAATTCCCCGACTTCACCTTCGACCACACTTTGAGCGGACACATCGAGGCCCTTGGCGAGACTGGTGCACCCTGGCGGATTGTGGTCGAAGACAACCGCGTCAGCGTCACGGAGCAGGGACTCACACGCCCGGTAGGTTAAATGCCAAGTTCAGTGCCTGTTTCCGAACCCTGAAAGCGATGGCGGCAGGGTCGGGGCAGCGCATGAGCGGGGCGGCGGCGGTGACGGCCCGGGTGAGCGGTTCGCGCACGGCGGCCGCGGTCTGCTTGTCGGCGGCCGCGGACCCGGCGGCGTCGTGCTCCACACCGTCGACTGCACCGACGACGTCAGGCGCCCCTTCGGCGCTGCTGCCGGATCGGTTCACCGACCTGATGCAGATGTGTGAGGGCCTCGCGGTACGACTGGATCAGGCCGGTCTCGTGGTAGGGCACGCCGATCTCCGCGCAGTAGGCACGGACGACGGTCTGCGCACGGCGCAGATGGGGCGTGGGCATGCTCGGGAACAGGTGGTGCTCGATCTGGTAGTTGAGCCCGCCGAGCAGAACGTCGGTCAGCCGTCCGCCGCGCACGTTGCGTGAGGTGAGCACCTGGCGGCGCAGGAAATCGGGCCGTTCGTCGCCGCGGAACGTGGGCATGCCCTTGTGGTTCGGCGCGAAGGTGCACCCGAGGTAGACGCCGAAGAGACACTGGTGCACGGCGAGGAACGCCACCGCCTTGCCCGGGGAGAGCACCAGGGACAGGGCGGACAGATAGGCCGCGAGGTGAAGCAGGAGCAGCGCCGCCTCCAGCGTCCGGTGCTTCATGCCCGGTGAGCGCAGCGCCCGCAGGCTCGCCACGTGCAGGTTGAAGCCCTCCAGCGTCAGCAGCGGGAAGAACAGCCCCGCCTGGTGACCGCCGATGAGACGGGCCAGGCCCCGGGCGTTGCGGGCCTGTTCCGTGGACCACACCAGGATGTCCGGGGCGACGTCCGGGTCGAGTTCCTCGTGGTTGGGGTTGACGTGGTGACGGGTGTGCTTGTTCATCCACCAGCCGTAGCTCATGCCGATCCCGAGATTGCCGAAGAGCCGGCCCCACAATTCGCTCGGCCGGCGTCGCCGGAACACCTGACGGTGCGCGAGATCATGGGCAACGAGAGCGATCTGGCCGAACATCAGCGCCAGGAAGGCGGCCGTCGCCATCTGCCACCAGGTGTCCCCGAGCGCGGCAAAGGCTCCCCATCCACCCGCCGTCAGCGCGATCACCAGACCGAGCCGCGTCGTGTAGTAGCCCGGACGGCGTCTCATCAGCCCCGCCTCGGTGATACGACGGGACAGCCGCGCGAAGTCACTGCCGGCTTCGGCACCGGAGGGACGGGGTCGGGCGGCGGGCACGGTGGCCGCGACGGCCTGCGGGGAAATCGTCATGCCACCGAGTCTCCGCGCCTGCGACCAGCCGAAACAGCCTGCCAGTCACCCTCTCGCACAGGGGGTTTACCCCAGGATGGCGTGGGTGCTGCCCCGAGGCCCACCGGCCCTGGGGGCAATGCCCGGGGCCGGTGACGGGGACCGGCGGTCAGACGTCACGCGTGGACTTGCGGCGGCGCGCGGCGACCGACCGCGCCAGCGCCGAGTACGACGGTGACGGCGCTGGTCAGGGCGATCGGCGCCATCGACGAGGACGAACCCGTCTCGGCGAGGTCGCCTCCGGCGCCGGTTGCCGCGGTCGTCGTCCCCGTGGCCTGGTGGGACGTGCCACCCTGCGCCGAGGGAGCGGAACCCTTGCCGGGCTTCGCCGCACCGGGCCGCTGGTCGTCGTCCCCGCCGGGCAGGCCGGGCTTGGCGTCGCCTGCCGGGGCGGTCTTGCTCCCCGCCGGCAGGAGCTTGAAGTCGTAGCGCTTCATCTGGCCCAGGACGCAAGGGTTGTACGCGTCGGAGGCGTCACCGGCGAGAAGGGCGAAGGCATCGGCGTTCTTGGCTGCGGAGTCGACCTTCATGCGCAGCTTCACATCGCTGTGCTCGCCCGGCTTCATGACGTCGATGTGCGCGATGTGCTCGGGGTCCTCGCCGTCGAAGGCCTGCCAGGTGGAGCCGTTGGACCACTCGACCTTCAGGAGGCTCTTCGCACCGCGACTCTCCCCGGCCACGTGGAAGAACACCAGGGGATCCACGGCCAGCGTGCGCCGGGTGCCGTTGGACACGCGCAGGGTGAAGCCGACGGTGCCCCCGGCGGTGACTTTGGCGGGCAGCCCCACCGCGAGCGAGGTCAGCCCGTTCTCCCGGACGCACTCCTTGGCGGCGGCGAGGGCTTTGTCGGCGGCCTCCTTGGCAGCCCGCGCCTTGTCGAGGGCCTGCTGGATCCGGCTGTACTTGCGGGCGGCCGCCACACGGGCGTCGTCCAGCGCGGTGTGGGCCTTCTCAGCCGCCGCGTCGGCCTCCTGCTGGGCCGTGGCCGCCTCCGCCAGGTCCGCTTCCGCGGCAGCGAGAACGCGCTGCGCCTCGGCCTTGTCGGAGTCGCTCTGCGCCGCGTCGAGCTTGGCCTTGGCGTCCGCGACGGCCTTCACGGCAGCGTCCTTCGTGACGCCCGCCTCCTTGGCGGCCTTGTCCGCGGCGATCGCGGCCGCCTTGAGCGGGTGCGTGTCCGAGTCCAGGGCCTTCAGCGTGGCCTCGACCTCCTTGCGCCCTTCCGTCTCGGCGGCGACGGCCTCGTCGTACGCCTTCTGCGCCTCGGTGACGGCCTTCACCAGCTCCGCGTACGTCGGCTGGTTCCGCGTCGGCGCCGCGAACGCATGGGGCGCACGGTGGGCCCTCCGCGCGGCTCGACCTGCCCTCGTCGTAGGCGCCGCAGACCAGGACGGCCTTCGGCTCGTCGCCGAGTTGCCTCAGGATCACCAGTGTCTTGTCGACGGGCGGCGCGTTGCCGCCCTGACCGTAGGAGACCTCACCGGTGGCGCCGTTGAAGCGGATGCCGCCGCTGAGCGCGACCAGCACCGAACTGCGGTCGATGTCCTTGTCCCGCAGCCACGCCTGTGCCACCGCCTGCGACAGGACGTGGAAGGCGTCGTAGGACACCGCGGAGTGGCCGTCCTGCCGCCACGGCATGCCAAGTCTTGGCCCGCCTGGCCCGCCCGCGCTGCTCGTGCCGTCTGTGCAGCGAGGTTGTGCCGCGCTCCTGGGCTCCCCCGCCTGCCGCCTCACTGCCCAGATGCCCGCACCGCCGCTCGCCGCCCGTCTCCGCCCGGCAGCGCCGCCGCCGGGGACGCCTGCCTCAGTCGCCTCTGCCCCCGGCCTGATGTCAGGCCGTCCCGGCCGCCGGCTGCCTCCGCCACGCGGCCGCGTCCGGCCTCCGGCCGCCCGTTGGCAGTTCCTCGGCGACGACCTTCAGCTGCGCGCGCACACCCTGCACTCCTGGCTCCACCAGCGCACCCGCCTACCCGACGGGAAGCGACGACAAGTGGCGCATCGGGCCGCCGGGCATGACGGTGTACGGCACCTACGAGACGTTCTGCGCCGATCCCATGCGCAAGGGCCCGGACGCGGCGGGCGGTTACACCGGCCCGAAGACGGTGGAGCACTGGACGTCCTCGGTCGCCGGTCGCCCCGTCCCCGACACCCATCTCGCCTACGCCTCCTACATCGTGGGCAAGTACGGCCAGAGCCGCAGCGCCGCGCAGGCTGCCTCGGTCGACGCGGCCGTGTACGAGTGGCTGGCCGGCGGCGCCTACGGCACCGGCGGCGCCCGCGGCAAGCAGCGTCTGGCCTACCCGGAAGTGGACCCGTCCGCCCGGACGACGGCGCTCGGTTTCCTGGCCGAGGCCAAGAAGTACGCGGGCCCCTACCGGCGGGCCCACCGAGCCCGCATCAGCATCCCGCAGTCACCCTGGAGAGGGCTGGACCGCTCACATGTACGCATTTCCGGGCTGCACGCTGCCCCCTTCCGGGTGGAGCCAGCCCGGCCGGAAGCCTGATTTTCCGGCTCTGCGCGTGACGCCACCCACGAGAGGCAGGTCACGTCCTAAGCGGGATCGTAGAGCCGCACAGCGGTCTGACGCACAGGAAAGCCACGGAATGACCGAATTAGGGCAATTTCTACGCCCTTGGGTAGTAGGTCACAGTCTTGCTTCTCGTTCTCGCGGTCGCTAACCATGTCTCTCGTCGCCGCAAGCAGCGGGTCGGGCCGGGCGGGATCGCCGGGGCCGTCCTTGCTCGCCGCGCTGTGCGGGGCCTCGCCCCGACGCCCGACAGGCCGCGACCGGATGAACCGGCCGGCGCCTCAAAGACGTCCCGTAGGAGACCCCCATGACCGCGATCACCGCTGCGTCCCGCCTCGCCCGTCTGCGCAACCTGGCCGTCACCGGCCTGGTCACCACCGGCGCCGCGGCCGCGGCCCTGACGCTGACGCCGGCCACCGCCCACGCCGCCGAGGCCCCCAAGGCCGCCCCCGCCATCGCCTCCAAGGCCGCCGACCCCGCCGGTGCCAAGGGTGCCGTGAACAACCTCGACGGCTGGATCAAGCAGTCCCTGGCCATCATGAAGGCCAAGGGCATCCCGGGCACCTACGAGGGCCTGCACCGCAACATCATGCGCGAGTCCAACGGCAACCCCAACGCCCAGAACAACTACGACGTCAACGCCAAGAACGGCACCCCCTCCAAGGGCCTGCTCCAGGTCATCGACCCCACGTTCAAGGCATTCCACGTCGCCGGCACCGCCAACAGCTCCACCGACCCGGTCGCCAACATCACCGCCGCCGCCAACTACGCCGCCCACCGCTACGGCTCCATCGACAACGTCAACTCCGCGTACTGAGCCATTGCAGCGGAACTTTGCCTAGCTGCAAGCTGCTGCTCGACGTGAGCGTCAAGCAGTAGCCTCCTCGACAGGTGACAACCCGCCTGCCAAGGTGACAACCAGCGTGAGCCGGCTCACTCGGCACGGTCCCGTTCGGTGTGGAGCTCCCGGGTTACCAGCGCATGCCGAGTTGGTCCAGTTCGGTGCGGCGTTCGGGGGTGAGTTTGTCGGTCCGGCGGCGGGTGTTGTCCAGCCACGTCCCG
>NZ_JBFATL010000090.1:0-8662 GCF_040678315.1 Streptomyces sp. NPDC052721 | reverse complement strand
GGGCCCCGGCCCTCGTACTGGATGTACTTGGGTCGGGGCCCGGTGCGGCGAGAGTGCGTGCATGGCGTCGCGCGGCAGACGGGAGTTCGACGACAGGGCCTAGCTGCCCGTGCCCGGTGACGCCGGACGCCGGGGTCCCGTGGGGTGAACCTTTCCGGAGGTCCGCCCCACAGCACCTCCGCGCCGGCGTGTGCCGTGGGCTGCCGGGCTCAGGCGGCCGGCGGCCGGGATGCCGGGGAGCGGAAGACGTCGTCGCCGGCCAGGCCGATGGTCCGGCCTGTGAACTGCTCGCGTGTCGCCCTCACCCTGGCGCCGAACTGCGGGACGCTCGACATGCCACCTTCATTGGCGCACCCTTCGGGCATGTTCATCCGATGAGGCTCACGATGGCGTCCTCGGGGATCGGGTGGCCTCAGGACGGGTTCTCGTCCAGCTTCTCCACGACACGCTCGGAGATCTGGGCCAGCGTGCGCAGCTCGGCCGGCGTGACGTGGTCGAGGAACAGTTCGCGCACCGCCTCCACGTGACGCGGGGCGGCGGCCTCGATCATCGCGCGCCCCTCCTCCGTGATCACCACGAAGGCGCCACGGCCGTCCTCGGGACACTCCTCCCGGACCACCAGCCCACGCTTCACCATGCGGGCGATGTGGTGGGACATCCGGCTCTTCTCCCACTCCAGGGCCCGGGCCAGCTCCTGGAACCTGCGCCGCCCGTCCGGTACGTCCGTCAGCTCGACCAGCACCGCGAAGTCCGTCGCCGACACGTTCGACTCCGCCTGCAACGAGCGCGACAACCGGCCCCGGAGTTTGTCATGCAGGCGGATGAAGCTCCGCCACGCGTGCTGCTCCTCCGGTGTCAGCCAACGCACCGTCTCGTCCATGAGGGAAGTGTAAGCCTAGTTGATACTTCATCGAAGATTGCAGGAGGTACCGGCACCGATGGCGGTCGTACTCGTCACGGGCCGCCCGCCACGCGGCATGCCGGACCTGCGGAGCGCGTCGGCCCCGAGACCACCCGGCTCGTGGGACACGTACGCGCCGCCCTCCCGGACGTCTCGTTCGCGGTCGAGTCCGACGGCGCCTTCCGTCACGAACCGAGGTACCCGGCCTGGTCGTCCGGAGCCGAGGCCGTCGAACTGATCGGCACGGCCGAGGAGTTCCCCGCCCCCGGCTCCGGCAGACCCGCGCTGAACGTCCTGGCCCACCATCCGGCGCTCCCGCTCGACGCCTTCCACGAGCGGGCACTCCACGCCGCATCACCTGGAGCGGCCGGCTCGGCACCGGCACCCCACGAGAGCGCCGCCTTGGGTGAGATGCCCGACCACCTGTCCGTGCTCGGCGCGGTGGGGACCTCCTACACCATGGCGGACGCTGTGGCTCAGGTACTGGAGGCTTTCGTCGACGCGATCACACGCCGATCACCTCTGACCGCCTGCCCCTCAAGCCGCCGGGGCGTCCGGGGCACTGGCCCTGGACGCCCCGGACTCAGCCCACGAGACGGGTCTCCAGCCGCGTCGCTCAGTCGTCGTCCGGGAACTCGCCCGACCACGCGGCGGCCATGCGCAGCAGGGGCTCGGCCTCGTCCTGCCGCCCCTGACGCTGCAGGGTGCGGCCCAGCATCAGGTGGGCGTAGTGCTCCACCGGATCGCGCTCGACGATCGCGCGCAGCTGTTCCTCGGCACGCCGCAGCTGAGCGGAGTGGTAGTAGGCGCGGGCCAGCAGCAGCCGGGGGCCGGTCTGTTCCGGAGCCTCCTCCACGACGAGGGCGAGCAGCCGCGCGGCCCCGATGTAGTCCTTGGCCTCGAAGAGCAGCTGCGCGCGCTCCCAGCGCTCCGTGGTGGTCTCCTCGCGCGGCGCCCCGGCGCCGTTGTCGAACAGGTGCAGGGCGCCCGCCCAGCGGTCGGGCGCCACTCCGTCGCCCGCCGTGTACCCGGTGAAGTTGTCGGTCATCGTTCCTCGTTCTCCTCTGCCGTGGGGCTGCCGTGTGCCTCGGCCTCAGGCCGCCGAGCCGGTGGTGTGCAGGCGTTCCGCGTCGCGGGCCGCGCGCAGGGACGCGTGGGTGGGCGCGTCGGGCACGCCGGCCGGCCGGTTCTTCGCGAACTCCTTCCGCAGCACCGGTACGACGTCCGCACCGAGCATCTCGATCTGCTCCAGCGCGGTCTTCAGCGGTATGCCCCCGCCGTCCACCATGAACAGCTGGCGCTGGTAGTCCCCGAAGTGCTCACGGAAGGTGAGCGTCTTCTCGATGACCTGCTCGGGCGTGCCGACGGTCAGCGGGGTCTGCTCCATGTACTCCTCCATCGGGATCCCGCCTCCCATCACCGGTGAGTGGTCGAAGAACGGGCGGAACTCCCGGATCGCGTCCTGGGAGTCCGGGCGCATGTAGACGTGACCGCCGAGTCCGACGACGGCCTGCTCGGGGGTGCCGTGGCCGTAGTGCGCGTACCGCTGCCGGTACAGGTCGATCAGCTTCCTGGTGTGCTCCTTGGGCCAGAAGATGTTGTTGTGGAAGAAGCCGTCGCCGTAGTAGGCGGCCTGCTCGGCGATCTCCGGGGAGCGGATCGAGCCGTGCCACACGAACGGCGCGACGTCGTCGAGCGGGCGCGGGGTGGAGGTGAAGCCCTGCAGCGGGGTGCGGAACTTGCCCTCCCAGTCCACGACGTCCTCACGCCACAGCCGGCGCAGCAGCGCGTAGTTCTCGATGGCCAGGTCGATGCCGTCGCGGATGTCCTTGCCGAACCACGGGTACACCGGTCCGGTGTTCCCGCGGCCCATCATCAGGTCCACCCGGCCGTCGGCCAGGTGCTGGAGCATCGCGTAGTCCTCCGCGATCTTCACCGGGTCGTTGGTGGTGATCAGCGTGGTCGACGTCGACAGGATGATCCGCTCGGTGCGGGCGGCGATGTAGCCGAGCATCGTGGTCGGCGAGGACGGCACGAACGGCGGGTTGTGGTGCTCACCGGTCGCGAAGACGTCGAGCCCCGCTTCTTCCGCCTTCTGCGCGAGGGTGACCATGGCCTTGATCCGCTCGTGCTCGGTCGGCGTACGGCCCGTGGTCGGGTCGATGGTCACATCACCGACGGTGAAGATGCCGAACTGCATCCGTCCTCCGCCCTTTCATGTTGATGTATCAACTACGCGCCTGTAACACAGTCGCACCGACCCGTATTCCGCTGCCCGACGTCGACGAAGCGGCAGCCCCCTCGTCAGCGTCCGGGCTGACTGGGGCGGATGCCATGCCCCCCAACTAGTTGACACATCAATCAGGTGCCGTAAGGGTTGTCGGATGAACCCACCGCGCACGAAGGAGAGCCCGCCCATGTCCGACCTCGTCTTCGGCCTGGACACGTTCGGCGACGTACCGGAGGACGACTCCGGCACCCCGGTCTCCGACGCCCGCGCCATCCGGCAGGTCCTGGACGAGGCCGTTCTCGCGGAGGAGACCGGGGTCGACGTCATCGCCCTGGGCGAGCACCACCGCCCGGAGTACGCGATCTCGACTCCGGAGACCGTGCTCGCCGGCATCGCCACGCGCACCAGCCGTATCCGTCTCTCCTCCGGCGTGACCGTGCTCAGCTCGGACGACCCGGTCCGCGTCTTCCAGCGGTTCTCGACCGTGGACGCGCTCTCGAACGGCCGGGCCGAGGTCATTCTCGGGCGCGGCTCCTTCACCGAGTCGTTCCCCCTCTTCGGCTACGACCTCGCCGACTACGACGTGCTGTTCGAGGAGAAGATCGAACTCTTCGCCAAGCTGCTGGAGGAGAAGCCGGTCACCTGGAGCGGCACCAAGCGGGCTCCGCTCGACGCCGCCGACGTGTTCCCCAAGACCGAGTCCGGGCATCTGAGCACCTGGGTCGGTGTCGGCGGATCACCCCAGTCGGTCATCCGCACCGCGCGCTACGGCTTCCCGCTCATGATCGCCATCATCGGCGGCGCCCCCCAGCGCTTCGCACCGTACATCGACCTCTATCAACGGGCCACCGCCCAGTTCGGTACGACCGCTCACCCGGTCGGCATGCACTCGCCGGGCTTCATCGCCGACACGGACGAGCAGGCCCGGGAGCTGCACTGGCCGCACTACAAGGTCATCCGTGACCGCATCGGCGCGCTGCGCGGCTGGCCGCCGGTCCGTAAGGAGGAGTACGCGGCCGAGATCGAGCGCGGCTCCCTCTACATCGGTTCACCGGAGACGGTCGCCCGCAAGATGGCCCGCGCGATCAAGGCGCTCGGCGTCGGCCGGTTCGACCTCATCTACACCACGGGCGCGCAGCCGGTCAGCGCGCGCCTGCGGGCCGTCGAGCTGTACGGCACGAAGGTCGTCCCGATGGTCCGCGACCTCCTCGCGGGCTGACACCAGGAACGGAGAGCAGATGCACACCACCGCCGTACGCACCGTCGGCATCCTGGGCGCGGGAAAGGTCGGCACCGTACTCGCGCGCCTGGCCCTGGCGGCCGGCCGTCGGGTGCTCATCGCGGGGTCGGGCGACCCCTCCGGGATCGCCCTCACCGTCGACGTCCTCACCCCCGGCGCGGTCCCGGTCACCGCCGCCGAGGCCGCGGCGGAGGCGGACCTCGTCATCCTCGCGC
The DNA here is from genome assembly GCF_040678315.1 of Streptomyces sp. NPDC052721. Classification (NCBI taxonomy): domain Bacteria; kingdom Bacillati; phylum Actinomycetota; class Actinomycetes; order Kitasatosporales; family Streptomycetaceae; genus Streptomyces; species Streptomyces sp. NPDC052721. Next base: position 4,076 of record NZ_JBFATL010000090.1, on the reverse strand, counting down.
TGCCGCTCGGCAAGTACCGCGGCATTCCCGCGGACGCCCTGCGCGGCAAGCTCGTCATCGACGCGATGAACTACTGGTGGGAGGTCGACGGCGTCCGCGAGGACCTGACCGACCCGCTCACCTCCTCCAGCGAGATCGTGCAGGCGTTTCTGCCCGGCGCGCGGGTGGTCAAGGCGTTCAACCACATGGGTTACCACGACCTGGAGGACGGGGCCCGGCCCGCGGGCGCCCCGGGGCGCAAGGCGATCGCGATCGCCGGTGACGATCCGGACGACCTCGCCGCCGTGGCGGGCCTGGTCGACGCGTTCGGCTTCGACCCGGTCAAGGCGGGACCGCTCGCCGAAGGCGTACGGCTCGAACCGGGCACCGAACCGTTCGGCGCCTACGTCGCTGCCGGGGAACTGCGCGCGATGCTCGCCCGCTACCCGGACTCGGAACACGGCCGGGCGGTGCTCGGCACACGGGCCGCGTCCTCGCCGGCGACCGATCACGCGGCCTGACCACCGGCCGCGACCGCTCACGTACGCGTTCCCCGGAGCCCTTGGACCCTCGGACCCTTGGGCCCGCACCGTTCACCCGCTCGGCTCACCCCGATGGCTGCCGTCCGGCCCACCCGCCAGGGTCTCAAGAAAGAGCCCGGTGCCCACGCCGAAGGGGCCACTGATGCGCCGTTGTCCGCCCATCGCCGATCACGGTCTCACCGCAGACCCGCGGACCTGCGCGCCGGTCTCCTCCGGGGTTGCTCCCGACCGGCCGCGCTCTGCCCGTTCCGGCTCGCCGGGCGTCTTCGCCGCCGTGATCCCCGCCCTCGGCGCCCCGGACGCCGACCCGGGCGCGCGGGGCTAGGCCCGGCGATGTCGTCGCGACACGACAGCGGGGATCTGTCGGCCACCGTGCTGGAGGCGCTGTTCACCCAGGCGCCCATGGGGCTGTACGTGTTCGACGAGCGGTTGCGGATCGTGCGCTACAACACCGCGGGGCGCGGGGTGCGCGGGCTGCCCAGCGACGCGGTGCTCGGGCGGCGGCTCGACGAGGTCGCGGAGGGCTTCCACGACCCAGAACTCCTCTCGCTCGCCCGTCAGGTGCTCACGGGGGAGGCGCGGGTGCGGGGCCGCCTGATGCGCGGCCGGCCTCGTGGTGACCCGGACCGGGAGACGGTGCTCTCGGTGTCGGCCTTCCGGGTCCGTCCCGGCGGCGGACACGTGCTGGGTGTCGCCGTCGTGGAGGACGTCTCCGCGCGGCAGCACACGGCGGACCGGCTGGACATCCTGCACGACGCCCATCACGCCATCGGCACGAGCCTGGACGTGCGGGACACGGCGGAGGCGCTGGCCGAGGTGGTGGTGGACCGGTTCGCGGACGCGGTGTCGGTGGACGTGCTGGACGAGGCGGTGCGCGGCGCCGCGCTGTCCGGGGGTCCGGTCGATGCCGACGCTCCCCTGCGCCGGGTCGCCTTCCGCTCGGTGAACGACCCTGGGCGGCGGATCCCCTCGGGCGAGCTGGCCACCTTCCCCTTCCCCACGCCCTTCACCCGGAGCCTGCAGGACGCTTCTCCCCGGCTCGTCACCGGCCTGACACCGGACGAGCCGTGGCTGGCCACCGATCCGGAGCGGGCCCGGCTGCTGACCGACGCGGGTGTGCACTCGCTCCTCATCACCCCGCTGGTGGTGCGCGGCACCGTCCTCGGGGTCGCCTGCTTCTACCGGCACCGTGACCCTCGCCCGTACGACGAGGACGATCTCTCCCTGGCCGAGCAGCTGGCCCAGCGTACGGCGCTCAGCATCGACAACGCCCGCAGCTACGCCCGTGAGCGCACCATCGCGACCGCCCTGCAACGCCATCTGCTGCCCCGCACCCCGCCGCGGCTGACCACGGTCGACACCGCCGCCCTCCACCTGCCCGGCACCCTGGGCGGCGGCGGGGACTGGTACGACGTCGTCCCCCTCTCCGGCGGCCGGGTGGCCCTGACCGTCGGCGATGTCACGGGCAGCGGCATCGAAGTGGCCGCCGCCATGGGGCAGTTGCGCACCGCGCTGACGACCCTCGCGGTCCGGGACCTGGCGCCGGAGGACTTGCTCTCCTGCCTCGACGAGACCACCGTCTCGCTCACGCGGGACCCGGGCGAGCCGGTCACGGCGTCCTGCCTGTACGCGGTGTTCGACCCGGTGACCCGCACCTGTACGGCCGCCAGCGCGGGGCACGCGCCCCCGGTGGCCCTCGGCGCGCTCGGCGAGCCCCTGGTCGTCGAACCGCCCGCCGGCCCGCTGCTCGGTACGGGGCGCGGCGGGTACGAGGCGGTGCGCGTCGAGCTGCCGGACGGCAGCCTGCTGGCGCTGTACACCAACGGTCTCGTCCGCGCGGCGCCGGGCGCCCGGCAGACCCTGCTCCGCCTCCTGAGCCATCCCGACCGTCCCCTGCGCGAGCTCGCCGACGACGCGGTGTACGCCCTCCTGCCCGGCCAGGGCGAGGACGACGCCGTCCTGCTGCTCGCCCGGACCCGCGGTTTGGCGGAGGACCGGCTCGCCGAGTGGACGCTGCCCAAGGATCCGGCCGTCGTCGGCACCGCGCGCCGGCTCGCCGAACACCAGCTGTCGGCCTGGGGGTTGGCGGACCTGGCCTTCACGACCGAACTGATCGTCAGCGAACTGGTCACCAACGCCGTCCGGTACGGCAGTCCGCCGATCCGGCTGCGCATGATCCGCGACCGGAGCCTGATGTGCGAGGTGTCGGACGGCAGCAGCACCGCGCCCCACCTGCGCAACGCCCGCGCCATCGACGAGGGCGGCCGGGGACTGGCGCTCGTCGCCCAGCTCGCCGCCCGCTGGGGCACCCGGTTCGGACGCCGGGGCAAGACCATCTGGTGCGAGCAGGAGCTGGACGGCGGCTGAACGCCGGGGGCCGTGCCGAGCGGCAGGCGTACGGCGTGCTCCCGTGGGAAGGACCCGCACAGCGCGCCCGGGCACGGGGCGCGGTTCACGCGCGCAGCGCGGATCCGCATCCGGCACCCGGCCGCATCGCCCGGACTCGAACAGGTCGTGGAGGCAGGCCGGTTGCCGGAGGCGGGCGGCCGGCGGGGCCGAGTGCCCACCTTCCGAACGTTCAGCGGTGTGCCGAGGCGGGAGCGGGCTCCTCGGGCCGCTGCTCGGTGCGAGGGGAGCGCTGGGCCACGACGCGGGGGGCGCGGGGGGGGCGCGGAGGGCGAGGGTGATCAGCGGGAGCAGGGTGAGGGCGGCCGTGACCGTGCCGACCAGGGGCGGGCCCGTCAGGCCGAGGGAGGAGTCGAGGGCCGTACCCGCGAGCCAGGAACCGGTCGCCGTGCGTTCCGGTGCGGGAGCGGAGTTCGCCGCGTCGCGCGTGCAGGCGGTGACGGCGGTCGCGGCGAGCAGCACGGCGGCGGTGGCGCGGGAGACCTCACGAGGGCGGCGGACGGCACGAGGAGCCAGTGTCACGAGCTGTCCAGGTTCGGTCGGGGAGGGTGCGGCGCAGCGACGGAAGCGTGGTCGTGGCCGGCTCGTGCTCAAGGCTTGAGCAGGGCCTTGATGGCGCGGCGCTCGTCCATCGCCTGGTAGCCCTCGGCGACCCGCTCCAGGGGCAGGGTTTGGTCGAGGACCCGGCCCGGGGCGATCCGGCCGGTGAGGACGCGGTCGATGAGGTCGGGGAGATAGGCGCGCACCGGGGCGGGGCCGTCGCGCAGGCCGACGTGGGAGAAGAACAGCTCCTGCCCGTCGATGGCCGCACCGCGCGCGACCGGGACGGCACCGCGCTGGCCGGCGGGCACACCGGCACCCCGTGGTTCGAGGTGGACGACGCGGCCCGGTTCTTCGCCCGCACCCGAAGTGAGGCCGGGCCGTCAGGCCGGCGGCAGACGGCAGCCGGTAGGCGCGTCGGGGGCCAGGCGGCCAGCCGCGACATGTGGGTGTCGCGTCAGCCAGTCGTGATCACACGGCCACCCGCGTTGCCCCGCTCCCGCGAGGTGATCCGGCCCTAGGCCCTGTCGTCAAACTCCCGTCTGCCGCGCGACGCCATGCACGCACTCTCGCCGCACCGGGCCCCGACCCAAGTACATCCAGTACGAG
>NZ_JBFATL010000089.1:0-9118 GCF_040678315.1 Streptomyces sp. NPDC052721 | reverse complement strand
CTCGTACTGGATGTACTTGGGTCGGGGCCCGGTGCGGCGAGAGTGCGTGCATGGCGTCGCGCGGCAGACGGGAGTTTGACGACAGGGCCTAGGTGCCGCCGCGGCCGAAACGGTCTCGGTCACGCCGCCTCCGCCCAGCCACAGGTCCGTCTCCACCGGCCCGGGGCTCATACTGGTGCCGCGCGGCCCGCGCGGGCCAGTTGACGGAGCCGGTGTTCACGATGGAGCCCCGAGGCCGGCCGTCTGCCCGGGTCCGCGCCGCAGCGACCACCTCGGCGCCCGCAGCCGCCCGTGCCTGCGCCACCGCGAGGCCGGTGCCCTTGCTCGGACCACCGGTGACCACGGCCGTCCGGGTCCCTTCGGTCGACCGACTGCGACGCCACTGACCCGGGGGCCGCCGCCTCGGGGTGCGGTCGAGGGGTGCGCGGAGCGGCAGCTTCGCCGGACCGGCACGCCGGCGAGGCCTTCGCCGCCCACCGGACCCCCTTGCGACGGACCGGGTCTCCGCCGAGGAGCAGTCGGTCGACCGAAGCCGGGAGCCGAAGGGTTTCTTAGCGTCCCGGTCATGACGACCTTCACGAATGGGTTCGCCCGCACCGTGCTGCGGGCCGCGCTCGCCCTCCTCCTCGCCGTCCTGAGCGTCGGAGCAGGTCCCGCCTCCGCCGGCGTCCGCCAGGGCGGCATCGCGGCCGTCCCGCCCCCGGGGTTCGCTGAGCACCGTGCCCAGGTCAACGGGATCACCGTCGACTACGTGCGCGGTGGCCACGGTCCCACGCTGGTGCTGCTGCACGGCTATCCCGAGACCTGGTACGAATTCAGGGCCGTGCTCCCCGCCCTGGCCCGGCACTTCACCGTGATCGCGCCGGACCTGCGGGGCGCAGGCGGCAGCAGTGCACCCGCTGCCGGCTACGACAAGGCGACCATGGCTGAAGATCTGCACGCACTGCTGGTCCGCCTGGGGCTGCAGCATGACATCAACCTGGTCGGCCACGACATCGGCACCATGGTCGCCTACTCCTATGCCGCCCAGCACCCGCAGGACGTCACCCGGCTGGCGCTGACCGAGGCGCCGATACCGGACCAGGGTGTCTATCAGTTCCCCGCCCTCACCCCCGGCGGTCCCGGGGTGTGGAACTTCGGCTTCTTCAATGTCACCAACGGTCTCCCGGAACAGATGATCAAGGGCCGTGAGCGCACCTGGGTCGACTTGTTCATCCGCATGTTCGCTGTTCACCGCGATGCCGCGGCGGACCCGGACGCGGTGCGTGCCTACGCCCGTGGGCTGAGCGATCCAGCGCATCTGCGGGGCAGCCTGGAGTGGTTCCGGGCGCTGGGCCAGGACGTCGCGGACAACGCCGAACGGGGACGGACGCCCCTGCCCATGCCGGTCCTCGCCGTGGGCGCCGACCACAGCCTGGGTCAGAGCGTCCCGGACCAGGTGCGCCGATACGCCACCCACGTCCAGGGTGTGGTGCTGCCTGACTCGGGTCACTGGGTGTTCGAAGAACATCCTCAGGACATGACGAACCTGCTGCTGCAGTTCCTGTCCTGAGGTCCGGGGAGGGGGCTGGGCGGGAAAGCTCCCAGCCCCCTCCGGCGGCTCCGCCCCACGGCACTTGGGACAGGTGTCCCGTTGCCCGGCCCGCCGGGCCCCACCCTCATTGCGGACGCCGCACAGGTCCGCCCGCAGCGCCTTCGTCCAGCGCCCGCAGCGGATACCGCACGCTCTGGCCGGTCTCGTCACGCGGCTTCGCGACGGCGCCCCCGGCCTGCTTGCGCGGCCGTACCCGTCGAGCCGGGCCCCGACGCCCGCGAGCGCTCGGCGCAAGGCCGTTCCGACTCAGCCGAGCAGGTGCTCCGCCTCGTTCGGCGCCGGTTGACCCGGATCGCCTCCCGGCCAGGGCGCCGCCACCCGCGGCCAGCGGCAGGGAGGGGTCGGCCGCCACAGCGCGGGCCACCAGGTCGGAGGCCACCACACCGGACGGCACCCGGAGGGTCGTGGCGACCGGCGTCGCGTCCCTCTCCTCGTGCACGTCGGCCAGGTGGCTCCGTGAGCACTCCGGCTACGGCCGGCAGGCAGAGCCCCACGAGTTCGGCAGCCCCGCGACGTGCCGCTACGTATGCTGGCCGAGTCGCTGCGGAAAGGGGTGTCCCACTCGTGCACGTCGCTGATACACCCACCCACTTCCTGGGGCGCGACCGGGAACTGTCGCTCGTGCGACGCGTCTGGGACGCACTCCCGGAAGCCGGCACTTTTCTGCACGTGAGCGGTCCGCCGGGGATCGGTAAAACGGCGCTGCTGCGCAGGTGCGCCGAGGAGGCTCCGGAACGCGGTCTGCGTGTGCTGCGGGGCGTTGGCAGCCGGGCCGAACAGGCACTGCCCTTCGCGATCCTCCACCAACTGCTGCGTCCGTTGCTGCCGGCCGCCGAGCACCTGCCGGCCGCCCAGCGTGACGCCCTGCTCGCCGCGTTCGGCATGGTCGAAACGGTGCGGCCGGCCGAGCCGGCCCGCATCGGACTCGCCGCCCTGGAGCTGCTCTCCGAGAGCGCCGCCCGGCGTCCGGTGCTCGCCGTCGTCGACGATCTGCAGTGGGCCGACCCGTCCAGCCGGGAAGTCATCGACTTCGTCTCCCGGCGCCTGGCCGCAGAGCCCGTCGTTCTGATGGTGTCCACCCGCGAGGCTCCGCCCCACAGCCCCTCCGGGGACGTTGAGCGGGGCCGCGTGCACCTGCCGCTGGCTCCGCTGGATCGGGCGGACGCCGGCGAACTACTCACGCGGCACGCGCCGGCGCTGTCCGCGGACGACCGCCTGCGGGTGCTGGGCCTGGCACAGGGCAACCCGCTGGCACTTCTCGAACTGCCGGCGTCGGCCCGCTCGGCGCTCCCGGTGACGGGCGCGGTTCCGCTGACAGAACGCCTCCTGCACGCCTTCGCCGACCGGCTGGCGGACTGCTCTGCGAGGTCCAGGGTGATCCTGCTGGTAGCGGCGATCCAGGACAGCGACCGCTGGGACGAGACCGAACGGGGCGCGGAGCTGCTCCTGGGCGGTCCGCTGCGCGCAGCGGACCGGAGGGACGCCGTCGGCTCCGGCCTGCTGGACATCGCCGAGGACACGGTGAGGTTCCGCCATCCGCTGATGCGCTCGGCTGTCGTCCACAGTTCCACCTCGGAAGCCGTGGCCGCCACACACCGTGCCCTGGCCAAGGTGCTCGCCAGGGACATCGACCGGTCCACCTGGCACTGGGCCGCGGCTCTCGACCGGCCGGACGCGGCCGCCGCCGACGCGCTGGAGGCCACTGCCGACCGAGCTCTGTCCCGTGGGGCGCCCGCCCTCGCCCAGACCTTCCTGGAGCGCTCGGCACAGCTCACCCCGCAGGACGCCGCGGGTGGCCACCGCCTGCTCCGCGCCGCCGAAGTGGCCTTCGAGCTGGGCCGTCCCGACACCGTCAGGGCGCTGCTCGAGCAGGTGCGCACTCGACCGCTGCCCATGGAGGACACAGGCCGCCTGGTCGCCTTGGAGGCCGCGTTCGACGACGGTGTGCCAGGCGGCGAACGCCTCGTGCACCAACTGGAGCAGGCAGCGGCCGAGGCTGTGCGCGCCAGAGACGACAGCCTCGCCGTCAGTCTGCTCATCCGCGCCGCCCGCGCCTGCTACTGGGGAGCGACACGCGACGCTGCGCTGCTCGGCCGACTGCGTTGCGTGGCCGACGAAGTGAGTCTGAGCCCCGGGGACGCGAGGCCCGTACTGGTGGACGCCTTCCTCTCTCCGTTCGCCCGCGGCGCGACGATCGTGGATCACCTGAACCGGTGGACGGACCGACCCGGCAGCGACCCGGCACTGACCGGCCTCCTCGCCATGGCCAGCTTCGTCAGCGGTTCCTTCGAGCACACCGTGCCGCTCACCCAGGCCGCCGAGGCCGGACTGCGGCGGCAGGGCCGGCTCGCCGCGCTCACCCAGGTGCTGGTGTTGCGCACCTTCGCCGCCCTCTACCTGGGGCAGTGGGACCTGACAGCCACCGGCGCGGACGAGGCCCTGCGCTTCGCCCAGGAGACGGGACAGACCACCTGGGCTGCGTGCGCACGGCTGGGCCTCGCCAACCTGGCAGCCGTTCACGGTCGCCACCGCCTCGCCATGCGCCTCCTCGGCCAGGTGCAGGAGGCGGCAGTGATCAGCGGCAACGTGTCCGTGGCCAACGGCATGCAGCTCACCCGGGGCCTGGCGGCGCTCGGGCAGGAAGACCAGGGGATGGCCTACGAAGAGTTCAGCCGGATGCTCGATCCGACGGACCCGGCCTACCAGTCACCGCAGTGCGCCTGGGCCCTGGACTACTTCGCCGAGGCCGCTCACGGCGTCGGCCGCCAGGCCGAGGCCCGGGCGGTCGTCCGGCAGGTGGAGAAGCTGGCCCAGGGCACCCCCGCCGGCGGGGTGCAGCGCGCACTGGCGCTCGCCCACGCCCTGCTCGCCGAGGCGGACGAGGCACCGGCGCGCTTCGCCGAGGCGCGGCTGCGCTGTGCGAGCGGTTCCCCCTGGTACCGGGCGCGGCTGGACCTGGCGGAAGGCGCCTGGCTGCGCCGGCACTATCGCATCGCCGAAGGACGGAAGCTGCTGCGTGCGGCACAGCGGGCTTTCGACTTGCTCGACGCCCCGTCCTGGGCCGCACGCGCCGCCCGGGAGCTGGCCGCCACCGGACAGACCGTGGACCGGCGGCGTCCCGGCCTCTGGGCGGCCCTGTCCCCCCAGGAACTCGAGATCGCCCGCCTCGCCGGACAGGGCCTGTCCAATCGGGAGATCGGCGAACGCCTCTACCTCTCGCACCGCACCGTCGGCTCCCACCTGTACCGCCTCTTCCCGAAGCTCGGTATACAGAGCCGCGGCCAACTGGCCGCCGTCCTCGCGTCGTCGGAGGAAGAGCACCAGGACCGAGCGGACTGACGGCACTCAGCATGTGTGCCGCCCCACCCGGAAGCGCCGCAGGCCGGAACCTGTGTCCGGCCGAAGCGTCCGGCGTCGATGCCGGGCCCTACAGCACCTTGAGCGCCTCGGCGAGCTGGGCACGGGCCGTGATGCCCAACTTGGGGAAGATGCGGTAAAGGTGCGAGCCGACCGTACGCGGCGACAGATACAGCTGTTCCGCGATCTGACGGTTCGACAGGCCGTCGGCCGCGAGCCGGGCGATCTGTAGCTCCTGGGGCGTCAACTGCTCAACGTCACGCTGCGGTGCGGCCGGTGGCCGCTGGCCGGCCGCTCGCAGCTCCGCGCGGGCCGACTCGGCCCAGGGCCGGGCGCCGATCACCTCGAAGACGGCCAGTGCCGCCCGCAGCGGACTGCGTGACTCCGTGCCACGCCGTCTGCGCCGCAGCCAGCTGCCGTACGCGAGGTCCAGCCGTGCCCGAGGCCAGGGCCAGCGCACCAGGTCGGCCGCGAGAGCCCGCTGGAAGGCCTCCTGGGCCTCGTCCTCCTCCGCGAGAACCGCGTCGGCGTACTGGAGGTTGATCTGGAGCAGGGCGGCGGGACAGTCGCCCCAGCCGCGCCGTGCCCCTGCGAGGATCTCCCGCGCCTCGGCCCGCCGTCCCACCCGGGCGGCCGCATCGGCCAGGAAGCCGACGCCGCCGAAACTCTCGCGCTGGTTCCAGTACGGACCACTGGTGTCGAACAGGTCCGCCAACGCCGCGTACGACTCCTCCGCGCGTCCCTCCACCAGCAGGGCGATGCCGCGCACCAGCTGGGCACAGGCGAGCAGATCGTCGATGCCCTTGGGGAGCAGCTGCTCCTCCACTTCGTCGGCAAGACGCAGAGCCGTGCCGCTGTCCCCGCGCAGGGCCGCGACCTTGGCATCGCCGACGAGGGTCCCGGCGGACCAGATGGGCTGACCGGTGTCGACCGCCAGCCGGTGCCCCTCCTCGGCCGCCTGTGCGGCCAGGAGCCAGTCGCCGACGTCGAGGCGGACCTGGACCTGCATGCCGAGAACGTGCGGCAGCAGTCCGAGCCGTCCCTGGGCGCGCAGCCGGGCCTCGGCCCGGTCGAGGTAGTCGGCCGCGAGCGCGGTCTCGCCCACAGCGTGCCCGGCCATGCCGAGCAACCGCAGGTTGTCCGCCTCGGCGGTCAGCTCGGCGTCCTGCCCGGCCCGCACCAGCAGTCGGCGCACTTCGGCCGCTTGGCGAATCGGATCGGCGACCGCGATGGCCGCGACGTAGCGGGGGTCGCCTTCGGCCCCGGGCAGGCCGCGTGTCACTGCCACCACCCGGGACCGGGCGTCCCGACCGGGCTCGGCCCACCAGCAGCGCAGTGCCGCACCGAGCAGCAAGTTGAGCGCAAGGGAGACGTCCCCGGCAGAGGCGGAACGTTCCGCCACAGCGCAGAGGGCCAGCACCGGGGCGGCATCCCCCGGCACGCCGTCCTCGAAGATCTCCTCCAGCCAGGTCATCCGCGCCCGCTCCAGTTCCGGCAGGTCCTCTCGCGCGGCGGTACCCAGCAGACGGCGCACCAGGTCAGCCCGGCCGAGCCCGAAGCCGTGCTCCGCCGCGAGCAGCAGCCGCCGTGCGGCATCGGCCGGATCGGGAGACAACTCGGCGGCACGCTCCAGCATCTGGATGGCCGTCAGGGCGGAACCACGCTGGAGCGCCAGCAGGTGGTTGGTCTCCAGCCGGGCCGCGACCACCTCGTCCGGGGCGTCGAGCGCCAGCGCGTGGTGCCAGGTCGCACGGTAGGGGTCGTCGGTGAGCAGCCGGGCCAGCGCTTCGTGCGCGGATCGCAACCGGTGCGGCGTCGCCGCCTGCAGCACGCCGGAACGCACCAGCGGGTGGCGGAAGCGCACGCGCATGTCGTCGAAGCGTATGAGCCCGGCCCCGGCCGCCGGCTCCAACGCGTCCGTGGTCAGCCTTCGGCCGTTCAGCAGGGAGGCGGCTGCCAGTATCTCGGCGAGTTCGTCACCGGAGTCGACAGCGGCGACCAGGACCGCGTCGCGGGTGGTCCGCGGCAGATCACGTAGCCGCCCGACGAAGGCACGCTCCAGCCGCCCGGTGAGCGTCAGCCCGGCGCTGGGGGCCGTGGAGCCCTGAGCGAGGGCATCCGGGGCGGCGGCCGGCCAGGCGGTCGACAGCTCCACGAGGGCTAGCGGATTGCCCTCGGCACCGGCGAGGATGCGCCCCCGAGCGGCCGGATCGAGATCTGCGCGGACCCGCCGGAGCAGGGCCGCGGCGTCCGACTCCGTGAGCCGCCCCAGGTCGAGGCGGGCGAGGTCAGCCGGGGCGGGCCGCTCTCCGGCGTGTGTGCGCGACGTGGCCAACAGCACCACCGGGTCGTATCCCAGGCGCCGGGCGACGAAGGCCAGGGCGTCGGCGCTGGGCTGGTCCACCCATTGCAGGTCGTCCACGCACACCAGCACCGGCGCCTCGGCCGCGGCCTCGGCCAGCAGGTCCAGCGTGGCCAGGGCCACCAGGAAAGGCTGCGGCGCGGGCCCCTTGCGCAGACCGAGTGCGGTCAGCAGGGCCCTGCTCTGCGCAACGGGCAGGTCCGCCACCCGGTCGAGCGATCCGGCGAACAGTTGGTACAGGCCCTGGAACGGCACCTCGGCGGATGCCTCGGAGCCGGCCACCGTCAGCACGGTGAAGCCGGACTGCTCGGCCTGTCGCTGTGCGGCACTCAACAGGCTCGTCTTACCGATCCCGGGCTCGCCGGCGAGAACCAGAGCCCCGCCCCCCGCCGACAGGAGCCTCCCGATGATCCGCAGTTCCGCGTCCCTGCCCACCAGCATCCGTGTGCCAGAAGAGACGGGGGCGCCCGACTGGACGCGTTCCGCACCACCCATGCCCGGATCATACGTTCCGACGTCACGCCCATCATCTGCCAACGGCTGCCGCGGCGCCCGGCGACGGAGGGAGACGCGCCGGGCCTGCGCTTCGGTCCCGGCCGGGCCCCAGTACGGCGATCAACAGGGGCGGAGGCTACGACGAAGGCATCATCGAAAACCCGGGACCCGACCAGGCGCCCCGGTGGGCGAGGAAGCGGGCTATCCGACGTGGCGCACGGCGTCGAGAACGATACGCACAACCGCCTGCGGGTGCGACACCATGACGGCATGCGAGGAGTCCACGTACGCGACGTGGGCACGCGCACGCTCTGCCATGAACCGCTGGCCTGCAGGCGGAATGGCCTTGTCGTTGAGCGTGACGAGGTCCCAGGACGGTATGGTCTTCCACGCCGGATCTCCGGATGCCTCGGTTTCGGCGGTGTAGGACAGGGGTCTCTGCGTGGCGGCCATCACCGAGGCCTCGGAGGCGGAGACGTCGGCGGCGAACACCTTCTGGAAGTCCTGGGGCTTGATGTAGATGTCCGCGTCCTGGCCGCCCGGCGCGGACGGGTTCGGGGCCGGACGCGTCAGGGTCGTGCCGGGGCCGAGCAGCGAACCCGGGTACTTCTGCGGGTCGAGTACGGTCGCGATGCTTTCCCCCGCGTCGGGCACGAATGCCCCTACATAGACCAACGCCTTGACGTTGTCGACGCCTCGGGCCGCGTTGGTGATGACCGCGCCACCGTAGGAATGCCCGACCAGCACGATCGGTCCGCTGATCGTCCGCAGAACCGAGCGTATGTAGTCAGCGTCGCTGGACAGGCCCCGCAGCGGGTTCGGTGCCGCGACCACTGGATAGCCGAGGCGCTGGACAGCCGCTATGTCCGTCTTCCAGCCGCTGGAGTCGGCAAAGGCTCCGTGTACGAAGACGATCGTGGGCTTGGTGGTGACGTCCGCGCTGCTGCCCGCGGTCGCCACCGCGCCGGCCGTGGTCGGCAAGAGGACGGCGAGGGCCGCGCTGAAGGTCATGACGGGGTACATCCAGCGTCGTCTGAGCGGACGAAGGCGAACGGGCATGGCTTTCCCTTTCCCGGAGTGGGGGAGGACCCCTTTTACGAGTGAGCCGGACGGCAGCGAACTTTCTCGCCACGTCCCCGACGGTAAGGAGACAGACTCATCACCGACTTCCGTCATGTGACTGCTCCCACCTCCTGAGCATGTGGACCTAGGCCTTGTCGTCAAACTCCCGTCGTCCGCCCGGAGGGCGGGCCGCGCGGCGTCAGGTGCGTGCTCTCGGCGTGCCGGGCCCCGGCCCTCGTACTGGATGT
>NZ_JBFATL010000088.1:0-11412 GCF_040678315.1 Streptomyces sp. NPDC052721 | reverse complement strand
CCCTCGTACTGGATGTACTTGGGTCGGGGCCCGGTGCGGCGAGAGTGCGTGCATGGCGTCGCGCGGCAGACGGGAGTTTGACGACAGGGCCTAGAAGCCGCCGTAGGCCTGGAGTTCGTAGACGCTGCCGCCGTTCCAGCTGGAGGCGGTGACGGTCAGGCGCAGATAGCGGGCGTCGACCGGGGCGTCGGGGAGGGAGTAGGCGGTCTGCGCGGTGGTGTGGCCGGCGGTGTGGTCGTCCAGCGCCGACCAGTTCAGGCCGTCGGCGGAGTACTCCAGGAGGTACTTGTAGCCGCTGGGCTTCTCGAACGTCGTGACCACACCCGAGACGTTGGTGACCTTGCCCAGGTCGACCTGGATCCAGGACGGGTCGGGCAGGCCGAGGCCCTGCGCCCAGCGGGTGGACAGGTCGCCGTCCACGGCCAGTTCGGGGGTGTTCGGATCGGAGTAGGAGGAGACCGTGACCGGCTTGTGCAGGGCCAGGTCCGCGCCGTCGGGCAGGGTGACCGTCACGGGCGCGCTGGGCGGTGATTCGTTGCCCGCCGCGTCGCGGGCGGTCACCGTGAAGGTGTACGACGCCCCGGCGGTGAGGTTCGCGATGCGTACCGAGGCGCCCTTGGACGCGCTGACCACCTTGCCGCCGCTGTGGATCGCGTAGCCGGTGACACCGTTGTCGTCGGTGGCGGCCGGCCAGCTCAGATCCACGACGGTGGGCAGGCCGGCGACCGCGCCGGGCTTGCCGGGGACCGTCGGCGCCGTGTGGTCACCGGTCTCCGGGTCCGGGTCGAGGTGCCGGTACGGCGGCTGGAGACCGGCGTTGCCGACGATCGAGGCGGGCAGCTGCTCACAGCCGTCGACCGTCGTGTTGTGCACGATCGTGTCGTCCGTGCTGTTGAACTGCGCGCTGAACTTCGGTGTGGTGGTGAAGTTGTAGTCGGCGGTGATGTCCATGCCGTGGTTGAGCAGCAGCCACTGATAGGCGACATCGCAGAACGCGTTGTTGGTCGTGTGCCAGTAACGGCTGCCCTCGTCCTGGTAGATGGCCCCGTAGGCCAGCTCCGGAACCTTCCTGATGTAGTTGCCGGAGACGATGCCGCCGGGGTTGGCACTCAGGGTGTAGATCGCGCCGCCGTCGGCCTGTGACTTCATGATGTCACTGATCTCGTTGTCACTGATGACGTTGTCACGGGAGGTGGTGGGGGTGTCCCACACCGGTACTCCGGAGTTGCCCGGGTAGTTGGTGTCACCGCCCGGATCGGTCAGGCCCCAGCCCCAGCCCGCGGAGATGCCGCTGTACGGCAGGTCGTACACCCTGTTGTGGCTGATCACGGTGTGGTCGGTGTAGCCGGCGAAGATGCCCAGGGAGCCGTTGTACTGGTCGGCGACATGGGTGACGACGTTGTTGTCGACGGTGTTGTCCTTGGTGATGTCCCGTGGATCGTCCGGGTGGGCGTCCACGACCTCGACGCCGCCGACCTGGATGCCGGTGGCCGCGATCTGCCGGAACACATTGCCGGTGACGTGGGTGCCCCGCGTCCCGGTGTTGAGGTTCAGGCCGACGGCGCCGAGGTGGGTGAAGGTGTTCCCCTCGAAGGAGATCCCCCGGCCGTGGCTGACGTTGACCGCGCCGGGCGTCTTGACCCACTTCAGGCGGGTGGAGTCGAAGTCCGGATTGTCGTCGCCGACGATACGGAAGCCGGCCTGGCCCTCGATCAGCCCGTCGTCCGAACTGGGGGCGAGCCAGGTCGAGTACGAGAAGGTGATGCCCCGGAAGGAGACGTTGCCGACCGGGTGGTCCTTGGTGCCGTCCAGGTCCACGAGGTCCTGCACGCGCGGGACGGTCACGGTCGCCGTCGCCGGGTCCTGCCCCTTCTTGGGCATGTAGTACAGGTCGCCCTCGCTCTTGTCGAGGTACCACTCACCGGGGGTGTCCATCAGCTCCCGCGCGTTCTCCAGCCAGGTGGGGTTCTGGATCTCCTGGCCCTCGTGGAGGTTGGCGTTGTGGAAGCAGGGCTGCCGCATGGTCATCGTGGTGCCGGAGACGGACTGCACGGGGCAGCGCATCATCATCCAGCCCCACTTGCTGACCACCTCCATGTCGGACTGGTTCTTGTACGAGTCCAGACGGGTGTCGGTGATCTTGTAGCCGGTCGCCGTCTTGGAGAAGCCGGGCGGGTTCTCCGGACCACGGGCCCGTGTCTCCAGCTCGCCGTCGACGTAGAGCTGCCGGGTGTCGAGGTCACCCACGTGCGCCTTGTACACCGTGTGGCCGGCGTCGACCGGAGCCCAGCCGGTGACCTGGCTGCCGCCGCTGATCACGGGGTGCGCGCCCGGAGCCGCCTCGTAGACGACGCGGTGGCCGTTCGTACCCGAGTCGCGCGGCGTCAGGGTGAAGGTGTCGGTGAGCCGGTAGGTGCCGGAGAGCAGCTCGACATCGATGTCACGCCGCATGTCACGGTTGATGCCGCGTATGAAGTCCCGTGCGTGACCGAGCGTCCGGAACGGGTGCTTGGAGGTGCCCGAGCCGGTGTCGCGGCCGTGGTCGGGCGAGACATAGATCTTCAGCGGGGGCGGATCGGCGGCCCGCGGGGCGGCCTGGGCGTGCGGGGCGGTCAGGGGGAGCGCCGCGGCGGCCAGGGCGAGGACGGTCAGTGCGCTTCTTCGCCGGGAGCGGCGGGGTGGGGCTGAGGGTATGGACATGGGAATCCAATCGCCTGCGGGGAGGGGAGGGGAGGGGAGGGGAGGGGGAGAGGGGCGGCTCGTTCCTGGGGAACACCCCGGCGGCGACCTCGCGTCAGGAGGCGGACGTCACCGGCGGGGTGGGCTCGGGGGTGTCGCCGGCGCCGGCGGCGTCCGTGCCGGCGGTGGTGGTCCCCGATGCGGCGGACGCGGCCGGGCCGGCGCCGGGCGGGGCGACATTGAACAGACGGTCGCGGATACGACGCTCGAACTGCTGCCGTGTCGTGGCGATGTGCTCGGTCATCAGCGTGGCGGCACGGTCGGCGTCCCCTGCGGCGATGGCGTCCGCGATCGCCATGTGCTGGCGACCCGCCACCTCCAGCGAGCCGGGTGTGTCGCCGTGGAAGAGCAGCACGTCGGACTGCGCCGCCAGACGTCGTACGTTGGTGACGCTCGAGCGCAGGAAGATGTTGTGGGCGGCGATGCCGACGGCGTCGTGGAACAGCTGGTCGGCCACGGAGAAGGCGTCGGCGTCGTCCTCCCGGCCGGCCCTCAGGGAGCGCTCGGCGCCCTTCTGGATGTTCCGCACCTCGATCGGCGCCGCCTGGCCGGCCGCGCGGCGGGCGGTCTCGGCCTCGATCAGGCTGCGGTAGTCCAGCAGCATCAGCACGTGTTCCATGCTGGTCGGCTGGAAGTGCGTCATGTCGTCGTCGGCGAGCCCGCCGGGCGAGTCGGCCACGAAGATGCCGGCGCCCCGCCGGACACTGAGCCGGCCGAGGGCCGCCAGTACCTTCACCGCCTCGCGGGTGACATTGCGCGAGGTGCCGAGGATCTCGGCGAGCCCCGCCTCGGTCGGCAGCCGCGCGCCGGGACGCAGGCCCTGTTCGGCGATGTACCCGAGGAGCTGCTCGGCGACCAGCTCGTAGCCCGGCCGGTAAGGCCTGGGTGTCGTCCCGCTGCCCTTGGCCGGTACCTTGCGCTCTGCTGACACGAGAACACCTCCCGGCGCCCGGAATGAATCTGACTCATCGGCGGGGCAACTATGGCACCGGGGTGGGGACCCGACAAGGCCTACGGCCAACTCCGTTGGGTTCGCGTACCGGTCATGCCGTCCAGAGGGAGCGGAAGCCTATGGTCCGTGCGATCCGGTTGGCCGGAGCGGCAGCGGATGAATCAGATTGTTCACGGCGCCTTCCGGCCATCGAGACCGCCGATCACCTCCGGATTCCGCGCCCTCGTCGGCACCGCTCACCCTCCCCGGCCCCGCTCACCCTTCCCGGCTCCGCTCACCCTTCCCGGCTCCGCTCACCCTCGTCGGCTCCGCTCACCCTCCCCGGCCCCGCTCACCCTGGCCGTCCTCGCCGCTCTGGCCGGATTCGCGGGACCGTGCGTGTCGGAGCGGGTTCACGCCGGCGGCGCGGTCAGGGCGGCCGTGATGTGGTCGGCGAGGCGGGGCAGCCAGTCGGGGCGGGCGTTGCCGAGGAGGTGGTCACCGTGCGGGACATGCAGGTAGGTGCCGCGCGGAGCCAGTCGGGCGAGGGGCTCGCCGTCGGTCACACCGGGGATGACGTCCTGGCCGCCGTCCACGACCAGCAGCGGGGCCGCGATGCGCGGAGCCAGGCCGGTGAGGTCGACATGGCGGGCGAACGCACGGGCGGCGTCCGCTCCTTCGGTGCGGCGGGCCATGATGTCCCGTACCGGCGGGGGCAGTTCGGCCCAGTCGAGGCGGAAGGGGCCGCTGACGGTGGCGACCGCCGCCACCCGCGGCTCCAGCGCCGCCGCGCGGGCCGCGAAGTAGCCGCCCAGACTGAGGCCGACGAGCCCGACGCGGGCGACGCCGAGGGCGTCGACGACCCGGCCGACGACCTGCTCGTACTCCGGCCGGAGAACCGTCGTGGCCGCGAGCGCACCCTGCCCCGGGCCGTCCATCGAGAACACCGCCAGGCCCCTGCCCAGCAGCGCGGCCGCCAGGTCCAGGAACTCCTCGTCCACCCCACGCCGCTGTACGCCTGGTCGCTGGTGTGGCGCACCGGCACCGGGCACCCGGGGCTGCACGGCCTCATCGCCGCCTGCGCCGCGCGGGCAGGGCGCAGCCGATGGCTGGAGTACGACCCGGCCCGCGACTGGCTGCCCGAACCGCCCGAGGCCGCGGCGACGGGGCGCCCCGCAAGAGCATCCACGGCGTCACACGGAGTCCGCCCACTCCTCGCGTAGCATCCCGAAGAGCACGCGGTCGTAGCGCTTCCCCTCCACCAGCACAGCCGACCGGCGGCGGCCTTCCTCACGGAAGCCCAGCCTGGTGAAGGCGCGCACGGCACGCTCGTTGCCGCTCCAGGTGTCCAGCTCCAGCCGGCTCAGGCAGTACGCACCGAACAGGTGGCCCACCAGCAGCCGCACGGCGTCACTGCCGTGACCGCGGCCCCAGAACTCCCGCTCGCCGATGGTGACTCCCAGCGTGGCCACTCCGGCGTACGGGTCGAGGTCCCGGTAGTCGGCCATGCCTATCACTGTCCCGTCCGTCAGGTCCTCGACCGTGAACACGGCCGACTCCCTGGGGTTCAGTCGCAGCATGGTCTCGAAGCCGAGTCCGACCGCCTCCGCTGTGACCGGACCAAAACACGGGTCACCTCCGGCGGCCCAGCGCACCACCTCCGGGTCATTGCGCCATCGGACATGGTGCTCAGCGTCTTCGGAGCGCAGCGCGCGCAGTCTTACCAGCTTTCCTTCGAACATCACGCAACTCTACGGGTGACGCCGTCGTGGTTGCCTCTCGTTTGACATGGAGTGCACTCCAATACCTAGCGTCCTGGGTGAACGGTCCGACGAGTCCAGGAGGCAGCAGCATGACCGACGTCCCCACCCGGCATCTGGGCGAACTGGAGGTCTCCGCGCAGGGACTCGGCTGCATGGGCATGAGCCACGGGTACGGCGCCGCGGACGACGCGCAGTCGGTCGCGACGCTCCACCACGCCCTCGACCTCGGGGTCACCCTGCTCGACACCGCCGACTTCTACGGCGCCGGGCACAACGAGGAGCTGATCGGGCGGGCCGTCGCCGGGCGCCGCGACGAGGTGGTGCTGGCCACCAAGTTCGGCTTCGCCAACCGCCTGGGCGAGCCCACCCTGATCCGCGGCGACGCCGCCTACGTGCGCCAGGCGTGCGAGGCCTCCCTGCGCCGGCTCGGGGTCGACCACATCGACCTCTACTACCAGCACCGGGTCGATCCGCGGGTGCCGATCGAGGAGACCGTCGGGGCCATGGCCGAGCTGGTGCGGGCCGGCAAGGTACGGCACCTCGGGCTGTCCGAGGCCGGCGCGCAGACCATCCGGAGGGCGCACGCGGTGCATCCGATCTCCGCGCTGCAGAGCGAGTGGTCGCTGTGGACCCGGGACCTGGAGGCGGAGATCGTCCCGGTCTGCCGCGAGCTCGGCATCGGCCTGGTCCCCTTCTCGCCGCTCGGACGCGGCTTCCTGACCGGCCGCTACAACTCGGTGGAGCAACTGGCGGAGACCGACGTCCGGCGCAGCCAGCCACGCTTCGCCGACGGCAACCTCGAACGGAACCTGGCGATCGTCGCGAAGCTGGACGAGCTGGCCGCCGCCAAGTCCGTCACCGCCGGTCAGCTCGCCCTGGCCTGGCTGCAGCACCGGGGCGACGACGTGGTGCCGATCCCCGGCACCCGGCGGCAGCGGTATCTGGAGGAGAACCTCGCGGCGCTGGACGTAAAGCTGTCCGCCGAGGACATCGCCGCGATCGAGGCCGCGGCCCCGCCCGAGCACATCGCGGGCAGCCGTTACGACGCGACCAGCCTCACCTACGTCAACCGCTGACCCGACAGGGGCGGGTGCGGCCGGAAGGCGCCGCTCGCGCCGTACGCGCTGGTGACCGCACCCGCCCGCTCAGTCCACGGCCGCGCCGAACCACTTCGGCAGGTGGTCGAGCAGATCCCGCTGGTCCTCGCCGACCCAGGCCACATGGCCGTCCGGCCGCAGCAGTACCGCGGGCACCTGGAGTTCCTCGCCGACGTCGTCGACGTGGTCGACCCGGTCCGCCCAGCCCGCCACCGAGAGCCGGCCGGTGCGGTCGAGCAGCAGGCCACGGCCGCCGCGCATCAGCTCGTAGAGGCGGCCCCGCTTCAGCTGGACGTCCCGCAGGCGCCGGCCGAGCAGGTCGTGTCCCTCCCCGAGGTCGTAGCGCACGTCGACCGCGGTGATGATCCCGGTGACGTACCGGTTCACCTCCTCGAAGTCCATCAGCCTGTCGAACAGTTCCCGCAGCGCGGTCGCACCCGGGCCGGTCCCCAGCAGCGTCATCTGCGCGCGGGTGTTGTCCAGTACGGCGGCGCCCACCGGATGCCGTTCGGCGTGGTAGCTGTCCAGCAGGCCCTGCGGCGCCCAGCCGGCCACCTCGGCGGCCAGCTTCCAGCCGAGGTTGAACGCGTCCTGGATGCCGAGGTTCAGCCCCTGCCCCCCGGTCGGCGGGTGGATGTGCGCCGCGTCGCCGGCCAGCAGCACCCGGCCGACCCGGTAGCGCTCGGCCTGCCGGGTGGCGTCACCGAACCGGGACAGCCAGCGTGGAGAATGCGCCCCGAAGTCGGTGCCCGCCACGGCCCGCAGCCGCCCCTTGAACTCCTCCAGGGTCGGCGCGGTCGTACGGTCCTCGGCCACCCCGTCGGCGGGGACGCCGATGCGGTACACCCCCTTGTTCCCGTCCACGTCGGGAATGGCACCGAACAGCAACCGTGTCTTGCGGACCTCCTCGACGACGGCGGCGATCGTCGCCGGATCCTCGGTCACCTCCATGGCACCCAGCAGCGTCTCGACCTTCGAGGGCTCACCGGGGAAGCCGACACCGAGCAGCTTGCGCACCGTACTGCGGCCGCCGTCGCACCCGACGAGGTACCGCGAGCGCAGCCGCGTGCCGTCCGCCAGCTCGGCCGTCACCCCGTCCGCGTCCTGGCTCAGCCCGACCACCTCCCGGCCCCGCCGGATCTCGGCACCGGCTTCCAGGGCACGCTCGTTCAGCAGCCGCTCGGTGGCCGGCTGCGAGACGGCGAGGCCGAACGGATGAGCCGTGTCCAGCCGGTCCGGCCACGGCTTGATGACGCCGCCGAAGAGCCCGCCGGCCCGGAACTTCTCACCGACCGCCAGGAACCGGTCGAGCAGGCCGCGCTGGTCCATCATCTCCACGCTGCGCGCGTGCAGACCGCGCCCGCGGGACTGCTCGGTCGGCTCGGTCAGCTTCTCCAGCACGACCACGTGTACGCCGTGCAGCCGCAGTTCGCAGGCCAGCATCAAGCCGGTCGGTCCGCCGCCGACCACGAGCACGTCGATCATCAAGGCCCCCCGTTTCCGCAGGTTCTGGTCGAGGCCGGTGATTCTGCGGCATCACCGGGGTCTTGCCGCAAGGCCCCCCGTGCGCTATAAGTTGAGAGTGGCAAGGAGTGGGTGACCTCCTTGCCTTTGTCATGTGTACCGGCTTCTCTCACCCGAAGCGGCCCCGTACGCCTCAGTGTTGGAGGTGGACCGTGAAGTGCCGCTCGGTCGGGCCCGCGGGAACGGTGCGGACGAATCCCTGGGCGGTGCTGTAGGCGCCCGAGCCGCCGGTGATGCCGACGTCGACGGAGGACGGGGCGGGCAGGTGCAGCAGCGATTGCGCGGTGAACTGCCCCTCGGGAAGCGCGAAGGTGCCGATGCACTGGAGGGCGGCCGGGCTGACCCGGGTGAAGGTGCAGGCCGAACTGTGATCGCCCACCTTCTCGCCGTCGCGGTAGAGGTCCTCGTGCACGATCCGCTGATCGCCCACGCTGATGCCCGGCTCGCCCAGATCGACTTCCCCGGACGAGGTCTGCTTGCCGACCAGTTCGAAGGTTTTCGCGGGCGGCTTCGCGGCGGATCCGCCGGCCGACGCCGACGGTGCGAGCGCCGCACCGCCGACGACGGCCACGGCCGCCGCGGCTGCCAGCAGGTAGCGTGCCTTGCGTGTTCCGGTGATGTCCGGCATCTCTGTTCTCTTTCCGTTCATGGGTGTGCGTGGTCCGGCGGGAGGCGGCCGGCCTCCTGGGTCAGACCGCCACGGCGTTGATCCGGCCGCCGTCGCGGCCTTCGCCGGTGACACTGACCGTCGCGGTGGAGTCGTTCCTCGTCACTGTTCCTCTCGGTGGGTGATCACGGGTCTGGGAGGTCGGGCCGACTGCGCCGGGAGGGACGCGGGAGTCAGACGGTGGTGGACGCGCGCCGCCGTTCCAGGCGGCCACGCGGGATGAGCAGCACCGCGGCGACGACGGCCCACAGGGCCAGTGTCATGACGGGTCCTGCCGCGTGCGCGCCGTGGAAGTAGCCGAGGTCGGCGATGGCGCGGACGGCGGCGCCGGGTGGCAGCAGTGCGGAGACGGCCCGGGCCGCGGCGGGCAGCAGGTCCTCCCCGATGGTGGCGCCGCTGGTGGCGTTGCCGACGGTGAGCAGCAGGAGGGTGGCGACCGGGAGCCCGATGGGGCCGAGGTAGGTGCCGAGCAGTTTGGTGGTGAAGGCCGCCGCCGCTGCCAGCAGGGCGAGGGTGGCGATCAACGGAACGACCGGGGCCGGTACCGCTCCGAGAACAGGCCCCGCGATGATCGCGGCCACGGCGCCGATGGCCGCGGAAGCGCCGCTCAGCAGCCAGAACCGGTGACGCAGATGCAGGAGACCGGCCAGGCCGACGGTGTTCGAGCCCAGCACGAAACCGGCGAGGGTGACGCCGAAGGCCAGGTAGAAGCCGGCCAGTCCGCGGGCGTCGAAGTGGGCCAGCGGCCGGACGTCCTCCGTGCTGACGTGCATGCCGGCCCCTTCGGCGTAGGCACCGACGAGGGACTTCACGGCGGCCGTGGTGGACGTGCCGTTGGCTCCCGCCACCTCCAGGCGCAGCTCGCCCGGACCGCCGGTGCTGAGCGCGGCGACGACGTCGTGGTGCTCCAGGGCCCGGCGGGCCGTATCGGCGTCGGCGGCGGGGCGCACCTCGACGCTGTCGCCGAGTGCCCGGTGTATCTCGCCCGGCAGGTCGGTACCGGCGACGGCGAGGGGGACGTGATGCGGCTGCGGGTCGCGCTGCAGACCCACGTAGCAGCTGACGAAGGCCGCCACGACGATCAGGGCGATGAGGGCCGGCTGCAGCCAGGCTTTCACCGGCGGCCGACGGCGGAGGGCGGTGTGATCACCCGGGGCGGGCTCGGCCGCCGTGGAGCGTGTCTGCCGACGCTCGTAGGCGGGTCCGGCGGGGGTTTCCATGGTGAGGCTTTCTGACGGTGGGTCGTGGAGTGCGCGGGGGGATCCGCGGGGCCGCGCAGGGTGCGACGCGTTTACGAGCATATGCTCCTATCTTGGTGAGGGCAAGAGCGGTCGACTGCGACGCGGTGCGACCTCCTGCACAAGCTCGGTGCGCACGGGGAGACGACGACACGTCGCCGCGATCACGCCGGACGGGAAATGGGCCGCCTATTTGGTCGTGCCCCACAGCTGACCGGCCGGTACGTGGGACGGGTTGCCCATGAGCCTGGCGACCCGGATCTGCCCGGGCACCGTGGTCCGGTGGTCGCGGCCCCTGGAGCGGCCGTGGTCGGGGGAGTCGTGGGTGAAGGTCATCGCGTAGGGGTGCTCGAAGTCCGTGGTCGAGCCGTTGACCAGCGGGAAGTGCCCCTGGGCGGCGGTCGAGGGCGAATCCGCGGTGTCGATGATCCAGACGGTCTTGGCGGAAGCCCCGCACTTCTGCAGGGTGAGGCCCTCGTTCTGGTACGCGGTGGTGGCCAGGCCCGCACACAGGCCGGTGCGCTCGCCGTGCGGCGCGTACTCGACCTCCACCGCACGCAGGGTGCCGTAATGCCGGTTCACCTCGGCGGACAGCAGGCCGTCCTTGTAGAAGTCGGACACCAGGCCCGCTCGGTGACCGACGATGTCCCCGGCCGGATCGGTGGTGCTGACGGGGCGCATGACGGTGGGCCGACCGACCTCCGCCACTCCTCGGTACACGGTTTCCACCAGATGGGGCCGCGCGGCCGTGCCGAACTTCGCGCTGTAGATCTGGATGCAGCGGTCGCCGCACTCCGCGGTGGCGGCGCCGGCGGCCACCGTTCCCGCTGTTCCGAGGCCACCAACCGCGGTCAGCATCGCCACGGCCGCGAGCAGCTTGTTTCTGACAGGCATGAAGAAATTCCTTCGCTGGAAAGGCAGCGCGTACGGTGCGTTGCTCCGGTGGGGCATGAGGTCACCAGGCCGTCATCGTGCTCGGGACGGCCCGGCGCCCTTCGGCTCAGTGCGGGTGCGGGTGCGGGTGCGGGTGCGGGTGGGAGTGGTCGTCGGAGTGGTCGTGGCCGGGAGGGCGCTGGGCCAGGGTTTCGGCGCGCGCGGTGACCTCCTCCGGTGTCACGGCGCACAGGCCGGTGAGGACGTCCTCCAGGGCGGCGAGCCAGAGCCGGTAGTAGTTGTACGGCTCCTCCGGCGCCGCTGTGGACTCCCAGGCCGCGATCCGGGCGGCGAGTGCGGCCTGGAAGTCGGGCCAGGTGAACGCGCCCGCCTCGTACAGGCTGACGGCCATGCCGAAGGCGCGGCTCTCCCAGGGCTCGGCGAACACCAGCTCGCCGTTGGAGCGCGGCGGTGCGGCCGGGCCCTCGATGTCCAGGGGCGCGCTCATGGTGCCGTCACCTTGGCCACGCCGACCATCGCGTCCCGCGTCACCAGGGGCACGAGTTCCTCCTCGGACAGG
>NZ_JBFATL010000087.1:0-11676 GCF_040678315.1 Streptomyces sp. NPDC052721 | reverse complement strand
GTACTGCAGGGGGGACCCTGTGGGAGAGTAGGACGCCGCCGAACAATTTTTGAGGAAACCCCCGCACTTCGGTGCGGGGGTTTTCTGCGTTTAGGGTGGTCGCATGAGTCTTCTCGCCGGGAACGAGTACATTGTCCGCGCCATACGGCCCGATGACTGGGAGCGGGTGAAGGAGCTGCGGCTGGACGCCCTGCGGGACCCTGTCGCGCACCTCGCCTTTCTGGAGACCTACGAGAACGCTGCGGCTAAGCCCGACTCCTTCTGGCAGGACCGGGCCGTCACCTCCGGGGAGGGCTCCACCACGGCCCTCCAGTTCATCGCCGAGGCGCCCGACGGGACGTGGGCCGGCTCCGTCACCGTACTCATCGAAGAGGCCGGGACGAAGGACTGGGCCGGATTTCCGGTCGAGCGGCGGCAAGGGCACGTCGTCGGGGTGTACGTGCGGCCCGAGCACCGGGGGAACGGGCTGATCGAGGCGCTGTTCGAGGCCGGTGTCGCCTGGGCGTGGAAGCAGGCGGCCGAGCGGGTGCGGCTGTTCGTCCATGAGGACAACGCGCGAGCGCAGGCGGCGTACCGGAAGATCGGCTTCGTACCGAGTGGCCTGGTGGTGTCCTTCTCGAAGGACGAGGCGGAGCAGGAGAGGGAGTTCGTTCTGGTGCGGCCCGCCTAGACCGGCAGCTCCTGATGGGGCCAGCGGGAGCGGGCCTGTTCGCGGGAGCGGAGCAGGGCGAGCGTCGGCAGGCCCTGGTCGGCTCCGGTGGCGAGCAGGGCCGGCAGCTCCGGGAACGGGGCCACGGCCGCGATGTCGTCCAGAACCAGAGTGAGTGGTGGGTCGAGCCGACCGGAGGATGACCGTTCGGCCATGCGCCGGCCGCGCTCGACCACGCTGGAGACGAGGGCCGTCAGGAGCGGCATCGCGCCCGGATTGCTCCGCGGGTCCTCGATGGATTCACCGACCACATAAAGCGTGCCCCCTTCTTGGATGAAGGAATCCAAGGCGAGCGCATCATTTCGGTTGGGAGTGCAGGCTTCGCGGATGTTGACCGTGAAGAGGGCCGCGAGGGCCCTGCTGGTCAGCTCCTGGGCGATGTCGCGGCGTTCGGGGTGGGCGGTGAGGGCAGCCTCCAGCTCGCCGGCGGCGCCCGGGGCGGCCTTGGGGTGGGTACGGAGGGTGCGGACCGCCTCTTGGACCTGGGTGCCCTGCGACCAGCGGTGGACGTGACGGATGGTGCGGTTGTCCAGGGCGGCGGCGTGCAGGTAGCTGCGGAGGAGCGTGGTCGCTGTGTCCGCCACCGCTTGGTCGATCTTGGCGGTGGGTTGTACGGGGGCCAGCAGGGCTGTTGCTCTGTGCAGCGCCGTTCGTTTGTCCTCGCAGCCGGTGGTCGGGGACCAGTGAAGGCGGGCCGGGGTGTCACAGAGGTGAGTGGGGTCGTAGAGGAGCGTGGGGCCCAGTTTGGCCTTCGCGTCCTTAGTGTCCGACCAGAGGGTGGGGTTGGAGGTGACGACGAGGGTGGGGCCGGGGGCCGTCCGGATGGCGTGGGTCGCGGTGGTGAGGCGGCTTTCCCTGGGTGCGATGACGATTTTCTCCCAGCCGCCCACCCGTTCACCGTCGGCCGAGAAGGCGCCCGGTCCCAGCGTCCCGGCCTCCCCGCGAGGTGCCGGAACCTCATGCTGAGGGGCGAAGGCGGACGCGGCACTCTCGAACACAGGCCCGGCGGGCCCGCCGACGCCCGGCCCAGCAGTCGTGAGTCCGCCAACCCCAGGCCCACCAGCCCCAGGCCCACCAGCCCCCGGCCCGTCAGCTCCAGCTCCCGCTGCCCCGGCGCTCACCGATCCCGTACCCGCCGGCCCGGCCGTCGCCGATCCGCCGCGCGTCGGTCCAGGCCCCGCCATTCCCCCGCCCTCGTCGGCAGCCCTCCGGGTCCTCCCGGCCTTCCACCGTGCCACCGTTCCCAGGACGAACATCGTGAGGACGAAGAGGATCATCAGTTGGCCTATGAAGAGGCCCCAGAACAGGCCCCAGCCGGAGAGTTCGGACGGCGGGGTGTCCGGCCAGGCGCCGGTGATGTCGTGGGGACGGCCGATGAGGTGGCGCATGGCCAGGGGCGTGCGGGTGAACGTGACGCCGGTGGGCCAGGCGCCCTGGGCGAACCAGGCCGCCAGGCCCGTGGCCGTCCACACCAGCACGGTCATGCCGAGGAGAAACGCGAGGATGCCGATCAGCAGGCCGTCGGGGATGCCGCCCTGGCCCTCCCGGCGGCTGTCCCGGCGGTCCTCGCGGCGGTCGTCCGGTCTCACCCTGTGCTCCCCTTACGTCCCCTTACGCCACCGTCGACTCCGAGTCGCCCACGTGCTGTTCCACGAAGGCAGCGGCCCGTTGCTCGGCCTCCAGTTCGGCCGCGCGCAGGGCGTCGTCGGCCGTGAGGTCGCTGGAGGACTCGGTCATCGCGCGGTCGGTGAAGACCAGCGGCCGTTCCGTCTCCGTGACCAGGTGCTTGACCACCTGGACGTTGCCGTTGACGTCCCAGACCGCGATGCCCGGCGTCAGCGTGGGGATGATCTCGACCGCCCAGCGGGGCAGGCCGAGGACCCGGCCCGTGGCCCTCGCCTCGTCGGCCTTCTGGGCGTAGATCGTCCTGGTCGACGCCATCTTCAAAATGGCCGCCGCCTCCTTCGCCGCCGCTCCGTCGACGACGTCGGACAGATGGTGGACCACTGCCACGAAGGAGAGGCCGAGCCGGCGGCCGAACTTCAGCAGTCGCTGGAAGAGCTGGGCCACGAACGGACTGTTGATGATGTGCCAGGCCTCCTCGACCAGGAAGATGCGCTTCTTCCGGTCGGGGCGGATCCAGGTGTGCTCCAGCCACACGCCGACGATCGCCATGAGGATCGGCATGGCGATGGAGTTGCGGTCGATGTGGGAGAGGTCGAAGACGATCAGCGGGGCGTCCAGGTCGATGCCGACCGTCGTCGGGCCGTCGAACATGCCGCGCAGGTCACCGTCGACCAACCGGTCCAGGACCAGGGCGACATCGAGGCCCCACGCCCGTACGTCGTCTATGGCGACGTTCATCGCCTCCGCCGACTCCGGCTCGGGGTGCCGTAGCTGCTCCACGATGTCGGACAGGACCGGCTGGCGGTCCACGATGGTCTCGTTGACGTACGAGTGGGCGACCTTCAGGGCGAAACCGGAACGCTCGTCCAGGCCGTGGCCCATCGCCACTTCGATGATCGTGCGGAGCAGTGCCAGCTGACCGGTGGTGGTGATCGCCGGGTCCAGCGGGTTCAGGCGGATGCCGTGGTCCAGGGCGGCCATCGGGTCCAGCCGGATCGGCGTTATCCCCAGCTCCTGGGCGATGAGGTTCCATTCGCCGACCCCGTCCTCGCCCTGGGCGTCCAGGACGACGACCTGGCGGTCCTTGAAGCGGAGCTGGCGCAGGACGTAGGTCTTCTCCAGGGCCGACTTGCCGTTCCCGGACTCGCCGAGGACGAGCCAGTGCGGGGCCGGCAGCTGCTGGCCGTACAGCTGGAAGGGGTCGTAGATGTAGCCCTTCCCGGAGTACACCTCGCGGCCGATGATGACGCCGGAGTCGCCGAGGCCGGGCGCGGCCGTGGGCAGGTAGACGGCCTGGGCCTGGCCCGTGGAGGTGCGCACCGGCAGCCGGGTCGTCTCCACCTTCCCGAAGAGGAAGGAGGTGAAGGCCTCGGTGAGGACGGACAGCGGATCCCGCATCGGCGAATCAGCCCCTACCTTCGGATGCCGGTGGCGAACGGAAGTGTGTTCACGAAGGCGCGGTGGTGCTCTCGGTCGCACCACTCCAGCTTGAGGTACGACTTGCCGGCGGAGGCCCTTATCGTCCGCTTGTCGCGGGCGAGGGCCTCCGGGGAACGGGACGAGACGGTGATGTAGCCGACGAGGTTGACGCCGGCGGCTCCGCTGGCGAGGTCCTCGCCGCGCTGGTCGAGGCGGTTGTGCGCGGCGATGTCGCGCGGGTCGACGGTCCGGTTCATCTTGGCGGCGCGGGACGCCTCGGCCTCGTCGTTGGTCTTCTCGGTGAGCATCCGCTCGATGGCGACCTCGGTGGGTTCGAGGTCCATGGTGACGGCGACCGTGCGGATGACGTCCGGAGTGTGGACGAGGAGCGGGGCGAGGAAGTTCACGCCGACGGGGGTCATCGGCCACTCCTTCACCCAGGCGGTGGCGTGGCACCAGGGCGCGCGGGTGGACGACTCCCGGGTCTTGGCCTGGAGATAGGTGGGCTCCGTGGCGTCCAGCTCGGCCGGCCAGGCGTTGCGCTGGGTCATCGCCTGGATGTGGTCGATGGGGTGGTCGGGGTCGTACATGGAGTGGATGAGGGAGGCCAGCCGCCCCTGACCGAGCGGCTGCCGTACGCGGATGTCGGCCTCCTGGAGCCGCGAGCAGATGTCGGTGAGCTCACGGGCCATGACGACGGCGAGCCCGGCGTCCCGGTCGACCTTGCCGCCGCGGGCGCGGACGGCGCGGGCCATGGCGTGTGCCTCGGCGGCCAGTTCGCGGCTGTAGTGCATACAGGCGACGAGGTAGGCGCGGTGCTGCTCGCTGCTGGTGGACACCATGGACTGGAGCTGGTCGTACGACTGCTGGAGCCAGCCGGGGGCGCGGGAGTCGCCGCGTTGGGCGACGTCCTTGGCGTGCGCGTCCGGGTCGGCCGGCAGGGTCCGGGCGAGCATCTGCAGGCGCGTGACGAAGCCGTCCCCGTTGGCGACGTGCTTGAGCAGGGTGCCGAAGCGGTCGACCAGCGCCTCCTGGTCCTCCGAGTCGCGCAGGCCCACACCGGGACCCTCGATCTCGATGGCGGCGGTGACGGTCTTGCGGTCGGCGTGCAGCAGTACGGCGATCTCGTCCGGACCGAAGGGCGCGGCGAGCCAGGTGATGCGGCCGATGCCCGGGGGCGGGCCGATCTCGATCTCGCGCCCGTCGAACCGGGTCCCGGCCTCCATGGCGGCGGAACGGTAGGCGGCGCCCCGCTTGACGGTGCGCTTGTAGCTGCGGTTGATCTCGAACCACTTGTAGAACGTGCGGCGCTTGTACGGCACGTAGACCGCGGCGAGCGCGAGCAGCGGGAAGCCGGTCAGCAGCACGATCCGCAGGGACAGGACCGGGACGAGGAGGCCGCACATCATGCCGAGGAACGCGCCGGCGACGATCAGGGCGATCTCGCCGGACTCACGGTTCCGGCCGATGATCGCGTTCGGCCGGGCGCGGCCGATGAGATACGTACGGCGGGGCGTGACCGGATGGGACAGGTGGGACTCGGTCGTCAACGCCCTTCACCTCCCGAGCGGTTGTTGCGGTTGTTGCTGGCGTGCGGAGTGTTGACCGGGCTGGACGCGCGGGGCGCGGGCGTGGCGGAGGGGACGGCTCCGCCGGTGCCTCCGGTCGGGGTACGGCTGCTGTGGGCGGCGACGCCGCCGGTGACCGGGTTGGCCGGACGGGGGGTGCTGCTGCTCGGTCCGCCGTTGTTGTCGGCGCGGGTGCTGTGGGTCTTGATGCCCTGGGCGACGAGGGTGGCCGGGGAACTGATGACGGCGGCGGCCTTGCTCTCGGCGCCCTGCATGATGCGGTTGCTGCGGGAACCGGCGATCTCGTCGCCGAAGCCGGGGACGAAGCGGTAGATCATCGCGCTGGCGAAGATGGCCAGCAGGATGATGGCGAGGCCGGAGACGACGGCGGAGAACGCGTCGGGGCCGCCGTCACCGGAGAGGGCGCCGGCGAGGCCGAGCACGATCACGATGACCGGTTTGACGAGGATGACCGCGATCATGATGCCGGCCCAGCGGCGGACGTGGCCCCACAGGTTCTTGTCGACCAGGCCCGCGTAGACGACGGTGCCGAGGAGAGCGCCGACGTAGAGCAGGGCGGCGCGGATGACCAGCTCCAGCCAGAGGACGCCGGCGGCGAGGATGCTGACCAGGGACACCACGATCAGCATGATGGGGCCGCCGCCGATGTCGTTGCCCTTCTTCAGGGCGCCGGAGAAGGTGCCGAAGAAGGTGTCGGCCTGGTCGCCGGTGGCTTTCGCGAGGACGTCCGTGACGCCGTCCGCCGCCGATACGACGGTGTACAGGATCAGGGGGGTGAAGGCGGAGGCCAGCACGGTGAGCCAGAGGAAACCGACGGCTTCCGAGATGGCGGTGGTGAGGGGGACGCCGCGTACGGCTCGCTTGGCCACGGCCAGCAGCCAGAGCAGGAGCGTGAGGATCGTGGAGGCGGCGAAGACGACGGCGTACTGCTTCAGAAAGGCCTGATTGGTGAAGTCGACGTTGGCGGTCTCCTTCACGGCATCACTGAGCTTGCCGATGGTCCAGGCGGCGGCGTCGGCACATCCCTTGGCCAGGGAGGCGAGGGGGTCGAGGGAGTCGGTGAGGGGGTTGCCGGGGGTGACACCGGAGGATCCGCCGGAGGGGTCACCGGACTCGCAGAACTTTCGGGCAGGAGGCGCGAGCAGGGAGCAGTCGGCGCTCTTGCTGGGAGTCGGTGTGGGCGAGGGTGCCGCCGCGGCTCGCGCGGCCAGGAGCACGGTGGCGGCCTGTACGGCGCCCACCAGGCCGGCGAGCTTGAAGACGCGCTGCGGGCTACCGGGCATATGTGAACCCTCCGAACTCCTTGACCGCCTTGCCGATCTCATCGGCACTGGAGACGGGGTTGTCTCCGGTGATCGGGGTGGGGCCTGTTTTCTGGCTGGTGTCCAGCACCTTCCAGTCGCTGCCGTCCCAATTCAGCTTGAAGGTGACGGTCGACCAGCCACTGGTCACAGGGTTGTTCGAGCTTTCACCGGCCAGGCCGAAGAGCGTGTTGCACCACACTTCGACGGTTGCCGCCTCGCTGCTGTACGACGTCGTCTTCGTGCCGGCCGGCAGTGTGCGGTCGACGAAGGTGGCGTCCTTGGGGGCGCTGCCATCGGCCTTGAGACCGATGTTCTTGAGGAAGTCCGCAGAGTAATTGGCGTCGAAAACCGACTGAAGCCGGCTCACGGTGCTCGGGTCGGCCACTGCTTCGATGATGCTGTGCCTGTTGGCCGTGTCGACCATGCCGTCGGACCACAGGACCACCGCATAGTTCGCCGCCGCGCTCTCGGCCCCCTGGGCTGTACGGGCGAAGCCCGAAGGGATGGTGCCGGTCTTTGTTTCGACCGGGTGGGTGCCCGAGGGGGCTGTTGAGGACGTTTGGGGCTTGGTGTCCTTCCCCGACGCCTCGTCAGCAGGTGAGTCTCCTCCCCGGTTCGCGAAGGCGATGGCGGCGATGAGGAGGACTACTACGCCTACCACCGTGACCAGGCTGCGGGAGGAGGAGCGGTGGGGGCGGCGGGGGGCGCCGCCGTAGGGGTCGGGGTCGGGGAGGCGGGTGCGGGTGTGGCCCGTCTCGGGGTAGTCGTAGCCCTGTTCGTCTCCGGGACTCATGCCGTGTGCGCTCCCTCACCCTCGTAGACGTACGACGGTAGCCGTGCTGGTTCCCGCGGGGGCGCGGTGTGGTGACTCGACATCAGGGAGACGCAACCTCAGCCGGTGGGCACGACGGGTGGGTGGGGTGGAGGGGACGGGCTAGACCGCCATGCCGTACACGATCGTGAACAGTGTGCCGAGGGATCCGATGATGAACACCCCGGTGAGCCCGGCGATGATGAGGCCCTTGCCCTGTTCGGCGCTGAAGGTGTCCCGGAGGGCCGTGGCGCCGATGCGCTGCTTCGCCGCGCCCCACACCGCGATGCCGAGGCAGAGGAGGATGGCCACGGCCATGACCACCTCGATCATCACCTTGGCCTCGTTGCCCAGGCTGCCGAAGGGGCCCCAGTCCGGAGCGATCCCGCCGATGATGGTGTTGATGTCTCCCTTGTCGGCCGCAAAGAGCATGTAAGTCACCGCCCCTGGTGGGTAGTTCCGTGGGTGCCCCTGCGGTGTGCAGAGGTCAGGCCTCATTGTCGCCGACAACGTCGCCAACGTATGTCGACTTGACGTCATTGACTGGCGGGTTTCGTACGAATAGCCCGTTCGGTCACTCTGTGTATCACGGCAGGTCACGCCGGGCAACGAGGTCGGAGCGGAACCGGTCGGGTGACGCGTCGCGTCGATGTTCTCACGGGGGACGGGAAAACGGGCCACGGCTGGGTGCCGTGGCCCGTCGGACCCGGCCGTGCAGAGGTAGCTGGTGGAGCAGCTGCCGCTGGACGGGGTGCCGGCCAGGGCGTAGACGCCGGCGGTGATCGGGGCGGAGGCGCTGGTGCCACCGAAGGTGTACCGGTCGGCGGTGACGCCGTAGGAGTCGTAGACGGAGACGCCGGTGGCGGGGTCGGCCGTGCCGCCGACCGCGGTGACGTACTTGGAGGCGGCCTGGTCGGCCGCAGCGTGGAGTGGCCGGTCAAGGCGACGGTGCGGTGACCGGGAGGCGCCGATGCCCGGCCCCGCTGGGCGCGCTGCTGGACACCTGTCCGACCTCGGCGTACGCCCTGAGCCAGCTGGTGGCGCGGGCCGTGTCGTCGACGTCTCCGCCGTGGTGGGCCGGCTAGGCCGCGCCGGGGACGCCGGCCGCGCCATCGCCAAGGCGGGCCTCGACGGGCCTCGACGGGCTGACCCGGGCGCTGGCGGTGGACCTCGTCCCACCGTCGGGCCCCGCTGACGTGCCGGGCACCTTCGCGGCCGAGGCCGACGCGGATCTGGCGGCCGACGGGGAACGAGAGGTTTCACAGGAAAATCTCAGCGAAGTCGGAAGGGGATTCTCACCTTCGTCGGACAGAGTGGGGCCTGATGAAGCGCACCTCACGCATCTCGGTCACCTCACGGCCCGCGTTGCTCGGAGCTGTGGTGTTGCTCGCGCTGACGTCGGCCTCCGTGGCCGCCGCCGACGACGGGCGGGGGCCCCTCGGGGTCACCGCCGACACCGTCGCGACCCGGCACAGCGCACGGGTGGGCGCGCTGTTCGACGCGGACCGGGCCGGCGGGCTCGCCGGCGGGCACTTCTGCACCGCCTCCGTGGTGCACAGCCCGCGGGGCGATCTGATCGTCACCGCGGCGCACTGCGTGGCCGGCGCCGACGGCGATCTGGTGTTCGCGCCGGGCTACCGGGGCGGTCGGGCGCCGTACGGGGTGTGGAAGGTGACGCGGCGGTTCCTGCCGGACGGGTGGGCCAAGGGGCAGGACGAGGACAGCGACGTCGCCTTCGCCGCCGTCGCCGGGCGCGACGGCGAGCGGCTGGAGGACGTGGTCGGCGCGAACCGGTTCGCGACCGGGGTGGCCACCGGCGCCACCGCCGTCACCGTCACCGGCTACCCCGACTCCCGCGAGGTGCCCGTCAGCTGCACCAACAGGCCGGTCGCGCACAGCCGTACCCAACAGCGCATCGACTGCCCGGACTTCACCAGCGGTACCAGCGGCAGCCCCTGGGTCAACGGTGACGGCCAGGTCGTCGGCGTACTCGGCGGCCATGAACAGGGCGGTTCGACGGCGGACACGTCGTACAGCGTGGTGCTGGGGAGCGAGGCGGCGGAGCTGTACCGGGATGCCACGGCCGGTGGCTGAGCGGGCTGAGGACGCGTCACCTGCGCTTCGCCACCTGTGAAATGGCGCCACTTCGCGCACAAATGGCCTTGAACGGCGTCCGCATGGGGGAAAGTTGAACCGTGCGGAAGGTATGGGTGATCGGTGGGGCGGCCGTCGGGCTCGGCATGGGCTTCGTCATGCTGCTGGTCGTCGGGGTGTATCTCGTGGCCGGGAACCTGGTGGGCGGGGTGACCGCGGGGAGCCGGGGGCTGGCCGAGGGGGCCGTTCCGGCCGCCTACAAGTCGCTGGTGCAGAAGTGGGGCAATCTGTGTCCGGCGCTCAGTCCCGCGCTGCTCGCCGCGCAGCTCTACCAGGAGAGCGGCTGGAACCCGACTGTCGTCAGCCCGGCAGACGCCCGGGGGATCGCGCAGTTCATCCCGAGCACGTGGGCGACCCACGGGATCGACGGCGACGGGGACGGCAAGCGGGACATCTGGGACCCGGACGACGCGATCCCGTCGGCGGCTTCGTACGACTGCGAGCTGGCGAAGTACGTGAAGGACGTGCCGGGGAACGTCTCCGACAACATGCTCGCCGCCTACAACGCGGGCGCCTACCGCGTCATCCGGGCGGGTGGGGTCCCGGCCATCAGCGAGACGCGGAACTACGTCCAGCGCATCCGCAGCCTGGAGAAGAGCTTCGCCGCGCCGGTCACCCGGATCGACCCCACCCGGCAGGCCGCCGGCGCCATCGCCTTCGCGCAGAGCAAGCTCGGCACGCTGTACCTGTGGGGCGGCAACGGCACCGCCGACCAGGGCGGGCGCTTCGACTGCTCGGGGCTGACCAAGGCCGCGTACGAGAAGGTCGGGATCACCCTGCCGCGCGTGGCCAACGACCAGTACAACGCCGGTCCGCACCCCTCACGGGACCAGTTGCTCCCGGGTGACCTGGTGTTCTTCTCCGACGACCTCACGGACTCGCGGGCCATCCGGCACGTGGGCATCTACGTCGGCGGCGGATACATGATCGACGCACCGCGCACGGGCGCCGTGATCCGGTTCGACCCCATCGACACCCCCGACTACTTCGGTGCCACCCGGGTCACCGAAGATGGCGCAAAAGCGCTCCCCACGACGGTGTGAACCGAGCGTGAACCCATCCCCTGAGCTGCGGTGATGAGTCTCTCTTCGATAACGTCTGCGTGATCATTCAGTGGAGAGTGGAACGTATTGACGGTGGGCGTGCGTTCCTGTTGACGTAGCCGAGCGGACGTCAGTGCGGCAGTGCAGCGGAAGCGGATCTACGAACCACGGGGGGCAGGAGCGACGCACATGAGGTGCGTCCGGGAAGACGACGAAGGGGCCGCAGCACGATGGCTGTACTCGCCGAATCCGGATCGAACCCCGACGTCGACCTGCTCTACGACATCAACGGCCTGGCCAAGGACGCGCCGCACTGGTTCGACCGGGTCATGGAGTTCGTCGGCGAGTACGGCCTGCTGCTCGCCATGGTGCTGCTGATCCTGTGGTGCTGGTGGTCCGTGCGGCGCCGGGGCGGCGCGGACGCCGCGCCCTCGGTGGCCGCGCTGGTGTGGGCGCCGCTCGCGGCCGGCCTCGCGGTGCTGGTGAACGTCCCGATACGGGGTTTCGTGGAGCGCCCCCGCCCCTTCGTGGACCACCAGGGCCTGGACGTCCTCGTCTCCGGCAAGACCGACTTCTCCTTCGTCAGCGACCACGCGACGATCACGATGGCGCTCGGCGTGGGACTCTTCGTCGCCCACCGCCGCTTCGGCCTCGCCGGCATCGGCCTGGCCCTGCTGGAGGGCTTCTGCCGGGTCTACATGGGCGTGCACTACCCGACGGACGTCGTCGGCGGCTTCGCCCTCGGTACGGCGGTCGTCCTGCTGCTGTCCCCGCCGGCCACGGCCCTGCTCACCCCGCTGATGCGGGCCGTGGAGCGCTCGCCGCGCGCCGGGTGGCTCGTGCGGCGGCGGTCGGCGGCGGACAGCGGCCGGGACAACGCCCTGCTGCCCGGCGCCCGCACCCTGGAGACCGAGGAACGGGACCTCGCGGCCTAGGCCCTGTCGTCAAACTCCCGTCTGCCGCGCGACGCCATGCACGCACTCTCGCCGCACCGGGCCCCGACCCAAGTACATCCAGTACG
>NZ_JBFATL010000086.1:0-12124 GCF_040678315.1 Streptomyces sp. NPDC052721 | reverse complement strand
GAAGTTCTCGATGATGAGCTTCCAGTTCGCCTTCACGTCGTAGGTGATACGACGGCCCACGGAGAGGTTCTCGATGCCGTAGTTGTCGATCGACTTCACGTCGCCGAGCCGCTCCACCACGGCACCGATCACGTCCTCCTCGAACGAGGGCGGGTTCTCCGCCAGGCACACCCACACATAACCGAGCCACTCACGGACATGGACGTTGATCAGCCCGTACTCGGTGCGGCCGACGTCGGGCATCGAGGTCAGGTTGGGCGCGGCCACCAGCTTGCCGTCCAGGCCGTACGTCCAGGCGTGGTACGGGCACTGGAAGGCCCGCTTGACCTCACCCGACTCCTCGGTG
This sequence comes from Streptomyces sp. NPDC052721, assembly GCF_040678315.1. Classification (NCBI taxonomy): domain Bacteria; kingdom Bacillati; phylum Actinomycetota; class Actinomycetes; order Kitasatosporales; family Streptomycetaceae; genus Streptomyces; species Streptomyces sp. NPDC052721. The sequence continues at coordinate 11,778 of NZ_JBFATL010000086.1, read as the reverse complement.
CACAGCCTGGCGCCGCGGTGCCGGCAGACGTTGAAGTAGGCCCGGACGGAGTTGTCCCGGGCCCGGGTGACCAGGATGCTCTCGCGACCGACGTCGACGGTGCGGAAGGCGCCGGGCTTGGCCAGCTCGGAGGCGCGCGCGACGCAGAACCACATCGTCTCGAAGATGCGCTCCTGCTCCTGGGCGAAGATGTCCGGATCCGTGTACGAGGAGCCGGGGAGGGTGGCGATCAGGCTGTCCGGCAGGGAGGTCGAGGTCACGCTGCACTCCTCGGGAGCGTCGGGAAGGGGAGTGGTGTCAGGAGCTGAGCGCGGCGAACCGCTTGCGCCAGCGGGTGAACAGGCGCGGCTGGTTCATCCCGAGTACGGCGACGGGCTCGTCGGCCCGCCGGTAGACGGCGAGGAAGCTGCGGTCGCCGGTGGCGCCCTCCTCGACCGTCACGCTGTCGGCGCCGGCGGCGTGGCCCACGAACTGGATCTTCACGCCGTACTGGTCGGACCAGAAGTACGGCGGCCGGGGCGTGCCCGGCTCCCGCGCGCCGTGGGCGAGCAGGGTGGCCACGGCGGCGGCGGGCCGCTCCAGTGCGCCGGTCCAGTGCTCGACGCGGCGGTGGCCGCCGGTGCGCGGGTCGTACCAGTTGGCGCAGTCGCCGACGGCGACGACCTGGGCCAGGCTGGTGCGGCCGTCGGCCCCGCAGGTCACGCCGTTGTCGAGGGCGATACCCGAACCCCGGAGCCAGTCGACGCACGGGCGGGCGCCCACGCCGACGACGACGGTGTCGGCGGGCAGCGTGCGGCCGTCCTCCAGCAGGACGGCGTCGACGCGGTGTTCGCCGCTCAGCCCCTTCACGCCGACCCCGCAGAGCAGGCGTACGCCGTGGTCGGCGTGGAGGGCGGAGACGACGGCGCCCATGGTCTCGCCCAGGGTGCCGGCCAGCGGGGTGGACGCGGCCTCGACCACGGTGACGTCCAGGCCGAGGGCGTACGCGGTGGAGGCGACCTCGGCGCCGACGAAGCCGCCGCCGATCACCACCAGCCTTCCGCCGCGGGCCAGGTCCTCGCGCAGGGCGCGGGCGTCGTCCAGGGTGCGCAGGGTGTGCACTCCGGCGAGTCCGTCGGTGCCGGGCAGGGCGCGCGCGGCGGCGCCGGTCGCGAGGACCACACCGTCGGCGCGGATGTCCCGGCCGTCGGCGAGCCGGACCGCCCGTTCGGTGCGGTCGAGCCCGGTGGCGCGCACGCCGAGCACCCATTCCGCGCCCAGGTCCTCGTCGTCCCGCTCCAGGGCGAGGTCCGCCTCGCCGACGGTGCCCGCGAGGAACTCCTTGGACAGCGGCGGCCTGTCGTACGGGCGGTGCGGCTCGTCACCGATGACGACCAGCCGGCCGTCGTAGCCCTGCTGCCGCAGCGAGCGCGCGGCCGTGAGGCCGGCCAGCGAGGCGCCCACCACGGCGACGGTCCTCACGCCGCGCCCCTGGCCGGCCGGGCGGCCACGCAGGGCGGCAGGTTGGGGGCCTGCTCCGACAGGCGGACGTGGATCGTGCCGTCCTCGACGACGACCTCGTGGGTGCGCACCGGCAGCTTGGCCGGCGGGGCGTCCACGGCGCCGGTGCGCAGGTCGAACTTCGAGGCGTGCAAGGGGCATTCGACCTCGCAGCCCTCCAGCCAGCCGTCGGCGAGCGAGGCGTCCTGGTGGGTGCAGGTGTCGTCGATGGCGTACAACTCACCGTCGTCGGTGTGGAACACCGAGACGGGAGGAGCGATGTCGAGCCGGATGGCCTCGCCTCGCGGCAGATCCGCGAGACGGCACACGGGAATCACCATGACACCTCGGTGCATATAGCGAAACGGATTGCGATGAACGCAACGCCAGTCTGGGCGCGCCCCGATGCGTTGTCAAGGAGTTCGCAAGCCGACCCGGACAGGGGTCTCCCCGGCCCGCCGAAGCAGCCCGGAAAGCACGGCTGAGCAGGCAGGACACGCGCGCAGGCCCCACCCCCGTGCCGTCGCGGAGACGTCATGGGGGCGGGACCTGGGCAGGGCCGCGGATGGTGCGGTCAGAAACCGCGGTCGATCCACTCCCGAAGGTGCGGCGCTTCGGCGCCGATGGTGGTGTTCTCCCCGTGACCCGTGTGCACCACGGTGTCGCCGGGCAGGGTGAGCAGGCGCTCGCCGATCGAGGCGATGATCGTCGGGAAGTCGCTGTACGACCGCCCGGTCGCCCCCGGTCCCCCGGCGAACAGCGTGTCGCCGCTGAACAGGGCGCCGAGCGCGGGCGCGTACAGACAGACGGCACCGGGGGCATGGCCGGGCGTGTGCAGTACGGTCAGCTCCACGCCCGCGACCACGATCCGCTGCCCGTCGGCCAGTTCGGCGTCGGGCGCCCGCTCCGGATGCGTCTGCTTCCACAGCGGGAGATCGTCGGGGTGCAGCAGCACCGGTGCCCCGGTGGCCTCGGCGAGGGCGGGCGCGGCGTCGATGTGGTCGTTGTGGGCGTGGGTGCACACGATCGCGACGAGCCGCCGGTCGCCGACGGCGGCGGCGATGGCCTCCGCGTCGTGAGCGGCGTCCACGACGATCACCTCGTGGTCGTCGCCGACGATCCACACGTTGTTGTCGACGTCCCAGGTGCCCCCGTCGAGGCTGAACTGCCCCGAGGTGACGAGTCGTTCGATGCGCGCGGCCGTCACAGGACCACCACCGAGCGCAGTACGTCGCCGTGGTGCATGCGTTCGAATGCCTTCTCCACGTCGTCCAGCGCGATGGTCTCGGTCACGAAGGCGTCCAGGTCGAGGCGGCCCTGGAGATAGAGGTCGACGAGCATCGGGAAGTCGCGCGAGGGCAGGCAGTCGCCGTACCAGGACGACTTCAGCGCCCCGCCCCGGCCGAAGACGTCCAGCAGGGGCAGCTCCAGCTTCATCTCCGGGGTCGGCACACCGACCAGCACCACGGTCCCGGCGAGGTCACGGGCGTAGAACGCCTGCCGGTACGTCTCCGGGCGGCCGACGGCCTCGATGACGACGTCCGCGCCGAATCCGCCGGTCAGTTCGCGGACCGCGTCGACGGGGTCGGTCTCCTTGGAGTTGACCGTATGGGTCGCGCCCAGCCTCAGGGCGGTGGCGAGCTTGCGGTCGTCGATGTCCACGGCGATGACCTTCGCCGCGCCGGCCAGCTTCGACCCGACGATCGCCGCGTCGCCCACTCCGCCGCAGCCGATCACGGCGACCGTGTCACCGCGCCCGACATTGCCGGTGTTGATGGCCGCGCCGAGGCCGGCCATCACACCGCAGCCGAGCAGTCCGACGGCGGCCGGCGACGCGGTCGGGTCGACCTTGGTGCACTGTCCGGCCGCCACCAGCGTCTTCTCGGCGAAGGCTCCGATGCCCAGGGCCGGCGACAGCTCGGTGCCGTCGGGCAGGGTCATCTTCTGCTTGGCGTTGTGGGTGTTGAAGCAGTACCACGGCCGCCCGCGCAGACAGGCACGGCACTGGCCGCACACCGCACGCCAGTTGAGGACCACGAAGTCGCCGGCGGCCACCTCGGTGACCCCCTCCCCGACCGCCTCGACGACCCCGGCCGCCTCGTGCCCGAGCAGGAAGGGGAAGTCGTCGCTGATCCCGCCCTCGCGGTAGTGCAGATCGGTGTGGCAGACCCCGCAGGCCTCGATCTTCACCAGCGCCTCGCCCGGGCCGGGGTCGGGCACGACGATCGTCTCCAGACTGACGGGGGCGCCCTTGCTCCGCGCGACGACAGCACGGACCTGCTGAGTCATGGCCACTCCTCGGCTCACAGCGGTATCGAGATGTTGCCTATTACGGGACCCATCTCGCCTTCCGCAACACAGCATCGCGGAGAGCACGGCGGCGGTCAAGGAAACGGACCGGCTGGGTGGAGCCGGTCAACGGCTTCGGCGGACAGGCGCGCGACGAGTTCGCCTTCCGGCGCGCGAGAACCGTTCGGACGTACTGCGGTGGTGACCGCCGGGCCGGAGCCCAGGCCCGAGACGGACCGTGCCTGCCGCCGTGCCGCTGCGGCTCACCCCCCGCCGCACGGGCCCAGCCTCCGGGAGGACCCTGTGACCGCTTCGGCGTCGCCTCTGCTGACCTTCGCGGTGTGATGTCGTTGGGGGCTGACGATGTCTGACCGTCGCGGTATGCCGGTGGTGTGGATATCCGCAGGGTGGTGGGCTGACGCCTGAACGGCAGGCGTTTCGCGAGCGGATCCGGCTGGAGGCCGCGGAGCGATGCGCTGCCGGTTTCTCCGACGCCGAGGCCGCCAAGGACTTATGGGTGAGTATGCGCTCGGTGCAGCGCTGGCGCCGAGCCTGGCACGACGCCGGCACCGAGGGGCTGCGGTCTGCCGGGCCTGTCTCCCGGCCCAGGCTGAGTGAGGCACTGTTTGAGGTGCTGGAGCAGGAGCCGGCCCAGGGGCCGGTGGCGCACGGCTGGCCGGACCAGACCTGGACGCCGGCATGGATCAAGACGCTGATCGGGCGCCGGTTGCACAAGAGCATGACGCTGTCGGCGATCACACGGATGCTGCACCGGCACGGCTTCAGCCACCAGACGCCTGGCTGTGCTTCAAAGACGAAGCCGGCTTCTCGATGACGCCGCCCACCGCACGGACCTGGGCCCGGCGTGGACGGCGTTGTGCTCGTGTGGGACAACCTCAACGTCCCCAAGGACCGCCGACTGCGGGAGTTCATCGACACCCACGACCGGATCACCTGCTACTTCCTGCCGGCCTACGCACCCGACCTCGACCCCGTCGAAGGCATCTGGTCCCTCCTACGGCGCAGCAGCCAGGCCAACACCGCCTTCGCCCACCCCGACCACCTCATCAGCACGCTCCGACATGGATTTCGCCAGATCCAGTACCGCAGCAACCGGACTCACCTTGACGACACCACGCCAACAAAGTCAGTAAGAGACCGCAGTCGAGGGTGCAGGCGGCGATGTTGATGGCACCCGCTCAGCCGGCCGAAGTGTTCTGTGTCGTCTCGCGTGCTTCGGTGAGGGCTCGCTGCCTGAGGTTGCCGCCGAACAACTGAATCGTGGTCGCGGCCAGGATGTCATCCCTGCCGATGGTCCGCCCGTCCCCCCTGCGGGTGGACAGGGCCCAAGGGGAATCCTTGGGGAACGGGGGTGGGGCCGGTTCGCCCGGCACCACTACGGTGACCGTACCGAAACGTTTGACCCCGCCCTCGCGGACGACCATGGCCGCGTCCCTGGCGAGGTCCGTCAGGAACACGCTCGCGATTCCGTCCAGGTCGCGGACCATCGCTGGAACAGCCGTCGCCCCCTGGCTCCGCAGCAGCTTCTTGACCCCAGCTTCGAACCTGTGGGCGCCGACCACGGCACTCGGTTTGCGCGACCTACTGCGCTTACGAGAAGGCACGATGACACCCTCGGCGTCGTACAGGACACCGGTCAGGCCTTGAAACGTCGGGCTGTGGTCGTACCACTTGTTCCCCACCTCGAGCTCTACGTTCCGGTCGATCGCCGAGAGCAGGTCACCGGGAATCAGCTTCTTCCGGGCCTCCGCCGCCGCCGCTCTCCTCGCGCCGTCGATGATCTCCGTCAGTACTGTCCGCGTCACCGACGCGGCGGCCCACGCGGCCGACCGAGAGACGTGCATCGAGGTCACGTCCCTGAACACCGCTTTGACGAGAGAAGGCTTGAACGGCGAGACATCCATGACCGAGGCGGTCTCGGGACCGCCGCGCTCAGGGCGTGCGGGCTGTGTGGTCATCGGAAGAAACGCTCCCTGCTGTCGGAGTTGAGGTGCGGATCACCACCGAGGCCATCATCGCTGCCGTCACCGGCTCTCTCGCTTCGCCCCGGACGGGCTGCTGGGCCGTACGACTCTACGGGCCGCCTTCAGTACACCGGGCTCAGCACCACACTGTCCCAGGCCTTCGGCTGCGCTCTGGCCGACGTCCTGGCCGTACCGACGGGTGCGCATCCGCGGGGGGCGAAGCCATCCTGGACCGGAGCGCCAACGCGACTGACCAGCAGACCGCCATGGCGCTCGCACTGGCGTCAGCCCCACATGAAAGGCTGCCGGCGACACCAGGACCTGATCGGAGAGCGACTGGATGGGTTTCAAGGGCGAGGTCTGGCGACTGATGCGGCAGAAAGAGCTGATTCCGGCGCCGACGTCCGGAGAGGTGAAGCCGCGGTTCGACGAGTCGCTGGCTCTGCTGGAGGCGGAGGAGTGCCGTTCGCGGCCCGGTACGTCGCCATCCGCAGGTAGGTCTGGTCGACGTGGGACAGGCGCCCGTACTTCAGCGCGTCCGCGGCTTCAGCAAAAGAGCAGCGGGACTTGCTTCTCGACACAGAGCCGCAGGACAACAGCCAACCGACGGGCGTCCGTGATGTGCTGGTGGAGGAGCGTGTTGTCGCAGTCCTGTGACCACTCATCGGCGATCGCCTCCAACCGGTGCAGGATCACGGCGCAATCGACAGGTGATAGGTCGTCACCGCCGGTGTCAGGGTGATCGAGCAGTGGCTCCAGCACGGTGGACACCTTGCTCCACGGCCGATCGCCGCCGAAGCCCCGCATCTCGGACAGGTCGAACCCCTCGGCCTGGGCCAGGTGCCGTCTCAACGCGGCAAAGCCGCTGTAGGACCAAGAGACGTCCAGGCTGCTGTTGTCCCCATCGCCTGGGAAGAGAACCAGCCCCATGCGCCCTCCTTGTGTCCTGCAGGCCGAGCGAACAGGATCGACGGGATCGGCCTGTCATCGCAACTGAGACGATCCCCAGGTGGTGATCCCCGCGTCAGAGCAGTCCTGGATCGCTCCCTTCACCGGCCTGAGCCCCGAGCCGTTTGTACACTCCCCCGAGATACAGCAGCGCGCCGCCGCCTGGCGGTCCATGCCCCCAACGCGCCCGCCGCGCCGCCTGATCGTCCCGTCGTCCACTCTCCGTGCCGGACGGCGGGGCTCGGCCTATGTCGGTCACAACCTGGCCACAACTCCGCCGCTCCTGTCCAGCGCGTCGCATGATGCTCCCTCAGTACAACGTCCCTGGGGGGATCATGCACGCCCGTCGAGCCGCCTGCGCAGCCGCGCTCATCGCGGCCACCGCCACCGCCACCGCCTGCAACAGCAGCGGAGAGCCGAAGACCATCCGCGTCACTGTCACACAGACCGTCACCTCGTCACCCGGTACGAACGCCGCGGCAGACGCCGATTCCGGCGTCCTCGAGATGGGCGCGAAGAAGACCATCGATGACGACGCCAACGACGTCCACATCACCGTTCAGGCCATCGAGTACCAGCAGCCCTACAAGGGCCCGCAGCCTCAGAAGCCCGAGGACTTCCAAGGCGGTGACATCTGGGCTGCTGCCAGCGTCAAGGTGTGCAACGTCAGCGGCCCCAACATCAACGTCAGCCAGACACCGTGGTCCCTGGCCTACAGCGACGGCACCAGCATCGAATCCACCGGCCTGTCCGGCGGCGACATGCCGAAGCCCGAGTTCCCCATGGACAAGCCCGTCAAGTCCGGTCGATGCGCTGCGGGGCTGATCTCCTACCCGGTGCCGAGTGGCAAGAAGCCCGAGCGGATCGTGTATGCGCCTGATGGCGCTGATCCGATCGAGTGGGCGATCAGCGGCTCCTGACGGAGGCGGCGCCTGTTGCGGAGCTTGCCTGCCGCGGGGCCTGCTGTCCGCGCTCGGATGCGGTCGCGTCCAGAGTCACGGTCACGGTCACGGAAGAGCCGGCGTCGGTGTCGATGACCACCACATCGCCGGACGCGACGTCATGCGAGCAGCTCGTGATCCGGACGCTGCCGTCGGGCATCTGTGAGGTTAGTCCTGGTCGGCACTGTACGTGGCGCTGTCGGGGTCGGACTTCACGAGGAGGCCCGTCTCGGCGATGCTGCGGAGGAGCGCACGGGCCCGCTTGGGCGTCACGTTGTGTCCGGCGGCAGACAAGGACTGTACGGTGCGTTGAGGGGTCCAGGTTCCCCTTTCCTTCTCGATGATCCGTTGCAGGGTGGCCCGCTGGGTCGTCTCCTTACGGTCGCGGGGGCGGCCGTGGCGGTCCAGGATCCGGTAGATGCGTGAAGGTGGCAGGCCAGCGGCAATGCCGATGGCGTTGCGATCGGCTTCGTCACTGGTCTTGTCTGCGGCAACGATCGCCAACTCACGCCAGGCTTCAAGGTGTTGAATGGTGCGACTGACCATGGCGATGTTGCTGGCCAGCTCCCAGAAGTCGGTGGCTTTGGGCGGGGTGACCTCGCGGCTCGCGTCGAGGGATGCGTGGAGAGCACGAGCGAGGTCGTCCCAGTGTTTGACGACGACCTCTTCGCTGCCGTCGTCGCCGAAGTTGAAGGTGATTCGGGTCGCCAAGACGCCTCCATAGCGTTCGCTAGGCAGAGGCTAGTCGTCTAGCGAACGCGAGGCAAGGGCCTCAGGGCTCCAGGCAGGGCGAAGGCTGTTCATCAAACGGTCGTCTGATGCACCCGGTTGGGCGGGACGAGTAACGCCATTGTCATCGGTCTTCCCCCAAAGGCTGAGGGTGGTGCGGTGATCTGGGCGAGGATGAAGTCGACACGCGTCGGGGCGGAGTCGACGGGTACGAAGATCGCCGGTAGCCGGCGTCGTAGGAGCCCTGGATGATCAGCTGGTGGTCCGAGCGCCGCGTGGACCACAACGACCGAGCCGGGCGCGTCATAGCTGTCCCACCTGAGTCGTCACTTCCGACCAGCACGCTCATCGACCGCACCGCTGCGGCGTAGTGCGGGTCGCCTGCGGCGTCTGCCTTGGCGATCGGGTTCACGCCGTCGCCGTCCTCGCCGAAGCTGGAAGCGCTGGATGCTCGCCTGCACCGCCGGGGGCAGTGAGGCACCCCTCTCCCAGCAGGGGTCGGGCCTGTGGCACGACGGTCCTGTTCGGAGGTGAAGTGCCATGCCGACTCGGCGAATTCGATGCAGCCATGCCGATCCCCTCCATGCCAGTCCCGCCGACCGGGGCCGGCGTCTCCTCGACCGAGGAGGACGCGGCCGGGCGGTTGCGCCGTTCCCATGTGACGGGGGGTGACCGATGCGCGGGTGCCCTCTTCCAGGTACCCCACCTCGCCGACGCGCTTGCGGCACCGCTACCGGTCTCGTTCGGATCAGCAACATGATCGGCCGGGCAAGTCCTAGCTCAACGCGCTGGTCACAAAGAAGTCCGGCCTTCCTTGAGGGCCTTGATGCCTGCACGGTCTGTTTCTTCCGGTACCGCGTTGAGGCGGTGGATCAGCACCCAGCGGCCGTCGTCCATCGCTCCGGCGAAGACCGAGGCGTGGCGTGTCGCGCCGTTGTGCCAACGCAAGGGTCCGGATGTCTGCCAACTCGGCGCGGGATCCCCCAGCCGACGCTCCACCAGGAGCCGTACCACCAAGTCGGCTGCCGCGCGCGGAGTGGCCCACAAGCCTCCCGCCGGAAGGATCGCACCATCCATCGTCCATGGTCTGCGGGGCCGGCCGAGGAGCCCCGGAGCCGGCAGGCGCTGGGCGGGATCGGGGTTCGCGGTCATCTCCGTGATGTCGAGCGGTCGTAGGACGTACTCCGTTGCCAACTCCTCGTACGTTCTTGCGTAAGCAGCGGTCAGGGCCGCGCCCAGTACGGCGTAGCCGAGGTTGGAGTACTCCTCCGCTTGGCCGGGGCGCCGCGTGACGAGCGTGTCGAGCCGGGGGAGCAGCCGTTCCAGCGCGGGGCGGTCGAACGCCGCGTACGGGTCTCGGCGGGGAAAGCGACCGGGTGGCAGACGGGGCAGGCCCGAAGTGTGCCGGGCCAGATGAAGGAGCGTGATGCCTGTCCTGCGCGCTGTGGGTAGCCATCGTTCGACAGGATCGTCGAGCGCCAGTACCCCGGACGCGGCCATGCGGGTCATCGCCGTGCCTGTGACGACCTTGGTGAGCGAGCCGATCTGGACGAAGCGGTCGACGGCGTGGCCGTCACTGACGGTCGGCGCGGCGCTGTCGCTCAACACGCAGGTCGGGACACGCCGCACCGCGAGCTTCATACGCCCCGCGGCGGCACCGCACACGCGGGCGTGCCACCAGGCAGGCGATGGCGGTTGCGCGACACCCAGCGGTACAGCACGCGGGCGCAGGCGCGGATGCCGGGGAGGCGGACCAGGGCCGCGAGCGCGCGGTAAGCGGGCGACCGCGAGGTGCTCACGTAGCGGGCCAGGGCGTCTGCTCCCCCCGCAAGGACGGAACCGCCGTGCAGCAGCAGAACCTCACGGTCCAGACGTTCGAGGTACGGCGAGGTCGACTCGGTGGGCAGGAACTGCCACGGCACCGCTTCCAGGGTCGGTGCGGCCAGGGCCCGGATCCGGTCGATGGATGTCTGGCAGAAACCGCAGTCCCCGTCGTAGGCAAGGACGGGTGAAGACGGCTGTGTTGAGGATGATCGCGTGACATCGGGGTTGGTCATGGGTTCTCCATCCAGTGCTGCAACAGGGCCTCTCGTTCGGCCGGGCGCGGGGTACGGGATCCCGGGGACTTCTTCAACCAGTCCGTAAGCAGGACTGGGGGCGTCTGTCCTTGAAGGAAGTGTTCCAGGAGGCGTTGTGACAGCTCCACTTCGCGGACGGTGTACGCGGACGCGGCGGCTGAGTGCACGGGAATGCCGAACCGAAGTCCGTCCGTGGTCACCACCCGGACAGTCATCTCGGTGGGTGCCTGTGGTCCGAACACCACTTCGAAGGCCCTCGCTGACGACCGGCCCGTCGTCGTTCTGGCTGGAACGTCCTCGACCACCACTGTGGTGACGTGTCGCCAGGGCCAGGAGCCGGCATGTGGCCCGACCGCGATGAGACTGTCGGGAGCGAGACTGACGGCCGAAGGGGTCGTACTGGGCGGGGCGCCCAGGTAGACGGTCTGAGGGGCGATCCAGAACCCACCATGGCCCCGCCCTGCCGGCGGGCAAAACGCTGCGATAGATGTGTCTGCGCTGCCATCGTGTCCTCCCTGCGTGGTCAACCCGCATTCTCTGTCAGTGGTACGGGTGCGGTGTCCTCTTTCGGCCACCCCAGCTTGGCTCTGGCGTGACCCGCCAAGAACGAACCGAACCGCGTGGCCCAGCCCAGGGCCTCGCTTATGCCACGGCTGAGAAAAATCAAGTCACAGGCCACCATGTGAGGGCGAAACCCTCAGGCCCATGAAACCGGCTCCGCGAATAGTCATCGTTTGTCAGACAGAACCCAGGGCCTGTCCGGTGGGTCAGGAACAAGGCGTCCACCCGGCTGCCATCGGGCGCTTTAATACCCAGGTGGTGAACTGGACGCAGATGCACGACTGCTACGGGGATGTCGATCGCGTCCCCGCGCTTCTGGAACGGGTGGAGCTCGAGGACAACGCCGAAGCATGGGAGGAGCTGGGATACCGACTGGTCCTCGAACACGACCTCGTCTTCCCCGCCAGCTTTGCCGCCCTGCCGCGCCTCGTGCGTCTCGCCTCGAGGAGCGCACGGGCGCGTGGACTGGCCGGGACGATCCTGCGACGCGCAGCAGGAAACCACGGCTGCGACGATCTACTGGCGGACTGCGCCGACGCGATCGCGGAGTTCCGCAAGCTGCTGGACCGGCGCCTCCAATCGCAGCCGGCCGACTACCTCGCGACCTTCCTCGATTCGCTCGCGGCCAAGGAGGAGTACCACTGGAGTGCCGTCCTGGGGGACTTCACGGACGACTTCTACCACCTGGCCTGCCCTCACTGCGCCGTGGAAGTGACGATCGCTATCGGGGACCATGGGCGCTATTCAGCGATCCGGGACTGGCACCTG
>NZ_JBFATL010000085.1:0-12821 GCF_040678315.1 Streptomyces sp. NPDC052721 | reverse complement strand
GTACGAGGGCCGGGGCCCGGCACGCCGAGAGCACGCACCTGACGCCGCGCGGCCCGCCCTCCGGGCGGACGACGGGAGTTTGACGACAGGACCTACGGCAGTTTCACGAAAGGTGCCAGGAAGGCGCGGGCTCCGGGAGTGTCCAGGCGGTAGGTGACGTTCGTCGCGTAGCAGGGGGTGTCGCCGGTGATGGTCGTGGCGGCGAGGACGTTTCTGCCGCCGATGACGGCGAAGTCGGGCCCGCCGGAGTCGCCGTAGCAGGCACCGCCGTTGCCCTGCGGGGCCGTCATGCCCAGCCGGACCCAGGAGTCGTTCAGGGCGTCGAAGGTGACCGGGGCCTTCATACGGACGCCGCCGCCGGGATGGGTCTGGCCGCCGGGTCCGTTGACGGCCTCCTGCGTGCCGTATCCGGCGACGAACCAGTCGGTGGAGTTCAGCCCCTGCGGGCCGAGGGCGCCGAGCTGGTTCGCGGCCGGCAGGGCGGCCGGGGTGAAGGACCAGCGGGCGGCGACCTTCGCGGCGGGCAGTTCGACGACCGCGATGTCGTGCGGGTCGGAGGCGGGGCCCGGGTAGTCGGGGTGGGTGTGCGCTGTGCCCTGGACGGCGACGGCGTTCGCCTGGGCGGACGGGTCTCCCGGGTACTTCTTCGCGGCGGCGTCGAGTGCGGCCTGGACGTCCTGGTCGAGCGAGACGAAGAAGCGGACGCCGGCCGGCCAGCCGCTGGTGCAGTGGGCTGCGGTCAGGAAGGTGTTGGCGTCGACCATCGTGCCGGAGCACACCCAGTCGACGCGGTCCGGGGTGGCCGGGTCGCCGTCGCCGTCCCAGGTGGCCACGAGTGCTCCGACCTCGGTGCGCTCGGGCGCGGGCGTGGCGTTGTACGAGTTGATCGCGGAGGAGGGCAGCGCGGCGGCGAGCACGGTGGCGCAGGCGCCGGCGGTGACGGCGGTGACGCGTACGGATCTCAAGAAGAACCCCTTCACTGGGTGACGTGGGACAGGTGTTCTCCTGCGGGGGTAGAGAGCATTGAAGTGGGCCGGGCGGTGCGGGACAAGACGGCCGGGGGCGGCAACCCCTTCTCTGCCGGCGGTCACCGGGTGTGCGCCGGAGCGCGCCGGGGCCGGCCTGCATCCTCCGGGCGATCCTGGGCAGCCTGTCGGAGAGGGAAGCTCTGGGCAAGGATCGGGTGAGCGTGGACGAGGGACGCGTGGCAGACACGGCAGGCACGAACGAGCAGACGGGGCCGGGGCCGCTGTCGGTCACCCGGACCGACGTGGACGGTGTCACCGTCGTCACGGTGACCGGCGAGGTCGACCACCACACCTCCGGCGTCCTCCGCCGGGCCCTCGCCCCCGCGGACCCCGACGGCGCGCGCACCGTCGCGGATCTCAGCGGTGTGCCGTTCATGGACTCCAGCGGCATCAACGTCCTCATCGCCGCTCATCAGGCCCATGGTCCGGCGGGCTGGCTGCGTCTGGCAGGCGTACGGCGCCCCGTTCTGCGCACCCTGGAGATCGTCGGCCTCACCCCCCTCCTCGCCTGCTACCCCGGCGTGCAGGACGCCCTGCGGGGCTGAGGGGGCGGCCCGGCGGACCGCACGCCGGGACCGGTGTCAGGCTTCCTGGGTCGGCGGCTGCCCGGAGTCGCCTCTGCGGACAGTGCAGTGCAGCGAGTCGTCGCGGACCTCGGCGACGATCGTGTCGCCGGGGCCGGCCTCGCCGCCGAGCAGCAGGGTGGCGATGCGGTTGTCGAGTTCCGCCTGGATCGTGCGGCGCAGCGGGCGCGCACCGAACTCCGGCTGGTGGCCGTGGGCGATGAGGAGCTTCTTGGCCGCCTCCGTGACCTCCAGGCCCAGGCCCTGCGCGTGCACCTTGCGCCTGCTCTGGTCCAGCAGGTGGTCCACGATCTGCCCGAGGTCGTCCTCGGTCAGGGCGTGGAAGATGATGATGTCGTCGATCCGGTTGAGGAACTCCGGCAGGAACCGCGTGCGCAGGTCCTCCGTCAACTCGTCCTTGAGCGCGGAGACATCGCCCTTGTGGTCCAGGATGCGGCGCGCGCCGATGTTGGACGTCATGATGACGACGCAGTGCCGGAAGTCGACGGTGCGGCCCTGCGCGTCGGTCAGCCGTCCGTCGTCCAGGATCTGCAACAGGGTGTTGAAGACGTCGGGGTGGGCCTTCTCCACCTCGTCGAAGAGCACCACGCTGTAGGGCCGGCGGCGGACCTTCTCGGTGAGCTGGCCCGCTTCCTCATAGCCGACGTATCCGGGCGGCGCGCCGACCAGCCGGGCGACGGTGTGCTTCTCCTGGAACTCGCTCATGTCGAACCGGATCATGCGGTCCTCCTCGCCGAACAGCAGGGCGGCGAGGGTCTTGGCGAGTTCGGTCTTGCCGACACCGGTCGGGCCGAGGAAGAGGAAGGAGCCCACGGGGCGGTGGGGGTCGCCCATGCCGGCGCGGTTGCGGCGTACGGCCTGGGAGACCGCGGTGACCGCCTCGTCCTGGCCGACGATCCGCGCGTGCATCTCCTCTTCGAGCCGGAGCAGCTTCTCCTTCTCGCCGGCGGTGAGCTGGGAGACCGGGATGCCGGTGCGGCGGGAGACGACGTCGGCGATGTCGGAGGCCGTGACGGAGACGACACCCTCGCGGCGCTCCTCGATGCCGGCGAGTTCGCCCTCCGCCTCGGCGATGTCCCGCTTCAGCTCCGAGGCCTTCTCGAAGTCCTCGGCGGAGACGGCCTGTTCGAGTTCACGGCGCAGCTTGGCGATCCGGTCCTCGCGGCTGACGATCTCGGTGGAGCGTCCGGCGCTGCGCAGCCGCACCCGGGCACCGGCCTGGTCCATCACGTCGATCGCCTTGTCCGGCAGGAAGCGGTCGCTGATGTACCGGTCGGACAGTTCGGCCGCGGCTGCCAACGCTGCGTCGTCGAAGCGGACTTGGTGGTGCGCCTCGTAGGAGTCGCGGAGCCCTTCGAGGATCTGCACCGTCTCCTCGACCGTGGGCTCGGGGACCATCACCGGCTGGAACCGGCGCTCCAGGGCGGCGTCCTTCTCGACGTACTTGCGGTACTCGTCGATGGTCGTGGCACCCACGACGTGGAGTTCACCGCGCGCGAGGGCGGGCTTGAGCATGTTGCCCGCGTCCATGGAGCCCTCGCCTGTGGCGCCGGCGCCGACGACGGTGTGCAGTTCGTCGATGAAGAGGATGATGTCGCCGCTCGCCGCCTGGACGTCCTCGATGACCTTCTTGAGCCGTTCCTCGAACTGTCCCCGGTACTGCGCGCCCGCCACCATGCCCGACAGGTCGAGCGTGACGACCCGTTTGTCCTTCAGGACGTCGGGGACCTCCCCCGCCACGATGCGCTGGGCGAGCCCCTCCACGATGGCGGTCTTGCCGACCCCGGGTTCGCCGATGAGCACCGGGTTGTTCTTGGAGCGCCGGGAGAGGATCTCGACGGTCTGCTCGATCTCCTCGGCCCGCCCGACCACCGGGTCGAGCTTGCCGGCCTTGGCCTCCTCCGTCAGGTCGCGGCCGTATTCGTCCAGGGTCGTGGCCGGCTTCTTCCGTTCGGCGGGGGCTGCCTCGGCGCGCGCCGCCGTCTGTTCGGTCAGGCCTGACAGGCGCCGGGTGTCCAGGCCCTCGGCGCGCAGCATCCTGGCCGCGCCCGTGTCGCTGTCGCCGAGCAGGGCGCCGAGGATGTGTTCGGGACCGATGTAGGAGACGCCGGCCGCCCGGGACCGGGCGTAGGCGGCGCCGAGGGTGCGTTTGGCCGCCGGGGTGAGGCCCGGCTGCGCGGAGGGCTCGCCGGCCTCGCGCGGCAGGACCTTGGCCAGCTCGGTGGCGACCGTGTCGGGGTCCACGCCCACCTGGGAGAGCAGCCGGCGTGAGGGTTCGACCTGGGTGGCCGCCCAGAGCAGGTGTTCGGTGTCCAGGTCGGAGGTGCCGTCGTCGGCGGCCCGTTGCGCGGCCAGGTTCAGCAGTTGCTGCGACGATTCCGTCAGCAGCCGTCCGACGGGTACGCGCTGTACGGCGGGGGGTGATGACGTCGGCGACATTCCGAAGAAACGATTCAGCAGCTCATTGAACGCATCCGACGAACCGAACGGCGCACCGAACGACATCGACATGACAGCTCCTGGTACGACGGAGAAGCAGCAACCGGGAACACGGCCCCCGAACGGCCCCTACTCACTGAACCCCCACGGGGACGGCCCCGCAACCGGAAAGGAACGGAAATCCGGCCTGCCCGTACGTACACGGAGCGGGCGGCACACTCCGTGCCGAGGCCCGCGACACCCCGACTGATCGCGGGGGTTCACACGGGTGTGTGCCCCCGCAGGTACGTGCGCACGACCGCCGGCAGCGGTGTGCCGGCGGTCTCCTCCATCGGCGCCCAGCGCACCTGCTCCGCTGCGAAGCGGCCCCCGTCCGACGGCGACTCGCTCAGCAGTTGGCAGACCACGGCCGTCTCCCCCGCTGTCTCCCGTGGCTCCAGCGGCTCGGTGCCGTCGACCAGGTAACCGGTGAGTTCGTAGACGATCCGCGCCGCCGTGGCCTGGGCGGTCTCGGCCGGTTCCGGGGTGCCCGAGGGCAGTGTCCAGCCGTCTCCCTCCGGCACCAGCAGCAGCCGCCCGTCGTACACGACGACCGCCCGCACCACACCCTCGGCCTGCTCCAGCGACATATGGCTCCCCTCCCCAGGCACTCCTTGCCTACCCAGGGGGGCGCGGGTGATGCGCGGTGGGCGTCAGTACAGCACCGGCAGGTCCCCGGGCCGTACCCGCAGCGTGACCGGCAGGGTGGCCTCCACCTCGCCGTCGGCGCCGTAGGGGACGGGCCGGGTGGCCTCGATGCGCAGTTCCCTGCCCTGCAGGACGCGCACCTGCGGGCGGTGGATGTGGGCGCCCGACTTGAGCTCGTTCATCAGGGCGAAGAACAGCCGGCGCGGGGCCTCGCGGATCAGCACGACGTCCAGCAGTCCGTCGTCGACGCGCGCGCCGGGCGCGATGAGCCGGCCGGAGCCGTAGTAGGGGGAGTTGGCGGCGACGACGGTGTAGCCGCGGTGGGTGTGTTCCTCGCCGTCGACGGTGACGCGGTAGTCGGCCGCTCGCCACGTGGTGACGGCGCGCAGGCCACCCGCGTAGTAGGAGGCGGCGCCGCGCAGCAACCGGGCGTTGTTGGCGTGCCGGTTGGCTTCCGCGTCGACGCCGGCGTACACGCTGCCCAGGACCACCGTGCGCGGGTGGACGGCCGACTCCACCTCGATCGTGTCGACGGGCCGGGGTTCGGCGTGCAGCAGGATGCCGGCGAGCGCGGCCGGGTCTGCGGGCAGGCCGAGCGCGCGGGCGAAGTCGTTGCCGCGTCCGGCGGGTACGAGGCCGAGGACGGTTCCGGTGCCGCTGAGCGCGCCGCCGATGCCGCCCGCGATGCCGTCGCCGCCCACCGCCAGCACGATCCGGCCGCGCTCACCTGCCGCGCGGGCGATGTCCTGGGCGTGGGCGAGGCTGTGGCTGTACTCCGTCTCCAGTCCGGCCCCGGCCTCGCGGAGCAGCCGGGCCAGCCGGAGCAGGCCCGCCGCCCCGGTGGAGCCGCCCGCGGTGGGGTTGACGACGGCGGTGAACTGGCGCATCGGTGGGCCTTTCGAGGCAGGCGGTCGGATCGGGCGGGGTCAGTCGGTGGGCAGCAGGACGCCGGGGTTGAGGAGACCCTCGGGGTCCAGGCGGCGCTTGACGGCGCGCAGGGCCGAGACGCCGAGCGGGCCGGCTTCGCGGACGTACCAGTCGCGGTGGTCGGTGCCGACCCCGTGGTGGTGGGAGATGGTGCCGCCGGCGGCGAGCACGGCTTCGTTGGCCGCCTGCTTGGCGGGCGTCCAGTGGGCCACCGGGTCCTCGCCCTGGGCACTGACGACGGTGAAGTACAGCGAGGCGCCGTTCTCGTACACGTGGGAGATGTGACACATCACCAGGGGCGGTGTGCCGGCCTGGGTGAGGGTGTCGGTGAGCGCCGTACGGACGTCCGCGTAGAGGCCGGGGACGCGGGACCAGAAGGCCGCGGTCTCCAGTGTCTCGGCGAAGGCGCCGACGTCGAGGAGGGCGTCGCGCAGATAGGGCGCGGAGTAGCGGCCGTGCGCCCAGCGTTCGCCGGGTTCGGCGCCCGCCGGGGTGCCGCCGCAGGCCGTCAGGACGGCAGCCGCCCGTTCGCGGCGGTGTGCGGTGTCCTCGGCCGTCCCCTCGTATCCGGTGATCGCCAGGCAGCCGGCGCCGCCCTGCGCCAGGTCGGTGCCGATGGCGTCCGGTTGGGCGAGGCCGATGAGCGTCTCGGTCTCGTCGGACAGGCGCAGCACGGTCGGACGGGGTCCGTCCTGGGCGAGCCGGCGCAGTGCGGTGGCGCCCTCCTCGAAGGAGCCGAACCGCCAGCCCTCGTACAGCCGTGTCTCGGGCAGGGGGCGGATCCGTACGGTGACGGAGGTGATGACGCCGAAGGCGCCCTCGGAGCCGAGGATCAGCTGGCGCAGGTCCGGTCCGGCGGCGGAGCGGGGGGCGCGGCCGGTCTCGATGGTGCCCTCGGGGGTGGCGAGGGTGAGGCCGAGCACCATCTCGTCGAAGCGGCCGTAGCCGGCGGACGCCTGTCCGCTGGAGCGGGCCGCCGCGAAGCCGCCGATGGTGGCCCATTCGAAGGACTGCGGGAAGTGGCCGAGGGTGAAGCCGTGCCCGGCCAGCAGGGCCTCGGCCTCCGGGGCGCGCAGGCCGGGCTGGAGGACGGCGGTGCGCGAGACGGGGTCCAGGTCGAGCAGGCCGTCCATGCGGCGCAGGTCCAGGGCGATGAACGCGCTGCGCTGCGGGGCGAGTCCGCCCACCACCGAGGTGCCGCCGCCGAAGGGTACGACGGCCAGGCCGTGCGCGGCGCAGGCGCGCAGGACCGCGAGCACCTCGTCGTGGCCGGCGGGCAGGACGACGGCCTGCGGTACGTCGGCGACATCGCCCGCGCGGATGCGCAGCAGGTCCGGGGTGGACTTGCCGCGGGTGTGCCGGACACGGCTCTCCGAGTCCGTGCGGACGTGCTCCTCGCCACCGACGGCCGCGGCGAGCGCCTTCAGGGCGGCGGGGCTCGCCGTGGGGGCGGGCAGGCGGATGTCCTCCAGGCCGAGCGCGGGCGTGCCGCGCGGCTTGACGCCGAGCAGGTCGCGCAGCAGCCCGGTCACCGAGTCGGGCAGCGGCGCCGCCTTGGCCGGGTCGCCCCAGCCGTTCCACAGCATGTCCATTGAACGGTCGTCCTCACAGGTCGGTGTGCGGTCGGTGTGCTCGGTCCGCGCGGCTCGGCCGCCGCTCTCCGGGTCCTGGTCGCTTCCGGCCGGACCCTAGGGCGTTACACTGTGACACATGACGCCCATTCGTCACAATGATTCGGGCAACGGCTCGGACAACGATCACGTGCTCGACGCGGTACGCGACTGCGTACTGGCCGTCGGCGTACGGCGCACCACGCTCGCCGACGTGGCCCGCCGCGCCGGCGTCTCCCGGATGACGCTCTACCGGCGCTGGCCGGACCTGCGGAGCCTGGTGGGCGATCTGATGACCCGGGAGTGGATCGACGTGGCCACCCGGGCCATACCGGAGCCCGCGCCCGGCACGGCCACGCGCACCCGGATCGTGGACGGACTGGTGGCCGGGGTCGAGGCGTTCCGGGCACACCCCCTCTTCCGCAAGATCGTCGACGTCGATCCGGAACTGCTCCTCCCCTACGTGCTCGACCGGCGCGGCGCGAGCCAGGAAGCGCTGCTGGCGCTGCTGGCCGACGCGCTGCGCGAGGGCCACGCGGACGGGTCCGTACGGCCTGGCCACACCGAACGGCAGGCACGCGTCCTGCTGTTGACCGTGCAGTCCTTCGCCCTGTCCCTGCGCACGATGACCGACGAGGACGATCCGGAGCTGGACTCCGCCGCGCTCCTCGGTGAGCTGCGCACCCTCCTGGAGAGGACCCTGACGCCATGAGCCACACCGAGGCCGCACCCGGCTCGTCCCTCAGCGCACACCGGCGCGGCCGGGAACTGGCCGAGGCCGCGGACGGCCGGACGGCCGACGTCCTGGTCGTCGGGCTGGGCGCCACGGGCGCCGGAGCCGCGCTGGACGCGGCGGCCCGCGGGCTGGACGTCGTGGCGGTGGACGCCCATGACCTGGCCTTCGGCACCTCCCGCTGGAGTTCCAAGCTCATTCACGGCGGGTTGCGGTATCTGGCCTCCGCGCAGTTCGACGTCGCCCACGAGAGCGCGGTCGAGCGCGGAGTGCTGATGACCCGCACGGCCCCGCACCTGGTGGCCGCCCAGCCGTTCGTGCTGCCGCTGACCCCGCTGGTGTCCCGGGCGCAGGCCTCGCTGGCCTGGGCCGGGCTCCGGGCCGGGGACATGCTGCGGCTGGCCGCCCGGACCCCGCGCCAGGTGCTGCCCGCCCCCCGCCGGCTCTCGGCGACGGAGGCCCGGCACCTGGCGCCCTCGGTCCGCGCGGCCGGACTGCGCGGCGGGCTGCTGTCCTGGGACGGCAAGGTCACCGACGACGCCCGTCTGGTGACCGCCCTGGCCCGGACCGCCGCCGCGCACGGCGCCCGGGTGCTGACCCGGGTGCGGGCGCTGGAGCTGACCGGGACGGGCGCCCGGATCCGCGACGAACTCACCGGCGAGGAGGGCGAGATCAGGGCCCGCGCCGTGATCAACGCCACCGGCGTGTGGGCGGGTGCCCTCACCGACGGCATCCGGATACGCCCCTCCCGCGGCACCCACCTCGTCCTGCGCTCGGAACGGCTCGGCGCCCTGCCGGCCGGACTGCACATCCCGGTCCCCGGGGAGACCAACCGCTTCGTGCTGGTCCTGCCGCAGGGGGACGGCCGGGTCTACGTCGGCCTCACCGACGAACCGGTCGACGGCGGCATCCCGGACGTGCCGGAGGTCCCCGAGACCGACATCGGCTTCCTCCTGGACGTGCTCGGATCGGTCCTCGACACCCCCGTCTCCCGGGACGAGGTCGTCGGTGCCTTCGCCGGACTGCGCCCGCTGCTGGACACCTCCGCGCACGAGGGCACCGAGGGGGCACCCCGTACGTCCGACATCTCCCGCCGGCACGCGGTGCTGACCTCGCCCGACGGTGTCACCACGGTCGTCGGCGGCAAGCTCACCACCTACCGGCGGATGGCGCAGGACGCCGTGGACGCCGCGGCCGGGGCCCGGGGGCTGCGCGCCGCCCCCTCCCCCACGGCCGCACTGCCCCTGATCGGCGCCGCCGCCCCCGAACGCCTGCGCGCGCTGCCCGCACCGCGCCGCCTGGTCCGCCGCTACGGCACCGAGGCCGTGGCGGTCCACGCCCTCGCCGCCCAGGACCCCGCCCTGGCCGAGCCGGTGCTCCCCGGCCACCCGGTCACCCGCGCCGAACTCCTCTGGGCGGTGCGCCACGAGGGCGCCCTGGAGGAATCCGACCTCCTGGACCGCCGCACCCGCATCGGCGTGGTCCCGCAGGACCGCGTCCATGCGCTCCCCGCGGCCCGGGAGATCCTCGGGAGGGCGGCGCCGGTGCACCCCTGACCGGGCGCCCGCGGACACCTGCTCGCCCGGTATTCGCTGGCGCCCGGAACCCTGCCCTGGCATCGTTCGGCACAGCCCGTTCCGCGAGTCCTTCGAAGGGGGTCGCCCTGTGGCGCTCGGTCCCGGTCGTCGTGTGGTGCTCCTCGGCGGGGGCTTCTCCATGGACGAGGACGGGCTGCTGGACGACTGGCTGCTCACCCTCGCGAGAAACCCCCGCCCCAGGGTGTGCTTCGTGCCCACGGCGAGCGGCGACGCGCCCGGGTACGTCGACCAGTTCCTGAGCGCGTTCCGGCCCCGTGACTGCGCGCCCGCCGTGCTGTCGCTGTTGCGGCGCGAGGTGGACGACGAGGCGCTGCGCGCGTTCCTGCTCGCCCAGGACGTGGTGTACGTCGGCGGCGGCAACACCGCGAACATGCTGGCCGTCTGGCGTGTGCACGGGGTGGACCGGCTGCTGCGGGAGGCCTGCGACCGGGGGACGCTGCTGTGCGGGATCAGCGCCGGCGCCAACTGCTGGGCCGACGCCTCGCACACCGATTCCTTCGGTCCGCTCGCCTCCCTGCGGGACGGGCTGGGCCTGCTGCCGGGTTCCGTGTGTCCGCACTACGACAGCGAACCGGGCCGGCGCCCCTCCTACCGGCGAGCCGTCGCCGAGGGAACGCTGCCCGGCGGCTGGGCGCTGGAGGACGGCGTGGGAGCCCTGTTCACGGACGGGCGTCTGACGGAGGCGGTGACGCGGAGGCCGGGGGCACGGCTGTACCGGGTGGAGCCGGCGGCGCCCGGTGAGCCGGGGGGACCAGGGGCGTCGGGGAAGCCGGGAACGCCGGGTGAGCCTTGGGGCATGGACGAGCACCCGGTGCCCTGCCGCCCGCTCGGCACGGCCGCGTGACCCCGCGTCAGAGCAGGCGGCGGATGTCGCCGCGGACGCGGTAGAAGCCGCCCGCCGCCGGGTGCAGGGCGTCCACGACGTACCGTGCGCCGGGTTCGCGTATCGCGCGCGGGAACTGGACGTTCCAGGAGGAGTCGTAGCCGTCGGAGACCACGTGCACCCGCAGGCGGCCGCTTTCCTGGACGCATTCGACCACCACCGAGCCCGCGGGCGCCTGGGCGACCGTGGCCACCGCGGCCACCGCCGTGGCCGGGGCGTACGTCGGCGTGGCGGCGGCCAGCTTGACGTCCCGCACCACCGGCACCGTGCCCTGCTGGGCCGCCGAGACGGCCGCCTCGCTCGCGTCCACGCACACCAGCGAACCGTCGGTGGTGACCAGGTACAGCCGTTCGTCGCGGTACTGCATCGACAGGGCCGAGCCGCTGCCCGTGCCGAGCTTCCACAGGCGGGTGCCGTCCTGGTCGAAGCAGTAGACGGACGAGGCCGCGTCCCCGGCGAACACGAACCGGCCGCCGGGCGAGGTGGCGCACGAGTAGACCGCGCTGTCGCACGCGTACGTCGCCTGGATGGCGCCGGTGTCCTTCGACAGCCGCTGGACCACACGGTGTGCGGTGCCCGCGTACACCGCGTCCTGTTCCTGCCAGCCGAAGAGCACGCCGCCCTTCGTGGGCGTGTGCCACAGCTCGCCGCCGCCGTCGGGGGCGTAGGCGGTGACGCCCCGGTGGTGGCCGTGGTAGACGGCCCGGTCGTCGGCGCGGACCATCCAGGCGTGCTCGCCCTGGCTGCGGCGGGACCACTGGTGTTCGTCCTCGTGGTCGATCACGGTGAGCCGGCCCGCACGGTCCGAGACGTCCAGGACGCCCTCGTGGATGTCCAGCCAGAAGATGTCGACGTCGGCGGCGATGTCGTAGGCGGCGAAGGGGAGTTTGGAGGACAGGTCGTAGACCTTGCCGTCGTCGCAGCCGGCGTAGATCCAGAAGTCGTCCGCGACCAGGCACTTCACCCCGTCGGGCAGGCTGAACCGGGCCAGGACGGCGCCCTGGTGGTCCAGGGTGTAGACGTCACCGGCCTGGTTGCCCACCCAGCAGCGGTCGTCGTCGACATGGATGCCGAACGCGGCGGAGCCGGTGCGGAAGCGCCACAGCACCGGGGCGACGGCACGTGCGGTGGACGGCGCCGAGCCGACCTGACGGCGGGTCACCGCGCGGGGCGCCCGCTGGCCCTGGACCGCCGGGGCGTATCCCTTGCGGATCTTCTCCCCCACCTTCCTCGCGGCGGCGGCCCGCGCCTTCTCCGCGGTCGGGAACCTCGTCGTCTGCGTCTGTCCGGCCGCGCCGATCCTGCCGTACCGCACTGTCACCACCTGTCCGTCGACGGTGACTTCGTAGAACTTGTGGGCGCCGTCGCCCTCCTGCGACAGCTCCAGGTACGTCGTCGACACCGCGGACGCCGTGGACACCGTGGACATGGCACACCCCTCCCCCGGACGGACCCGCGGCCGTTCCAGCAGGTCCTCAACTGCTTCTCACCGTAAGGGCACCCACTGACAGTCAGCCCGGGCCCCGGGCCCCGTCCGGGGTCAGGAGCGCGTCGACGGGGCCCGCGTCGTGCGTGACCATCACGATCGCGCCGGGATACGAGCCGACCGCCGTCAGCATCTCGTCCCGGGAGGCCGGGCCGAGGTTGTTCGTCGGCTCGTCGAGCAGCAGCACGTTCGCCCCGGAGTGGACCGGGCCGGCCGGCGCCAGCCGGGTCTTCTCGCCGCCGGACAGCACACCGGCCGGCTTGTCGGCGTCGTCGCCGCCGAACAGGAAGGCGCCGAGTACCCTCCGCGCCGCGCCCGGGGCCAGGTGCGGCGCCGCCAGGGTGAGGTGGTCCAGGACCGTGCGGCCGGTGTCGAGCGTGTCGTGCTCCTGGGCGAAGCAGCCGAGGGGCGAGGCTGTGCCCGTGCACCACCCGCCCACCGTCCGGCCGCTCGGCGCCGGCCAGGACGCGCGGCAGCGTGGTCCCGCCCGCTCCGTTGAGGCCCAGGACGACGAGCCGGCTGCCCCGGTCCACCGCCAGGTCCACCCCGTCGAGGACGCGGTGGCCGCCGTAGGACTCGGGTGAGGCCGACCGCGCCGAGCGGGGTCCGCCCGCACGGCGCGGGCTCGGGCAGCCGGATCCGCGCGGTCCTCTCGGTGCGCCGGGCCGGTTCCGGCCCGGCCGGCATCCGGTCCGGTCGGCGCGCCGGGCGGACGGCTGCGGGCTAGGTCCTGTCGTCAAACTCCCGTCGCCCGCCCGGAGGGCGGGCCGCGCGGCGTCAGGTGCGTGCTCTCGGCGTGCCGGGCCCGGGCCCTCGTACTGGATGTACTTGGGTCGGGGCCCGGTG
>NZ_JBFATL010000084.1:0-13269 GCF_040678315.1 Streptomyces sp. NPDC052721 | reverse complement strand
CATGCAGTGGTTCTGGGACCAGTACACCACCGACGAGACCGAGCGCGCCCAGATCACCGCCTCCCCGCTGCGCGCCACCACCGAGCAACTGGCCGATCTTCCCCCGGCGTTGGTCATCACCGGCGAGGCCGACGTGCTGCGCGACGAGGGCGAGGCCTACGCCAACAAGCTCCGTGAGGCCGGTGTGCCGGTCACCGCGGTCCGCTTCCAGGGCATCATCCACGACTTCGTCATGCTCAACGCCCTGCGCGGCACGCACGCCGCCGAGGCCGCCATCACCATGGCCGTCCGCACGCTGCACTCGGCCCTGCACACCGCCTGACCCCGAGGAGAGACACAGACATGAGCACCACTCCCACCGTCGTCCTCGTCCACGGTGCCTTCGCCGACGCGGCCAGCTGGTCCGGGGTCATCGAGGAGCTGCAGAGCCACGGGATTCCCGTGATCGCGCCGCCGAACCCGCTGCGTGGCCTGGCGTCCGACGCCGCGTACGTCGCCTCCGTCGCCTCCCAGATCGACGGTCCGGTCGTGCTCGTCGGCCACTCGTACGGCGGTGCGCTGATCACCGTGGCCGGCGTCACGGAGAACGTCGTCGGCCTCGTCTACGTCGCCGCCTACGCCCTCGAAGAGGGCGAGAGCCTCGGCGAACTCCAGGGCCGCTTCCCGCTGTCGCCGCTGGTGAGCAACCTCAAGCAGTGGACGTACCCCGTCCCGGGCGGCGAGCCCGCCGTCGAGGTCACCATCGCCGAGGACGCCTTCCCGTCGGTCTTCGCCGCCGACGTGCCCGCGGAGGTCACCAAGGTCCTCGCGGCGGCGCAGCGCCCGCTCGCCGCCGCGGCCTTCGAGGAGACGGCCTCCGCCGCCGCCTGGAGGACCAAGCCGTCCTGGGCCCTGGTGGCCGGTGCGGACAACGCGATCAACCCGGAGGTGGAGCGCTTCGGCGCGAAGCGGGCCGGGGCGACGATCGTCGAGATCGAGGGCGCCTCGCACGCCGTGGCCGTCTCCCAGCCGAAGGCCGTCGCCGAGCTGATCCGCGACGCGGTCCGCGCGACCGGCTGACCCGGCTCGCGAACGACCGCGCGGACGCCTCCCCCGCATCGCGTCCGTGCGGTCTCACGCGCCCGCCCTGCGTGCGGACGGCGGACGGTTCAGCTGATCCGCTCGTACCGGCCGAGGAACCGGAAGGCGTCGTCCTTCGCCTGGTACAGGACGTACACGGCGTTCGCCTCCAGTGCGGGGGAGGACGGTCTGCCGCGAACCCCCTGCGGGCCGCCTTCGCCGGGCGGATGCGCGAACGCCACGGCTGGGTGCTCGACGCCTCGCAGGTAAGGGAGTCCACCGACGTCAACCACGGCCTTCAGGCCGTACTGAACGTCGCCACACGGCCCGGTGACGGCGTCGTGGTGCACACGCCGGCCTGCCCGCCGTTCCTGGAGACGATCGCGCGCAGGGGACGGCGCCTCCACCCGGTGCCGTACACACCGGACGGCGACCGCTGGACGTTCGACCCCGACCGGCTGGACCGGGAACGGGGGGAGCGGCCCGCCCGGATGCTGCCGCTGGCCAACCCGCACGACCCGACAGGCGAACCGGACACCTTCGGCGTCGCGGCCACCCTGGCCGGCCGGCGGGACGGGGACGCCTGGCTGGCGGAGCTGATGCCGGTCCTCCGGCGCAACGCCCAGTCGCTGCGGGAGGAGTTGCCGCCCGGCGTACGCTACCGGGTGCCGGAGGCGGCGTTCCTCGCCCGGCTCGACTTCCGTGAGCTGGAGCCGGACACCGACCCGCGGGCCTTCTTCCTGAAGAAGGCCCGCGTCCTGCTCAACGACGGTCGCACGTCCGGAGCGGAGGGCGAGGGCTTCGTACGGGTCGACTTCGGGACGTCGGAGCGCATCCTGCGGGAGATCCTGCACCGGCTCCAAAACGCCCTGGCCTCGGGCCGCCGGCGTTTCCGCCGTCCAGGCAGTCGGCGTGTCAGCCGACGCCCAGGGCAGGAGCCTCGTCCGCCCGCCGGCCGGGCAGCCGTCGTGGCCGGTGTCCAGGGCAGGAGCCTCGTCCGCCCGCCGGCCGGGCAGTCGTCGTGGCCGGTGTCCAGGGCAGGAGCCTCGTCCGCCCGCCGGCCGGGCAGTCGTCGTGTCAGCCGACGCCCCGGGCAGGGGGGTTGTTCTGACCATGTCCCGCCCCTAGGGTCGTCCGGTACGGTAGCAAGCGCTTTCCATGGTGCTCGCCGCCTCCGCCCTGCCGATCTCCGAGGAGCGCCGCATGTCCCTGCCCGCACCCCGCCGCCGGGTCGCCGTGATCGGCACCGGTGCCATCGTCACCGGCAGCCATCTGCCCGCGCTCAGAGCCCATGCCGAGCGGGTCGAGCTGGTCGCCGCCGTCGACGTGGACCAGGGCCGGCTGGACGCCTTCCGGCAGCTCGCGGGTGCGCGGATCGACGGCTTCACCTCGACCGACGCCATGCTGGACGCCGTACACCCCGACCTCGTCCTCATCGGCACCCCGCCGGCGCTGCACCGGGAGCAGACCGTGGCCGCGCTGGGGGCGGGCGCCTGGGTGCTGTGCGAGAAGCCGCTGTGCCTGTCGCCGGCCGAACTGGACGACATCACGGCTGCCGAGGAGGCGTCCGGCGCCTATGCCGCGGTCGTCTTCCAGCACCGCTACGGCTCGGGCGCCGTACACGCCCGTGACCTCATCACCCGGGGTGAGCTGGGCGCCCCGCTGGTGGCGCACTGCCAGACCACCTGGCACCGGGACACCGCGTACTACTGCCTGCCGTGGCGCGGCCGGTGGGCCACGGAGGGCGGCGGGCCCACCATGGGGCACGGCATCCACCAGTACGACCTGCTGCTGCATCTCCTCGGCGAGTGGGAGGAGATACGGGCCATGGCGGCCCGGCTGGTCCACGACATCGAGAGCGAGGACGTCTCCACCGCCCTGGTCCGCTTCCGCAACGGCGCGCTCGCCACCGTCGTCAACAGCGTGCTCTCCCCGGCCGAGGTGAGCCGCATCCGCGTCGACTGCGCGGACGCGACCGTGGAGTTGACCCATCTGTACGGGCACGGCAACGACGACTGGGTCTACACCCCGGCCCCGCACGTCGACCCCGAGCGCGCCGCCGCCTGGCGCACCCCCGCACACGACGTGCCCAGCTCGCACACCGCCCAGCTCGGCGCCCTCCTCGACGCCTACGACCGGGGCGTACGCCCCCCGGGCAGCGGCCAGGACGCCCGCGCCGCCCTGGACTTCGCCGCCGCCCTGTACAAGGCGGCGTTCACCGGGCGGCCGGTGCGGGCGGGCGAGATCGGCCCCGGTGACCCCTATTACACGGCCATGCACGGCGACCACCCCGACTGGGCCCCGAAGGAGCGCGCATGAGCATCCGCGTCAGCCACCTCCACGGCGCACATGTCGCGGTGGACGCGCCGAACGGCACCGAGATCTTCCGGTACGTCTACCGTCCCGACCCGGATCCCTTCGAGTCCCGCAAGCCCTACGCCCATCCCCTGCGCACCCTGGCCGGCCGCACGGTGACCGGGTACCGGCCGAGCGACCATCGCTGGCACAAGGGGCTCCAGATGACGGCGAGTCACCTGTCCGGGCAGAACTTCTGGGGCGGCAACAGCTATGTCCACGGCCGGGGTTACCTGGCGCTGCCCGACCGCGTCGGCTCCATGCGCCACGACGGCTTCACGGCGTTCACGGCGGAGGACGAACGTCTCGCGCTCACCGAGGAGTTGACCTGGATCGAGAACGGCGGGCGGGAATGGGCCCACGAGGTACGCGGGATCGACGTGCACTCGGTCGACGAGACGATCGGCGCCTGGGCGCTGGACTGGTCGATCCGGCTCACCAATACGCGGACCGAACCGCTGGCGTTCGGCTCCCCGACCACGGCCGGCCGCGAGATGGCCGGGTACACCGGCCTCCACTGGCGCGGACCACGCGACTTCACCGGGGGCCGTGTCCTCGCCCCCGGCGCCGAGGACACCGGCGCCGAGAAGCTGATGGGCAGTCAGGGGCCGTGGCTGGCCGTCACCGCCGAGCACGACGAGACGGACGGGCACTCCACGCTGGTCTTCGCGCACGCCCCGGAGAACCTGCACGGGACGTCCGCGATCAACGAGTCCCACTGGTTCGTGCGTGCCGAGCCCGTCCCGACGGTCGCCTTCTCCTGGGCGTTCTTCCAGGAGTTCACGCTGGAGCCGGGGGAGTCCTTCGGCTACCGCTACCGGGTGGTGGTCGCCGACGGGGCCTGGGGCCGCGACCGGATCGCCGCCCACCTGGAGGCTCTGCCGTGGTGAACGATCCCTCGCGTGCCGAGCCCGCGCTGCCGCGCCCGCTGCCCGGGGCCATCGGCCTGTCCCACCTCAGCCCCTACCCCTGGGAGTCCGCCGACGGTGTGTGCGGTGGCAGCCCGCATCTGCACCTGGTGTGCACCGAGGCGTACGTCGTCACCGCCGCCCACCATGCGGTGCAGACCCTCAGCCCCGACGGTCACCGGGAGATCCCGCTGCGACCGGGGTCGGTCGCCTGGTTCACGCCGGGCACCGTGCACCGCATGGTGGGCGGCGCCGGGCTGCGCGTCACCGTGCTGATGCAGAACAGCGACCTGCCCGAGGCCGGGGACGCCGTCTTCACCTTCCGTCCTCGGTGCTCGCCGACCCCGAGCGGTACGCCGCGGCGGCCACCCTCCCGCCGGGCACCGGCCCGGCGCTGCTGGGACCTCGCCGTCGAGGGCTACCTCCTGCTGCGCCAGGCCCTCGTCGCCGGGGACGACGGACCCTACCGGGACTTCCAGCGCGCCGCCGCCCGCCTGGTCCGCGCCGAGGTACCCGCCTGGCGCGAACTGTGGCGCGCGGGCGCCCTCGCCACCGCCGCACGCACCGGCGCCCACCTCGACGCGCTGGAGACCGGGGCCCCGCCCATCTGGGGGAGGCCACCGCGTACGCGACCGGACCCAGCCGGCTCGCGGCCTTCGGGATGTGCGGCCGACGCGACGAGTACGCGCTGCCGGGGACGACACTGCCGTACGGCGCCGACTGAGGGCCCCCGGCGCACGGCAGGCTCGTGCGGGGAGGGCCCGGCGGTCA
The DNA here is from genome assembly GCF_040678315.1 of Streptomyces sp. NPDC052721. Taxonomy (NCBI): domain Bacteria; kingdom Bacillati; phylum Actinomycetota; class Actinomycetes; order Kitasatosporales; family Streptomycetaceae; genus Streptomyces; species Streptomyces sp. NPDC052721. The sequence goes on along the minus strand of NZ_JBFATL010000084.1, from coordinate 8,176 downwards.
GGGCAGGGCGCGGCACAGCAGGGCCGCGGGGCCGGGGCGGCTGCCCACGCGGGCGGTGAAGGCGATCCCGGCGGCGTACTCGGTCGCGGCGCACTGGCCCTTGAAGGCGCCGTACGCGAAGTCTCCGCCGGCGCCGTCGGCGGGACGGTTGTCGGACCGGTCGAACCACACCGTGCGCCCGCCGACCGGCAGCGCGGCCCGTGCCGGGACGCACAGCGCCGCCGAGACGCGTTCTCCCCGCAGGCTGTAGCCGACGAGGAACTCACCGGCGGGGCATTGGTACTTGGTGTACCCGGACGCCCAGTCCCCGCCGGCCGGCACGTACCGCTCGTCGGTGACGACCGTCTGGCGGGCGTCGGCGGCGCGCAGTTCTCCCGTCCGGGCATCCGTGCACAGGCCACGCCCACCGGTGTGGCTCAGCCCGGCCAGTCTCGTACCGTCGGGGCAGGCCGCCTTGTACGCTCCCGGATCCCAGTCTCCCGTGGCGCGCACCCGCGGCGAGGCCACCGCGTCTCCGTGATCGGTGCTCAGCATGCGCCAGAGCGGGACGGACGCCACGGGACCGGTCGTGCCCGGCGCGGACACCAGACGCCGCCACGCGGCGGCCCGCCAGTCGCCGGGGTCGAGGATGCCGGAGCGGTGCCCCGCGGTGTCGTAGCGCAGCAGCGCCCAGTCGTCGTGGCCCTCGAAGCCGACCAGCGGCCAGAACGCGAAGTCGGCGTCGTGGTCCGCGAAGTAGTCGGTGACATTGCCGAACCAGGTGCGGGCCGCCGCGTTCGTCTCGCTCGACCCGATGCCGAACTCGCTCACCCAGACGGGCGCGGTGTAGTGCCGGCCGGTCTCCTCCACGAAGAACGCCTCGTCGTCCAGGGCCGCGGCCAACTCGGCCCGCGACAGGTCCTGGTAGCGGGCGTCGTGGGTCTCGCCGATGCCCGTGGCGCCGCTGTGGTGGGGGCCCGTGTAGCCGTAGAAGTGGGCGGAGTAGACCAGTTTGCGGGCGTCCAGGAGGGTGTGCGAGAGGGTGCGCGCGGGGGTGAGCACCGGCCGGCCGTGGGGGAGTCCGTCCACGGGTACGCCGGTCCAGTTGATGCCCTCGATCACGATCAGGAGGCGCGGATTCGCCTCGGTGAGGATGCGGTCGGCGGCCAGCTGGGCCGCGCCGTACCAGTCGTGGTCGTCTCCCAGACCCCAGTTGGGGTCGTCGAGCACGTCACGCCGGACCTCGTTGTACAGATCGGCGCCGACCACGCGCGGCACCGTGGCGTAGCGGCGCGCCATGAACACCCAGTCGTCCGCCCACTGAGCGGTGGACTGCCCGCTGTTCCACCGCTCGTTGCCGTCGATGCCGCAGCACCACCGGGAGGTGTTCGTGTGGTTGTTGAGCACGACGGCGAAGCCGCTCTGGCCGAGCGCCTCCACCACGGCGTCGTAGATCTCCAGCGGTGTCCTGCCGCGCAGTCGGGGATTGGCCGCGACGGCGCTGTCGGGGACGGGCGCCGTGCTGTGGATCATTTCGTTGGAGAACGGCAGCCGGATGGTGTTGATCCCCAATTGGTGGAAGTCGTCGAGCAGTTGGGGCAGCGGCGCGCGGTCCAGGCCGAGCGGTATGCCGTGCGCGTCCTGTCCGGCGTGATGGTTCGCGGGGTCGGTGGAGCTGCCGTTGCCGGTCCACGAGCCCTGCGCCCCGTCCCAGTTGGCGCCCTTCAGCCGGAAACGGTCGCCGTGGGCGTCGACGACGTACCGGCCCCGGGTCGACAACGGCGCGGACCATGCGGTCTGCTCCGGCGCGTCGACGGCGACCCGGGTGGGGGCGGTGTGCGGTGGTACGACGGCGGAGGCCGCGGTGGTGGCGCCGGTGGTGGCCGTGAGGAGGAGTCCCACGGCGGTGACGGCGAGCCGCGACGCGGCTGGTGGCATCGGCATGAGGGCAGCCCTTGGGGTCGGAGGCGGGGAGCCGGGCGGTGACCGGTCCGACGGCACCGCCCGGCCGGAGTGCCCACCACCGTGCCGGGAAGGACCGAGAAGGTCCATACCTACGACGGCTGACGGGCGCCGCCTCAGCGGTGACAGGTGGTGACCCCCGGGTGCCAGCGGCAGGCGATCCCGGCGAATCCGCCACCGGCGACGATGTCGACGCCGAGCGTGTCGCCGCCGCGCACCACCTGCCGGTCCTGCACCAGCCCGTCGGCGCCGTCCCGGATCGTCTCGACCAGCCACCGTCCGGCCCCGAGGGACAGCGGCACCTCGGCCCGGCGCGCGGGCCCGGCGTACACCCCGCCCAGGAACCACCGGTCGCCGCCGCGCCGGGCGAGGACCGCCTCCTGTCCGGGCGTGCCCGCGAGCAGCCGCGTGTCGTCCCAGGCGGCGGGCAGCTGTCCGAGGAAGTCCCGGGCGAGCGGCCGGGCGTCGTACGACTCCGGGCTGCCCGCGAGCATCTGCAGCCCCGACTCGTAGACGACGGCGAGACCGGCCTCGGCCGCGTCGGAGTTCGGGCGCTGGCCGACGCGCTGGAAACCGCCGGGGGTGAAGTCCATGGAGCCGATGACGTTACGGGTGAACGGCAGGGTGGTCAGGTGGACGGACGTGTTGGTGCGCTTCTCCTCGCCGCCGACGCCCTCCAGGGTCATGACCTGCGGCCAGGTGCGCTGGATGCCCTTCGGGATCGTGGAGCCGTGGAAGTCGACCATGAGGTGGTGTTCGGCCGTCTCCCGGAGGATGGCGTCGTACCACTGGAGCATGGACTGCGACTCCGAGTTCATGAAGTCGATCTTGACGCCCTTGACGCCCCACCGCTCCAGCGTGGGCAGCCACTGGGCGCGTTCCTCGGGCGTGTCCAGGTCGCGCTGGTGGATCCAGACGACGATCCCGACGCCCTTCGCCCGCGCGTACTCGGTGAGCTGGGGCAGCCAGCTGTCGGTCTGCCAGTCGGGATCGGTGGTGTCCCACTGGTCGCTCCGGAAGTACCAGCCCGCGTCGACGGCCTCGTACGGCCAGTGCCGTGCGGCGGCGTAGTCGACGTACGCCTTCTGCGCCGTGAGGCTCTGGCCGGCCGCGCGGCCTCCGGCGAGCCACGTCCACAGCACGGTGCCGGGCCGGATCCAGGAGGTGTCGGCGACCCGGGAGGCGGGGGCGAGGTCGTCGGTGAACGTGGACCGCGTGACGGTGGCCAGGCTGCCGGTGACCATCGCCCGCCACGGCGTGGCGAGCGGACCGCCGGTGCTGTGGATCCGCTCGTCGGCGAGCGTGACCCGGTACGTGCCGCTGCCCTGGTCGTGCGCGAGCCGGGCACCGGAGTAGGCGCCGGTCAGGCCGGACTCGGCGAGCAGTGTGTAGCCGCCGTCGGTCGCGAACAGCGCCTGGTCCGAGTAGGAGCCGGTGGGGGCGGTCCCGGCGGAGTACTCGGCGAACTGGCCTTCGTTGTCCACCCGGTAGGGGCTCAGCCACGCGCGCGCGTCCGCCGGCAGGGTGAACGCCGAGGCCTCGCCGAGCACGTCGCCGTACCCCTCGGGCAGTACGTACCGGTAGGCGACACCGTCGGCGGCGGCACGGACGACGAGGTCGAACCGGGCGCCCGCGGCGGTGCCGAACGACAGCCGTGTCTCGTTCATCAGGGACCGCCGGTGCAGCCGTTTGCCGGACTTCGTCCGGTACCGCTCGTCGACCAGCCGGTCCGTGCGGTGCAGAAAGCGCAGGCCCTGCGAGAGATCGGCCCGCTCGGTGCGGATGCCGACGGGGGACGGCTCGATGACCGTCCGCCCGCCGCGGGACACCGACAGGTTCAGCGTGCCGGTGGTGTCGTCCAGGGACACGCGGGCGCGTGGTGCCTGTGCCGCCGCGCCGGACCCGGGCGCGGACACCGTCCAGGCGTCCGCGGCGGAGCCGGTGTCCTGGCCGGCGCGTGCGGGCCCGCCGCTGAGAAGTGAGGCCGCCAGCCCTGCGCACAGCGCGGCGACCGCGGTCCTGACCGGAACCGCCATGAGAACCCTCCCGGGTGAAGGAGTCGAGGTGGGTGACGGGTACGGACGGCCGCTACGGCAGTCCCCAGGCCGGACCGGGTTCGCTGAGGGGCACCGGGGCGATGACCAGGTCGGGACGGGGCCCGGAGTGGACCAGCACCTCGCGGCCCTGGGGCAGGTCGATGGCGAGGGTGCCGTCGCCGAGGTCCCGGGTGCGCGCCGGGGAGCCGTCGTCCAGCAGCACGGTGAGGGTTCCGCTCAGGCCGTGCCGGAGCTTCAGCGGCTCGCCCGCCAGGCTCTTGACCCGGATGAACCGGGTGACGCCCGCCTGTCGGACGGCGCTCACCAGGAAGGCGCCCTGCGTGCGGAAGTCGTGCAGGGTGACGTCCGCCCAGGCCGAGGGGACGGCCGGGAAGACGCGGATCACACCGCCCCAGCTCTGGCAGAACATGTCGTGCAGCGACTGCGAGGCGGACAGCGGAGTCTCGATCACCGGACCGGCCTCGGTGTAGTGCGTGTTGGCCCGGCAGGGGTAGCGGGTCGTGGGGTCGAAGAACTTCCGCAGATAGCCGAGCGCGGTGTCGCCGTCGCCGGTCATGGCGTAGATCGACGCGGCCCCGGTGTAGCTGTAGCCGCGGTGCGCGCCGGTCAGCGCGTGCCAGTGGGTCACCGACTTCGTGATCAGCTCGCGGTTCTCGGGCTGGTCCCAGTTGACCAGGTACAGCGGGTACACCATCAGCATGTGCGAGTAGTGGCGGTGGGACTGCGCGTACGGGGTGTCGGCACCGATCATGAACCCGTTGTCGTCGACCGGGTACGGCGTGAGCCGGGCCAGCACATCCCGCCAGCGTGGCGCCGACTCGTCCTGGATGCCCAGCAGTTCGGCCGACTCCAGGAGCGTCCGGCAGCCCCAGCGGATCAGCGCCAGGTCGTAGTTGGTGTCCTGCGGCGGCACGACGGGGTACTCCGGCGAGAGCGTGCTCGGCAGGTGGAGCTTGCCGTCGCTGCCCGGGGTGAGGAAGTGCAGGTAGTAGTTGACCGCCCGGCGCAGCACCGGGTAGATCGTGTCCCGCAGCAGGGCCTTGTCCATGGTATGCCGGTAGGACAGCCACACGTTGTGCAGCGCCCAGGTGAGGTCGCCGGTCTCGGCGCCGGTGCCCGGCTCGCCCACGGAGCGGTTGGCGAACATGTCCGAGCTGCGGCCGATGCCGGAGCTGTCCTTGCGGTAGGCGGCGGGCACGTTGGCGATGAGCTGTTCCTGGTTCTGCCGCAGTGTGCTGGCGAGCGCGTCGAGTTCCAGGTGGTTGGAGCCGTGGATGAGCCAGTACTCCAGCTGGACGTTGAGGTTCCACCAGACCGCCGGCCAGGGCGTCGGCTCCAGCCAGGGCCCGGTGGTGGCCATGACGGGGCCGCCCGCACGGCTGGCGGAGGCGACCTTGTACAGCTGGATCCAGTGGAAGCTCTGCAGCCGCTGGTCGGGGAAGGACACGAAGCTCTTGCGGTAGAAGGCGTGCCACCAGCGGACGTGCCGTCGCCTGAGGGCCGCGTACGACGCCCCGCGCCGCAGGTTGCGCAGCGAGTCGGCCTCGGCGGCGGTGCCGGACGGGAAGCTGTGGCCGACGCTGAGCAGCAGCTCGTCGCCGGTGCGGCGGTAGGCGGTGGCGGTCTGCCCGCCCCCGGTGAGGGGCTGGAGCACCTGCTCGGTGCCGTCGGCGGCGGTCCGGGTGGTCCAGGGCGGGTTCCCGGTGTAACCGGCGGGCGGGGCCTCCTGGATCTTGCGGGGGCTGATGGCCTCCTCGGGGTGGAAGGTCCAGGTGACCCGTTCGCCGCCACTCGCCGTCACGCGGACGGCCAGGACCTCGTCGTGGATGAGGGCGGCCAGGGTGAGCGTGCCCTCGCTGGTGGTCACGGTGCCGGTCAGCTCGGCGTTCCACAGGCTCAACCGCCAGTCCACGGCGGTGATGGTGCCGACCGGTTCGAGGGTGAGGTGTCCGACCGGCAGCCGGCAGGTGCCCCAGCCGCTGCCGAACTCGGGGCGGTGGTCCTGCACCCGGCCGTGCTGGACGGTGAACCGTATCTGGTGGGGGTCCGGTTCTCGGTAGATCATGCTGCCGAGCAGCCCGTCGCCGAGGAAGGGACCCTCGTGCCAGAGGGCGGGCAGCCGGCGCCACAGCAGATCCTGGCCGCGCAGGAACGTCTCCCAGGCGCTGTCGTCGGCCAGGGCGGAGCGCAGCCGCCACGGCCGTCTGCCGTCCGCCGGGCCGGCGGCCCCGCCCGTCCCCGCCTGCTCCGCGTGCGCCGTCGCCGGCAGTGCCGCCATCGCGGCTCCGCCCAGCGCGGTACCGAGCACGGACCTCCGGGCCACCGGTGAGCGCTTGTCCGACTGTGAGGCCATCGTCGTCCTCCAGACCTGACCGTTCGTCGATACATCGGGTGTATCGGCGAACCTAGGTACCCTTCGTGCACCTGTCAATCGTCTGGACGATGAATGAACCGGCCAACTCTGAAGCAATACATCGGATGTCTGGACGATACTGAAGGTGTGTCAGCAGTACAGGCCACCGCCCGGGCTGACGCCGAGGAACTGGGTGAACCTCTGGTAGGCGTCGACGCGGCTCTGGACCTGGGCGGGGTTCTTGCCGTCGCATTCCAGGGAGCCGTTGATCGAGCGGATGGTCTGGCCGAAGCCGGCGCCGTCGACCATGGCGTCGTGCGGGGTCATCGTGCCGGGCCCGGACTGGGTGTTCCAGTACCACAGGCCGGTCTTCCAGGCGACGGCGGGGTCGTTCTGCACCAGCCAGGGGTTGTTGAGCAGGTCGATGTGGAGCGCGTCGCCGGCGGCCTTGTAGTTGAAGTTCCAGGAGAGCTGGATGGGGCCGCGCCCGTAGTAGGCGGCCTGGCCGGCCGGACAGCCGTACGGCTGGTTCGGGTCGCAGTAGTGCGGATAGTTGGCGGTGTTCTGCTCGACCACGTACACCAGGCCGCCGGTCTCGTGGCTGACGTTGGCGAGGAAGGCGGCGGCCTCCTGCTTCTTCACGGTGTCGCTGCCGGTGTTCGCGAAGGCGGGGTAGGCGCCGAGGGCGGCGGTGAGACCGCTGTAGGTGTAGAAGGGGTTCCGGTTCGGGAACATCTGGTTGAACTGTGCCTCCGAGACGACGAACCCGGAAGGCGTGGTGCCGCCCCCGCCGCCCGCCGGCGCGTTCCACTTCTGGTTCGCCCCGCCGGTGCAGCTCCAGATCTGCAGGCGGGTGCCGTTGGCGGAGTTGTTGTCCCGCACGTCCAGGCACTTGTTCGCGGCCGGGTTGACGATGTCGTGCGCGGCGGTGACCACCCACTGCTGGTTGGCTCCGCCGGAGCAGTCCCACAGCTGTACGGCGGCTCCGTCGGCCGTGCCGCGGTCGACGACGTCCAGGCACTTGCCGAGCGCCCGCAGGGTGCCGTCGCCGGGGTTGGACCACCGCTGGGCGTTCGTGCCGTTGCAGTCGTAGAGCTGTACGGCGGTGCCGTTGGCGCTGTTCGCGCCCGCCACGTCGACGCACTTGCCGGCGAGGCCGGTGATCTGTCCGTCGGCGGCCCGGGCCGGGGTGACCGCGAACAGCACGGCGAGGCAGGCGGCGACGGAGCCGGCCAGTGTCCGTCCGAGGTGCACGCGTGTCATCGGTATCCGTCTGAAGTAAGGGGGGTTCATGGGGGGATTCGCTCCAGTTCACGGGGCGTAGCGCGATCGGGGACGCACGGAGGTGCGGAGGTGACGCAGGACGTGGGCCGGCGACTCCGCGTCCTGGTACGTCAGTTGAGGACGCTCTGCGTGACGACGATGTGCCCGGCGTCCGGGTTCAGGCTTCCGCCGAGCCGGCTGAACGCGCCGTCGGTCAGGTCGAGGCACTTGGGCTCCTGCGGAGTCTGCACGAAGGTGCCCCGGTCGTTGATGCGGACCACCAGCGACCGGCCGTTGGCGACATTGGTCACCTGGACCCGGGTCCCGAACGGCAGTTGCGGCTGACGGCTGAGCGAGGTCGCCGCCGTGTCGGCGTTGTTGTCGAAGACCTCGCCGCTGGCCGTCAGCGCACCGGGCGGCTGAGGACCGTAGTGCGTCGCCCAGCACTGCTCGGCCGGCTGTGCGGTCGCGGGGGCGTTCCACTTCTGGTTGGCGGCGCCGGTGCAGCTCCAGATCTGTGTCCGGGTGCCGTTGGCGGAGTTGTTGTCGGTGACGTCCAGGC
>NZ_JBFATL010000083.1:0-14185 GCF_040678315.1 Streptomyces sp. NPDC052721 | reverse complement strand
CCTCATCAAGCCCGGCACCGTCCTGTTCACCAGCGCCATCACCCAACGAGCCATCGTCAACGACATCAAGCAGACCCCCACACAAAACAGCTGACCCCCTCCCCGCGAACATACGGAGCCGCTTCGGGACCGATGTCCCGGGGCGGCTCCCCGCATTCCCCGACGTAGGTCGGTGGGCATTGATCAGCTAGGGGGCCGGGCGCAATCCGTGGGGCTTCGCCACGGACACGTGGGCGGGTCTCAAAGAGCCCGCCCTGGCGGCGATGCCCGCTCCCACAAGACAGTGCGGGACGCCTTCGGACGTCACGCCAGGCAGGACGCCGGGCCGCAGTCGACCAGGCTTCCGTTCGGTCCAGACATGGAGGGTTGGGAAATGAAGCTCCTCGGACTCGTCGGCGTACCGACGAAGGCCGTCCGCCGATCTGCCGTGACAGCCGCCCTGTCATGACTGGCCCTCGGCCTGATGCCGTCGCCGGCGCAGGCGGCGGAGATCACCGTCACAGGCACCTACCAGAACAGGGCGGCCATCTGCGCACGGCTGGCCCGGGACGGCACCCTCACTTTGTGCGGCAGCGTCCCCGACGAATCGGTGCAGCGGGCCCTCCTGGAGACCGCGCGGATCCGGGAGTCACCCACATGAGTGCGTGCCCACCAGCACGCGGCCGGTGCCCCCAAAAAAGGCCCTGCGGCAGACCACGCCATCGGCCGGTCCCGCGGCGGTGTGAGCACCACCGGCTCCGCCCCCGCTCTGCGGCAGCCCGCAGCCGCGGCGCGGGGCGTGCGGCCGGACCTGGAGGCGGCGGCGCTACCGCGCGATCGTGCTCGCCGTGCGTACCGGCAGCGCGATCAGGCCGCGCGAGCGCATGGAGGGGCGCCGGCGCAGCTCCTGCGGGGGAACGGCGAGCGCGAGGCCGGGGAAGCGGTCGAAGAGCGCGGTGAGCGCGATGCCCGTTTCCATACGGGCCAGCGGAGCGCCCAGGCAGTAGTGGATGCCGTGCCCCAGCGCCAGATGTCCGGCGGCGTCCCGGCCGATGTCCAACCGGTCGGGATCGGTGAAGCGGCGCGGGTCGCGGTGCGCGGCGGCGAGCGACAGCAGGACCGTCTCGCCGGCCGGGACGGTGACGCCGCCGATCACAATGTCCTCGGTGGGGAAACGGCGGATAGCCAGCGGTACCGGGCCGTCGTACCGCGCCAGTTCTTCCACGGCCCGGTCCAGCGCGGCGGGGTCGGCGCGCAGCGCTGCCAGTTGGTCCGGGTGGGACAGGAGCGCCGCGACCGCGTTGCCGATCAGGTGGACCGTGTTCTCGTACCCCGCGACGAGGATGAGGAAGGCCAGCGACATCAGTTCGTCCTCGCTGAGCCGGTCCTCCTGGTCGCGTACGGCGATCAGGGCGGACAGCAGGTCGTCGGCCGGATGAGCGCGCTTGTCGGCGATCAGCCGGGTGAAGAAGGACAGCAGACTGGCCACGGCCTCCCGCGCCCTGTCCGGCCGCGTCGGATCGGGGGCGACCAGGGCGTCGGTCCAGGCGCGGAAGTCGGGGCGCTGGTCTTGGGGCACGCCAAGGAGGTCGCAGATGACGATGATCGGCAGTGGGGCGGCGTAGGAGGGGATCAGGTCGGCCTCGTCCTGCCCCGACAGGGAGTCGAGCAGCCGGTCCGCAGCGCGCCGGATCGGCACCCGGAGCCCTTCGACATGCCGGGGGGTGAAGGCCTTGGAGACCATGCGTCGGATACGTGTGTGGTCGGGCGGATCCATGTTGAGGAGGTTGGCGTCCAGCGCGGGTGGAAGGGCCATGCCCCGGTAGCCGCCGGGCGTCGCGTTGCGCTTGTCCAGGGACAGCCGGGGGTCGGCGAGCGCCTGGCGAACGTCGTCGTAGCGTGTGACCAGCCATGCGGGAAGACCGTCGGTACCGGTGATCCGGTGGACCGGTCCCTCCTCGCGGAGCCTGCCGTAGACGGCGTAGGGGTCCCTCAGGAGCCGGGTGTAGTCAACGGCGGCGGTGGAGGGGGAAGTTGACTTGCTCATTGCGACAGCTAAGCAGATCCGGTGCCGCCTGGACGCCGTGGACGGACCTGCCCGAGCACTTCGGGTCAGGGAAAGGAGCCCACAACCGCCTGCGGAAGTGGGCCGCCGACGGCACCTGGGAGAAGGTCTTCACCGTACTGCTCGCCCAGGCCGACGCCGAAGGCGACCTCGGCTGGGTCGTGGCGGTCGACTCCACCGCCGTCCGCGCCCACCAGCAAGCCGCCCCGGTACACCGTACTCACGCCCACCTCGAACCCGGCCGCGAGCTGCGCGTAGGTGTGCCCCAGCCGTAGGTGCGCCAAGAACCAGCAGCGCCTGGCGGCCGGCGGACAGCTGGCGCCACCGGATCCCGCACGCCGCCCGATGTTCGGCCACCGGTCGCCCAGGAACTGCAGGTGCCGGGTGGACAGGTCGAGGGCAGACGGATAGACAAGCACATGAAGCCCCTGGCGGCACGGGTGATCTCGGCCGTGAACCCGTCTACCAGGAGCTTCGTCGCGTGCGCAGACCAACCGGCTGATTCAACAACCAAGTTGGCCGTCGACATCGTCGCTGCGGGCTCTGTATAGGCTGATGCGTGTGGATGTGACGGGGTGTCTTGGGTGTGACCTGCTGACTGGGCGCCGGGAGTTGCCCGGGGGCGTCCTGCATGAGACCGCTGCTTGGGTGGTGAACCACGTCGTCGGTCCGATGAATCTCGGCACCTTGATCGTCGGTCCGCGGGAGCATGTCGTGGCCATTGCGGAGCTCGATGACACGGCAGCGGCAGAACTCGGCCCCTTGCTGCGCGATACCGCTCGTGTTGTGGAGACGTTGTGCCAGCCCGAGCAGACCTACGTCTGCATGTGGTCGCACGGCCGCAACGCGCGCAAGCACCTGCACCTCGCGGTTCAGCCGGTGACCGTGGAGGTGCGGGCCCGCTACGGCGGGCTGCGCTCCGAGCAGCTCCAGGCCAGGATGCTGGCGGACGGTGACGAGCCGGACATCACGGAGATCGAGCAGTTCTGCGAGCGAGCTCGCGAGCTGTTCCGAGCGATCACCGACACCAGCACCGAAGACCGCAGCTGATCACCGAGACCGCGTCGACGTCACGACGCAGTCGGGCAACCATATGCGAGAAAGCATTGCGGTCTTCTCGATCACGCCCTCTCAACGTCAGGTTGGAAAAGGCTCAGTACCTGGTCAAGCAGCTCAGGGGCACCAAGCCGGTCGCCCCGAAGTGAGGTACCACTCACTCTTTGCCCATTCATCAGCCTCACCCCACGAAGTCACGGAAACACCGCCGGTGTTCCAGCCCGTCAGCGTTCTGACGTCCCACGGGGGTGAAACAAGACTCACTATCATCCCGGAGCAGGTGTTGAAATTCCACTGCTGGCCATCGTCATCACTGCTGCAGCCGGAAAGGTATACATCGGTGCCATTATTGTCCAAGCAAAGGTTAGTCGACTTATTACGGAGCATCACGCGTTTGACAGAGGGGTCGATGTCTGCCATCAGCCAGTCAGTGGAGCGTGACCCCCCGCTGACAGGGAGGCCGCACGTTGTCTGGCTGACAGTCCGGCCGCTCCCACTGAGGCATTTCCCGGTGTAAGCATTCTTGATCCCAATGATGTCAGATCCCCAGGTGACTGCCTGAGCGGGGCTCGTCGAAATCGACAGGGTGGCAATCACGCCGAGTCCCGCTGCGACGAATCTCTTCTTCTTCATGCGGACCTTCTTCGTTGTATGTCGGAGACCGTTCGTCTGTTGGCCCTGGCTGGAATGCCACGGCGCTCACCGCAAGCTGCCGTGATCCCAGTTGGCAGTCGGCTTCGGTGCTGGCATCCGGCTAAACGTGGGCACTTCATAGATCAGCTTCGCTCCGTGCACGGGATCGAGTTGGCACGCCACAGTGCGGTTCTCTGCCTTCACCATCCAGGGAGGCGCTGGGCGAGAACCGCAGGCAGCCGACTAATTAATCCTCCAATTATTCTTTCTCGACGCATCCTCCTGGGACCAGTAGGTAATAGAGACGCCACCCGTATTCCAGCCTGTCAGTACAGCATCCATGTTGTTTCTCATTGCGATGTAGTAGTCGTTGCCGAGCCACCACCACCACTGTCCCGGATCATCGGCATTACAGCCGGAAAGGTAGACACTGGTACCGTTCGTGTCGAGGCAGAGACCTGTAGCGATGTTTCGATACAGGCGGGGGTACCCTGCGGGGTCACCGGAGAACGTCCAGTCAGTGGAGCGGACGCCGCCACTGACCGGAAGCCCGCAGTCAACCTGAGTGACAGTACGCCCACTGCCGCTCAGGCATTTTCCTGTCGCCGTGTTCTTGATCGAATGAATATCGGGGTCCCATGTGCTGGCGTGCGCCGGGGTGGCCATTACCATCACGGCCGCGGCTGCACCGAGTCCTGCCGCGATACGCGTCTTACGCATCAACGCTCCGTTTCTCTCCGTGCCAGTCATCGCACGTTCTTACGACTGACACAACGGAGGAACCGGCTAGCCGGTTCACTCTGGAAGAAGCGGCTCAGGATCGATGCTCCGCGCAGAGCAGCAAGGTTCACGGGATCTGCGGAAGATCTGCCAGGATTTCAGCCGACCATGCCTCGCTCGACGGGAGCGCGGGCCTGGGCGAGTGCGCGGTTGATGGTCCGCTGGGTGGCGGTTAGCTCTCCGCCGGGTGGCCGTTTCAGGCCGGTCGTGCCCCAGGGTCCGGCGCCGGTGTAGGCGCGGTCAGCGAGGACGGGGAGCCCGGGCGTCCGCATATCCGGATGATGCGGTGGGTGCGGGCCGCGGTCAGGTCGTGGGTGCGGCCCGGCGGTGCGGGCGAGATCCACAGCACGTCGCCGGCCGGGTCGGTGACGATCTGGACGTTCACTCCGTGCTGGCGGTGCTTGAGAGAGCAGTCCGCCCGGCTGTCGCCGACGCGGTCGCACTCGCCGAGAGTGCCGTCCAGGAGAACGAAGTCCGGATCGTGTCCGCGCAGTGTCCTCAGCAGGCCGGGAGCTCGGTTGGCGAGCAGGCTCGTGACCGCGGTGACGTAGGCGTGGGCGGTGCCGACGGATATCCCGAAGCCAGCAGCGATGCGGGCGATGGTGTCTTGGTGACGCGGGTACACGAGTGTATGGAAGCAACAGGGCTTCTGCGCTGCTGAGTTGAGACGTCGAACACCTCCCTCAACGACGCGGGAGCCCTGTCCGTTGCGTACCGCGGACGGCGTCACCGCCGTCACTCGATCAGTGGCCACGCTGAAAACGCTCTATGAGGCCTGTTCCAGCGGGGCTGCGCCTGGATGCGCGGCGTAGCCCCAGTCGCACACCTGAACCGACGACCTCCACGCACTGCCGGTCGGATGAGGTCAGTGAGCTCCTTGTCGACCATGGCGGGCAGTTCCCCGCTGTGCAACGGGGCCGATGCCATCACCCGCAGACCCGCGGCAGCGGCGAGCGGCTCCTGACCCTCACGGGCCTGCACGATCGGCGTCGCGCCTCCCGTCCACGGCGTCGGCCTGGACATCCGGTGCGGCGAGCAGCGGCGGGTCGCGCCTCCAGTCCTCGTGCGTGAGCAGCTGCTCGGACACCCACGTCATCAGGTCGGTCGCGGTGTGGGCCTGCAGGCCGCAGGTGACGTGCAGGGAGCGGGTGCCCTGGTCGGCGGAGACCACGTGCCACACGCCGCGCGGCACGTACAGGACGTCGCCCGGCCGCAGACCCAGGTCGGCGACCGGCTCGGTGGGCGCCTCGCCGGGTCCTCGATGTCGCGGTAGAGCGGGTAGGAGCGGGTGGTGCCGTAGATCACCAGCGCTTCGCGCCCTCGCGCACCGCCTGATCGACCCCTTCGCCGGGCGGAACTATCGGGACGCTCTGCCCTCCAGAGGAGCCCCTCTTCTTGGTGGTGGGCGCGCAAGACCGTGGAATCCACCCTGAGCAGATCGAGTGTCAGCCCGTCGGTGGACTGCCGCCTCGGCGATCATCCCATCCATCAGCGTCCGGACGTTCCGGCCGCCGCCCCACGCTGGAACGCGCCGTAGGCGGTCGAGCCGTACCCCTCCGGCCCGTCACGCCATGGGCTTCCGGCCCTGAACCGACACATCGCACCATTGAATGCCGCCGCAGGTCAGGGAGCGGACCGCGTTCGTCCACTGGCAAGAACGGCTCGACCGACTCCCGCTTGGCATCCGAGAGATCACCACGCGTCACCCTCGACGCGGTACCCCGCTGGCGGTCGTCATGACTGGCGGCAACCGTGGGCGACGTCACCCAGCTACTGCTTCTGCTGGATGCTGTGCCGCCCGTCCGCGGCCGGGCCGGCCGCGCCGTAGAGCGGTCACGCTCTTCGCTGACCGCGGCTGCGACCACGACCGTTCCCGAAAGCAGGTCCGCGCCCGCAGCATCGTGCCCGCCATCACAAGGCGCGGCATCGGGCACGGCTCCGGCCTGGGCGCCTACCGGTGGGTGGTCGAGCGGACCCTTGCCTGGCCGCACGGCTTCCGCCGGTTACGTGTGCGCTGGGAACAAGGCGCAGACATCCACGAAGCATTCCTCAGACCCGGGGTCGCGCGTCCTGCCCGCGACCTCCTCGGCTGAGCCTCAGCGGGAAACGTGGTCGGCGCGGTTCGGTTTGCGGAATCGGTGGTAAAGGGGGGCGACGAGTACGGCCAGCAGCATGCCGCAGGCTATCTGGAAAGCCGTGCGGAGCCAGCCGTCCGGAGCGTCGGAGACACGGTCCAGCAAGGTGTGCGAGAAGGGGTAGGTCACCACCGCGCCGATCACCACCAGCCACCAGGGACCGGACCACCGGCCTCTGGCGGTGACGCTGGCGCCAAAGGCGATGACGATGACGACGGCCATGAGGGCGGTGAGGGTGGTGTGCATGAAGACTGCTTTCCGCCCGAGACGGGCTGGTGCTGAATGTATGGGACGGCCTGAAGCGAAATACGGCCCGTCCTGTTGCTACGGCCCGCGACCCGGGCCGGTTCGGTGTGACGGCAGCCTCCTGGTGTGGTCACAAGGCGCGGTGACCGCTCAGTGGGCCGGGACAGCCGGTGTCTCGGCCTTCAGGACCGCTTGGGCATCCCGGGAGGAGTCTTGAGACTCCGCGCCGGTGCGCGTCTTTCTCACGGAAGCTCCAGACACTCCCTGTGTCCGTCAGACTGGTTCAGGCCGAGATGAAGTGCGGCCAGCCGCGGCAGACGTCGGCGCATCTGGTCGGCGTCGTCGAAGTCAAACGACTCACCCATGTCGTCGCTTTCCTCGCCTTCGGTCGTGGCACGAGCGTTGGCGTATGCCTCCCATGCCTCCCAGAAGGCATCTGTGTCACCGGTCAGTCGCTCATACGCCCTGGCCGATACGAAGTTGAAGTCTTCGTCGAAGATGACGTCCTGATCCCCTGTGGCTGCCGCTCTACGCACGGCGGGATGCTCGGCGAGGGAGTCTGGGCAAGTGGCCGCCCGTTCGTACCACTCACGTCCGAGGGCCACCAGACCTGCGGTGAAGTCGCTGAACCGGTCATCGGAGCACCCTCCGCCGATGAGGTAGGCGGCAGCCCACACATCCCAGCGGTGGACAGCGTCACGCAGGCGGGAGAAGCAGTGCTCGAACGCGCGGACCTCTTCCGCCGACATGGCCGCCAGATGATCGGCGACGGCGTTGGCGAGCGGTTTGTCGTTGTCTTTCGCGGCGTCGAGCACGCGCCAGAACGCCTCGGTGTCCATGGCGGGCAGTCTGCCAGGGCCCTACGACAGTCGCCTCCGTCTGGGACCCGAGGCTGCATCTCAAGCTGAAGAGTGCCTCACCGCGCATGACTCGAGTGGCCGCACCTGCTGTCCCGACTGAATAGTGCAGGGTTGGAACACCGCCTCTTCACCAGTCCCCACGAATGCCGCCTACGCACGGCCCGCAAGCTTGAGGCGAGGCGAAGGAGCGAGCTTCCACAGCAGCGGCCTCATGGACCTTTTGGGGTTGCTCTCGACGCTCTGAGGTGACCTGGCACGCGATGGCCCGGTGCCCAGCGTCATGCCGCCGGCACCGAACCGGATCCGCCGTCCGGACGTAGGACCGGGTGGAGCGGGTGCGCGGCCCCGTTGTCCCCCTCGTCGGCTGCGCGCCCGCTCAGTTCTCGCGTGTCGTTGAACCTGGAGAGCCCATGGTCGCTGAACGAGAGGCTGACAACCTCACCCCGTCTCAGAGCGATGACAGCCCTACCCGTTCGGGACTCCCCCGCCGCCGCGGCGCCCAAAGCCCTTCGATCGCCGAGGCCGCTCTGACGGGTGCGGCGCCAGGGACGCGGCACGCCGAGGCGGCCCGGCGAGCGGATGCCGGGCCCGAGGCGACATCCGCGGGCGACCACAGCGCCCCGCCTCGCTCCACTCCGGGGGACGGCGACGCCCCGCGCCCTGCCGAGCAGCCGGACACCGCCGCCACCGCGCTGGCCCTGGCGGCGGACATCCCCTGGACGAGGGCGCCCTGGGCCCTCGACCAGGGGTCCAGGGCATCACGCGGCAGAGTCCGCAGGCCTGATGCCGCGCCCCCACCGGGTGACCAACTGGTCTCGCTCGGCCCCGTCTCTACGGGTGCCGGCCCCAAGAAGCCGCGTCGTAAGCACCTTCTCGTGGCCGGCGGTTTGGCCGCCGCCGGGCTGGCCGCCCTCTCCCTGACCATGATGAACACGGGAAATTCTCGGGAGACCGTCGGTGGACCCCCCGCGGCTCAGAGCACCAGGCTTCACGGAGAGAGGGCAACGGCCGACAGCGTGGGCCGCGGTGACGAGGAAACAGAAGGTCCTTCGGAGGTCGTCGTCGACGAGTCGGCTGCGACGTCGCCCAGGGCGACCGGCCACCCCCGTCGTAAGCCGGCCGGGACGGCAGGCGTGGACGGGAAGAAGGACGCCGGAGCAAGGAAGAAGAGCCAGGCCGGGGAAAAGACCGAGCCGAGCGAGGCGGCTCCCCGGTGGGAGGAGACTGCGCGCCGCATGAGCAACGCCCACTCGGGTAAGTGCCTGACGGCGGACGACGAGAGGGCCGTCGTGCAGGGTCCGTGCGACACGACGAACGCTTGGCAACGCTTGAAGGTGGACCACGGCGTGTTCCTCGTCCGTTCGGTGCGGACGGGCACCTGCCTGGACAGCAACGGTGAAGCGATGTACGTCTCCCCCTGCACCGACGACGACACAGGCCAGCTGTGGCGTATGCCTTCGGCGGGCGGTTGTTCCGTAACCCTCACGAGCAGGCAGTACGGCAAGTACGTCACGGGTTGGAACACCGGCACAGTCAGTCTGGTCAGCGCCGAAACGGCAGATACACCAGACAAGTACACGTGGTCCGTGTCGCCCTCTGAGCCGGGTGGCTGCTGACCCTTGCCGACCGCTCGCGTGCCTTTGTACTGCAACGGTGTTTGCGGTGACTTAGGTGTCAAGGGCGGGCGTCCGGCTCGGTGGCCGCGCCGTAGGCGGTGGCCGGTCCGGTCGGAGAAGTTGCGGGATGACCGCGCGGACGCCCCGGCGCCGGAGGTGGCAACGGCCGACGGCGTTTGGCCCGCGCGCGCCGTTTCGGGGCACTCTCGTCGCTCGCTCGGACGGCACCTCGCTGTGGTTGTCCCGCGCGACGCGGGGCCGCACGCACGACCTGACCGCGGCCCCGCGTCCACGGCATCGTGCGAGCCTGCCTCACCATGCAGATCCTCGTGCTCGCGAACCCTGACTACCAGCGCGCCGGCGCCCGTACGCCGTACTGCCACCACCCTGAACAACCGGATGAGTACCAGCAGTTCGACCGCGACCACGCCTGCCTGCGAACCCCGGCGAACGCGACCGGCCGTTCGGCCCGACTTCAGCCGTTGCTGCCGACTCTGCGACGCAGCTGTCCGCCGCCCTCACCGTTCGTGTGGTCGGTGGGGGCGGCGGAGCGGCAGGGGGTGGGTGTTTACAGGGCGTGGAGCTGGGTGAGGAGTTGGAGGGTGTCGGAGTTGAGCCAGTACTCGACGAACTTGCCGTTCTTGATGCGCAGGGTGTCGGTGCCGGTGAAGGTGACGGTTGTGCCGGGCTGGGCCCTGGCTCCGGGGAAGCCGCCGGCGTAGGTGCCGGTGGCGGTCCAGCGTACGGAGGCGTGGTCTTTGGCGACCAGGGGGTCGATCTGCAGGGAGAAGCGCAGGTCGGGGAAGGCGGCGCGGGTCTGGGAGATCCAGGCGACCAGGCCGTCCGCGCCGCGGATGCTGCTGCCGTCGCCTCCGTCGAGGAGGGCGGCGTGGACGGTGAAGTCCGGCGAGATGATGCCCGGGGCCTGGGTGTAGTCGCCGTTCCACAGGCGCAGCCACGCATCGAGCATCGCCTTCGGGTTCTTCGCGGTGCTCTGGTGCTCCTGTGCCGTGACCGAGTGAGCGGTGGGTGCGGCGGACGGGGTGGACGCTGCGACGGTCGTGGCGCTGACGGCCAGGGCGGCCAGGGCCGCGGGGACGAGCAGACGCATCCGGTTGCGTGCGGTGGTGGTCATGATGGTTCCTCGCAAGTCAGTGGGAGCAAATCAGTGGGACGAAGGGCGGTGTGATTCAGTGCGGGCCGGGCCGGGGTGTCAGTCGGTGCAGGTGGTGCCAGGGGCGGGCAGAGAGCGCGTGGTCAGGTAGCGGTTGGTGGCGTCGCGCACGCACTGGGAGAGCAGGAACATGCTGTAGTCGTCGCCTTCGCGGCTGAGGACGACGCTGCCGGGCAGCTGGGCCGCCATGGCGAGGCCCGCGCTGTGCGGAGCGAGCGCCTGATGGGTCGACTGCACGATCAACGCGGGGGGCGCGCCGTGGACGGGGGCCCCGGCCGTGACGGGGTGAGCGGGGATCGGCCAGCCGAGGCAGCCGGTGAGGGCGGTCCAGGAGCGTACGGCGCCGCCCAGGTGCGGGGAGATCCGTGCCAGGTCGTTGCGCAACCGGGTGAGCTGGTCGAACGTCGTCACCGGGCGTGCGGTGTCCAGGCAGGCGGGGACTTGAACCTGGACGGGGTCGAGGGTGTCGTCGGGTTCGTAGGTGAAGTCGGTCGCGTCGCCTGCCTGTGCCTTGACGACGGCCTGGGCGAGGGCGGGCCAGGTGACGCCGGAGAGGGTCAGGTAGTCCTGGGTGGCTGTGCGGATGTCTTCTCCGGTCAGTGTCCGGCTGCCGTCGGCGGTGGGGATCGGGGTGCGGTCGGCGCGGGCGACGAGGGCGTCGTACTCGGCTGCGGCGTCCTTGCCGTGCAGGGCGCAGTCCGTGGATGCCGCGCACCAGGCGGTGAAGCGGTTGAACGCCTCTTCGGCTGTGGCTGCTTCGCGGCGGATGCGTTCGGTGGGCGTGGTGGTGTCGTCCAGCGCCGTGTCGAGGACCATGGTGCGCAGTCGGCCGGGGTAGAGGTCGGCGTACGTGCGTCCGAGCAAGGTGCTGTAGTGGATGCCGTACCAGTTCAGCTGCTTCTCACCGAGGCCGGTGCGCACGGCTTCGAAGTCCCGTGCGGTGCTGGTCAGGTCCGTGTGGGCGACCAACGGGCCGTTCTCGCGCAGACAGTCGGCGGCGAAGGCACGGTTGTGAGCGACAAGAGTGTCGAACTCCGTCTTGTTTTGCGGAAAGTGAGTGACGCCGGCGGGCTTGAGGGGGGTGGTGCAGCGGATCGGCGTGCTGTGTCCGACTCCGCGCGGGTCGACGGCGACCAGGTCGAAGTTGCGGCTCATGGCGCCGGCGAACGAGGGGAAGCCGATGCGCATGGCGAGGCGGAGTTGTTCGATCGATGATCCGCCGGCTCCGTCGTTGAGCAGGAGCGTGCCCTGGCGGTGCGCCTGGTCGTCGGCGGGGCGGCGGACCATGGCGAGGGTGAGGCTGCCAGCGCGTGGGTGGGCGTAGTCGACGGGGACCCGCAGCGTGCCGCACTGCATTCCCTCGAACTCCGTGTCGGAGCAGGCGCTCCAGTTGATCCGGCTCGCCGGGGAGGCCGCCTGGCCCTGGGCTGGGGCGGCGACCGCCGGGGTGGCGAGGGTGGCCGTGGCAACGAGAGTGGTGGTGAGGATGCGCCGGATGTAGGTGCGCAGTCTGGGCATAGGGCTGTTCTCCTGAAGGCGCACCGGTGGCGCGGGTGATGAGGGGAGTGTGCGGGGACGGGGGCGCGTGGGTGCGCCGGTTTCTGCGTGGGTCGTCAGGCGTGCAGGACGACCTTTCCGGCGACGGTGCCGGACTCGGCCAGGCGCATCGCCTCGGCAGCCTGGGTGAGGGGCAGTTCGGCGGCGATCTGGGCGGTGATCTCGCCGCGCCGCAGGGCCTCGAAGACCTCGGTGAGGTCGGCGCGCAGCCGGGCCCGGAATCGGTTCTTCGACAGGGCGCGGCCGGCCCAGACGTTGAAGAAGTAGGCGCGGCGGCCGTTGGGAAGAGTGTTCCACAGCCACACCCGGCCGAGCAGCTTGAGCACGGGCCACTGCTTGGAGCCCTCGTCGTCGCGGGTGGAGGCGCTGCCGTAGGAGACGAGTGTGCCGCCGGGGGCGAGCAGGTGCCAGGAGTCGATGACGCTGCGGCCGCCGACGTGGTCGAAGACGGCGTCCACTCCGCCCGGGGCGAGTTCGCGGACGCGAGCGGGGACGTCCTCGGTGCGGTAGTCGACCGGAGCCACCCCCTGTGCGCGTAGGGCGGCGTGGTGGCGTGCGGAGGCGGTGCCGATCACGTTCGCGCCGGCGGCTTGGGCGAGTTGGACCAGGACCGAGCCGACTCCCCCGTTGGCGCCGTGCACCAGGACGGTCTGCCCGGCGCGGACGCGGGCCTTGCGGTGCAGCATCTGCCAGGCCGTGATGCCGTTGATCACCACGGTCTCCGCCTGCGCCGCACCGATCCCGTCCGGCACCGGCACCACATCGGCGGCGTCGACGACCACGTGGCTGGCCCAGCCGCCGACCTTCAGCAGTGCGGCCACCCGGGTGCCGACCAGGCCCGCGGCGACACCGTCACCGGCCGCCGAAACGGTGCCGACCAGGTCGTATCCGGGGACGAACGGGAAGGGCGGCTGGTCGTAGTAGCGGCCACGGCGCATCTGCTGCTCGGCGAAGGAGACACCGGTCGCCTCCATCCGCACGACGACCTGGCCCGGAGCGGGGGTCGGGACGGGCCCTTGCCGCATCTGGAGGCCCTCGGGCTCGACCTTGCCCGGCAGTACGACCTCGACCATCGCTCCAGCGTTCATGACGACCTCCATCGACTTCTCACCAGCCGCAGTTAGCGGCTGGCGCTTCCGTTAGAAGTTATAACCAGCATTCGGGTGACAGTCAAGAGCGTTCGTAATAGGCTCTAACTGCGAGCCTGCACCGAGCGACTCGCCCGGCTTCAGCAGCCGGTGATCAACCCAGGGAAGGGACATCCACATGACCGTCGCGGGCAAGGAGACACCACGCGAGCGCTACCGGGCCCAACTACGGGCCGAGATCAAGCAGCGCGCCTGGGAGCAGATCGCCGCCGCCGGCGCACCGGGACTGTCACTGAACGCCATCGCCAAGCAGATGGGCATGAGCGGCCCCGCGCTCTACCGGTACTTCGCCAGCCGGGACGAGCTGATCACCGAGCTGATCCGCGACGCCTACCGCAGCCTCGCCGACACCATGCGCACCGCCGCCGCCTCGGGTGCGGACCTGGCCGGACTGGGACACGCGCTGCGCACCTGGGCCCTGGACGACCCCCAGCGCTACTTCCTCGTCTACGGCACACCGGTCCCCGGCTATCACGCACCCGACGACATCACCATGATCGCCTCAGAGATCATGGACGCTCTCCTGGACGCCGCCCATCCGGCCGACGCAGCCGCGAACACCCCTCCCGACGGCCACCCCGACGCCCGCCTGGAAGCCCACCTCGCCCAGCACCGGCAGTGGGCGGCCGACCACCCGGCGGCGCCGGCCACCCTGCGCCGCGCGCTGCGCTTCTGGACCCGCCTGCACGGCATCCTCTCCCTGGAACTGGCAGGCCACTTCACCGGCATGGGTCTCGACCCGGTCGAACTGTACGACAGCGAACTGCGCCATCTGACCCAGTAAGCGGCGGTCATGGCGGTTACGACAGGGGGTAAGGCGGCAGGACGCAGCGGATCCGGATCCTAGGTCCTGTCGTCAAACTCCCGTCGTCCGCCCGGAGGGCGGGCCGCGCGGCGTCAGGTGCGTGCTCTCGGCGTGCCGGGCCCCGGCCCTCG
>NZ_JBFATL010000082.1:0-15161 GCF_040678315.1 Streptomyces sp. NPDC052721 | reverse complement strand
CCCTCGTACTGGATGTACTTGGGTCGGGGCCCGGTGCGGCGAGAGTGCGTGCATGGCGTCGCGCGGCAGACGGGAGTTTGACGACAGGGCCTAGATCGGGCTGCTGCGCCGCCGCATCGTGTACTGCTCCATGAGCTTTCCCCGGGTGGTCTCCAGCCGGTGGGCGAGGATCTCGGCCACCGTCCGCACCAGCGAGAGCCCGAGCAGCGGATCCTCCACGCAGAGCCCGAGCACCGACGGCCCGTCGAACTCGTAGGCCCGTACGTTGCTGAAGGCCACCGCGCCGAAGTCCCACTGGTACGGCGGGAACAGCCAGGACCAGCCGAGCATGTCGCCCGCGCCCAGCGTGGCCACGGTCACCCGCTGCCGGGAGGTGACCTGCTGGTCCAGGTGGACCGCGCCCGAGCGGATCACCCAGAACCGGTCGGCGGTGCCGCCGGCTTCGAAGATGCGGGTGTCCTCCGGGAAGGACACCTCCTTCGCCAGCTCCATCAGGCGCTCTCGCTGCGCCTGGGGGAGGGCGGTCAGCAGTTTGATCGCTTTGGTCATGGCGCATGGCTCCTCGCCGGCGGCGGTTGCGGTTCGGGTGCTGTGCTCTCAAGCCCATTTCAGCCGCTGTGACCGTCCGGAGCACGTCGAGGGACGCGCATCTCCGCCCGCGTGTCGCGCTCGGGGCAGCAAAAAGCCCTGGCTGGACGGGGGAAACCAGCCAGGGCCGTATGTAGTGACACGAGGAGCGGGGAAGAACGGTTCCGCGCTGCTCTCGCACCACTTATGGGTGAACCATAAACCATCTGCCGTACTTTTGGGTAACCGGAAGCGGGTCAGGTGACCTGTTTCACTCCTTCCGTCCGCACCGGGCCCCCGCCCGGCCGGACGATCTCCTCCAGCACCCGCAGCACCGCCTCGAACGCCCGGGCCCGGTCCGCCGCCTCCCGCGCGCCCTCCGGATCCGTCGCCGTCAGGCTTTGTGCCCGCTCCCGCCAGGCCCGCTCCTCCTCGGCCGCGCGCTCCTGGCCCCGCCGGATCCGCCGCAACAACTCGTCCGCGTCCACCACATCGGTCATGTCGAGCGGGTACCCGCTCGGTCCGCCGTGATGACACGGGTACCGAGGGTGTTTGACAACGCGGTAGCGGGTCAGCCGGAAGTGGGAGAGAACCCTGCAATCCGGGCGCCGCTCAAGGAGGAAGGGATGCTCGACAAGCACCGGACCACTTCCACCGCGACCCTGCCGGAGACACACGGCCGGGTGCCGTGCCGGCCGGCCGAGGCCCGCAGAGCGGTGGAGCGTGTCATGACCGAGCGGTGCCGGGCCCGCGCCCTGCCGTGCCCGGCCCAGGCCGTCCAGGACGCGCTGCTGGTCACTTCGGAACTCACCACCAACGCCCTGCTGCACGGCGGCGGCATCACCGGCTTCGACGTCGATGTCGACGGTGGCGGCGTCCGGGTCTCGGTGAGCGACAACAGCGACGACCTCCCGGTCGCCGATCCGGCCGGCGACGAGGGCGGCCACGCCCGCCCCGGCGGCCGTGGCTGGCCCATCGTGTGCCGGCTGGCCCGGGACGTCCGGGTGGCGGAGCTGCCTCGCGGAGGCAAGTGCATCACGGCCGTCGTACCGCTCCGCTGAAGCGGTGCGGGAAGTTCCGCTCACCGCGTTTGCGGGTGGGGGCGAGGGGCAGACGGAATTTCGTGCTTCGGACCGGAGGCGCGTGCCCCGCGGGGACAATCCCGCTGCCTGGGCCCCCTTCCGGCGGGCCGGGTGGCTCACCCGCGGAGAACCCTGACACCACCGTTCGGGCCAGGACCTGGAACCGCAGTTCCGGCCGTGTGCCCTGAAACCACGTTCAGGAGCGATTCCGCATGCTGACCGACATGTCGACAAGCCGTCCCGGCACGACCGCCACCACCAGCGCCACCACCGGTGCCACCGCCGCGGCGCCCGCCCGGCGGAACCACGACGACGCTCCGGACACCGCGGAGCTGTTCGTCCGGCTGGCGGAACTGGAGGACGGACCCGAGCGGGACGCCGTACGCGACGAACTCGTCACCGCCTGGCTCCCCATGGCCCACCGGATCGCCGGCCGGTTCCGCGACCGGGGCGAGTCCGTCGAGGACCTGCGCCAGGTGGCGGCCCTGGGCCTGGTGAAGGCCATCGACCGATTCGACCCCTCGCGCGGGGCCTTCGAGAGCTACGCCGTGCCGACCATCACCGGCGAGGTCAAGCGGCACTTCCGCGACCGTATGTGGGCCCTCAGGGTGCCGCGCCGGGTGCAGGAACTGCGCAACCGGGTGCGGGTGGCCCGGCGGGAACTCACCCAGAACCCCGGGAGCCCCGAGCCCACCGTCGCCGACATCGCCGCCCACACCGGGCTCAGCGAGGAGGACGTCACCGCCGGCATGGAGGCGCTGGAGAGCTTCAGCACCCTGTCGCTGGACGCCGAACTCTCCAGCGGCGACGACGGCTACAGCCTCGCCGACACCCTCGGTGCCACGGACACCTCCTACGACGTCGTGGTCGACCGCGAGGCCGCCAAGGAGGGGCTGCGCCGACTGCCCGAGCGCGAGCGGGCCATTCTCTACATGCGTTTCTTCGAGGACATGACCCAGAGCCGCATCGCCGACCGGCTCGGCATCTCCCAGATGCACGTCTCCCGGCTGATCAGCCGCAGCTGCGCCCGCGTCCGCGACGAGGTGCTGGGCAGCCGCCGCCCCGGCGCCGACCCGCGGTGAGTACTCACGTCCCCGGCTGGGCCGGGCCACCGGCCAGGCCCAGCGGCCGGGCCAGGCCGGAGACGGCCTCGTCCAGGCGCTGCAGATGGCGCAGCACCCGGTCGGTCACGCGGCCGTAGCGCGGGGTGTGCAGGGTGCCCGGCTCCAGCATCGACGCGATGCTGGGGCCGGTTTCGATCTGCGCCGGGGACCTCGGGTCCGTGACGTGCGCCGCGATCGCCTCGATGTTGTGCACGATCCGTCCGCACGCCCCGCGCAGCCGGGGGTCCGCCGCGATCGCCGGATGCGTCGGCAGCAACTCGGCCGTGGCCGCGAGGGACCGCCCGTGGTAGGCGCAGGTCTCCAGCAGTGCCACCACATAGCGGGCCGTGTTACGGCGCGAGCGCAGCGGGGTGATCGGATGCGTGAGCGGCTGGACGGCCGCGCGCAGGTCGGCCAGCGCCTGGTCCAGCCGGCGCGCCTGCTCCACCAGGTCGCCGCCCGCCCCGCCGCTGAGCTGGTCGACGGCGCCCCGCGTGACGTCGGCGAGCCGGTCCAGCACCGCGACCAGCAGCTCGTTGGTACGGCGGTCGGTGTGGACCGGCAGCACCACGGCCGCCGCGATCACCCCGCAGGCCGCGCCGAGCGCCGTCTCCTCGATCCGCAGCATCAGCACCGACATGCTGTAGGTGTTCAGCAGGGTGTACAGCAGCCCCAGCATGGCCGTCACGAAGAACGACATCAGCGTGTACGACAGGGGCGCGGTGTAGAACATCGCGAAGATGAGCAGCAGCACCAGCGCGAACGCCGTCCACGTGTGGTGCCCGACCAGGGCGGCGAGCCCGATGCCGGCCACCACGCCGAGCACCGTGCCCAGCAGCCGCCGGTAGCCCTTCACCAGGATCTCGCCGGTGGAGGCGGTGTTCAGGAAAACGATCCAGCAGGTCAGCACCGCCCAGTACCAGCGCTGGGCGGACAGCAGCTCACCGCCGGCGATGGCCAGCGAGGAGCCCACGGCGACCTGCACGGCGGCCCGGGTGGTGGGCCGTTTCAGGCCGGCCGGCTGCGGCTCCTCCGGTTCGCTCTCCC
Organism: Streptomyces sp. NPDC052721; assembly: GCF_040678315.1. NCBI lineage: Bacteria > Bacillati > Actinomycetota > Actinomycetes > Kitasatosporales > Streptomycetaceae > Streptomyces > Streptomyces sp. NPDC052721. Next base: position 11,362 of record NZ_JBFATL010000082.1, on the reverse strand, counting down.
CGCTGACCTCGATCGCGGCGTCCTCCGCGTCCAGCTCCTCCCGTGAGCGGGCGGTCGCCGGGGTGTCGTCGGACTCGTCCTGGGGACCGTCCAGGGCGACCCGCAGGCCCAGGGCGGCCCGGGCGGCCTCGCCGAGGCCCCGGAAGACGTCCTGCACGGCCGGGGACGCCCGGGGCAGGTTTTCCTCCTCGCGGTAGCCGAGCAGCCGGTTGCGTACCTGGGCGAGCGCCGTCCCCGACGCCTCCCCGGCCGGCCGCAGCGTCAGCAGCCGCAGGGCCCGCAGATCCCGGCGCAGCGCGGCCGTCGCCTCGTCACGCACCGGCAGCTCGCCGCCGGAGGGCAGCGGGGCGCCCGGCAGATGCAGGGTGAGGGTGTCGGTCCGCTGCGCGCTGCGCGCGGTGAGCAGCAGCAGGCCGAGGCGCTCGGCGGCGATCTCCGCGTCCGCGACGCGGCGCTGGAGCAGCCGGGCCACCCCCGGGTCCGGGGTGCCGTCCTCCAGCCGGCCCTGGATCAGCAACGCCGTCTCGTGCAGCCGCGCGGTGCCGGTGCGCAGCTCCGCCAGCACCTTCTCGGCCTCGTCGGGACCGGCGTCCAGCAACTCGGCCTGGGTGGCGAGCAGCTGGGCGAGCCGCGCGCGGAAGGCCCGCCGCAGCCGGTCCAGGGTGCCCGCCGGGGTCTGCGGCAGAGCCACGAACCGGGCGATGGCGCTGCACGCGAACGCCACGCAGATGACGCCGTACAGCCCGGGCAGCACGGACGTCGTCGCGCCCACGAACAGCGACAGGAAGTAGACCTGGAAGCCGATCAGCCCCAGCGCCGTGCCGCGGTCACCGAACCGGCGGCCGTAGACGGCGCAGAAGATGAGGACGACGAAGAACAGGTCGCCGGCGACGACCCGTTGGTTGAGCAGCGCGCCCAGTGACACCGAGGCCAGCGCCACCGGCAGGCCGGCCGCGAGTGTCACGGCCTGCTGGGCGCGCTGCTTCTCCCGGATGGCGAAGGTGGAGACCATCGCCGCCATCGCCCCGGCGACCAGCTGGGACACCGGGACGCGCAGCGCGGCGAGGACGGCGAGGGTGAGGGCGATGGCGGTGACCGTGCGCAGTCCCGCGGTCAGCCGGAGCAGTCCGGGGTCCGACGCCGCGAGCCGGTCCCACATCCGTACCCGTCCCGACCGTCCCACTGCCCTCACGCCGCCGCGCTCTCTCCCGTGCCAGACATCGATCTCTGACCCAGCATCGCACGCGGCCCCCGCTCACCTGCCTTCGGCCAGGGTGGCGGCCACCAGCGCGTTGGCATGCCCGTGCCCCATGCCGTGCTCGGACTTCAGCCAGCCGACCAGCTCCATGTGCTTCGTCAGCGGCGAGGAGCGGATCAGCTCCTGCCACTCGCCGACCGGGCGGCCGTACTTCTTCTCGATCGACGGGAAGTAGCTCGCCGGGCCCTTGACGGTCTTCTCGGTCATGCCGGGGTGTCCCTCCGATTGACGGTCTCTGATCACCAGGGAGGACCGCCGGTCCGCAGCGCAGTGATCGGCGGTCCCCTGGTGATTCACGTCACATCACGGATGGTCGATGCCCGCGCCCTCCACCCGCGCCCGGACCTCGTCCGGTGTCAGGTAGGAGTCGGTGAACTCGAAGTCCTTCAGCCGGGCGGGCTTGCGGGCCTGGAAGCCCGTGCGGACGAAATCGTCGCCCGCGACCGCGTTCAGCAGCCAGTTGGTCATCACCCGGGTCTTGGCGACGTTGGTGCGCAGCGCCGACCAGTGATAGCCGCGGGCCACCGCCTGCGCGGGAACCCCGCGCAGCTCGATCCCCAGCGGCTTGGACACCGCGTCCTTGCCGCCGAGGTCGACGACGAGGCCCAGGTCCTTGTGGACGTACGGCTGCATCTGCTGCCCGCGCAGCGTCGCGATGACGTTGTCGGCGACCTTCCTGCCCTGCCGCATGGCGTGCTGCGCGGTGGGCGGGCAGACCGCGCCCTCCTGGCGCTTGGCCAGGTCCGGCACGGCCGCCGAGTCGCCGAGCGCGAACACGCCGTCGTGGCCCGGCAGGCACATCTCGGCGGTGACCGCCAGCCGGCCCTTGACCGTCTCCGCGCCGAGCGTGGCGATGAGCGGGCTGGCGACCACCCCGGCCGTCCAGATCAGGGTGTGCGTCGGCACCACCCGGCCGTCGGTGAAGGTCACCTCCTCCGGGCCGGCCTTGTCGATCGACACGCCCAGCGAGACCTCGATGCCGCGCCGCTTGAGGATCTCCTGCGCGCTGCGGCCGAGCTTGTCGCCCAGCTCGGGCATCAGCTTGGGCGCGATGTCGATCAGATGCCACTTGATCAGTCCCGGGTCCAGCCGCGGATAGCGCTGCACGGCCGCGTGCGTCAGCCGCTGGAGGCAGGCCGCGGTCTCGGTGCCCGCGTAGCCGCCGCCGACCACCACGAACTGCAGTCGCGCGGCCTTCTCGGCCGGGTCGTCGCTGGCGTCCGCCAGGTCGAGCTGCGAGATGACGTGGTCGCGGATGTAGGCGGCCTCGGCGAGCGTCTTCATCCCGAAGGCGTGCTCGGTCAGGCCCGGGATGTCGAAGGTGCGGGTCACGCTGCCCGGTGCCAGCACGATGTAGTCGTAGCGCTCGTTGACGATCTTGTCGGTGATGGTGCGGATGACGCACACCTTGGCCTTCAGGTCCACCCCGATCGCGCCGCCCGGGATGATCCGGGTGCGGTACTTCTTGCTGCGGCGCAAGGACAGGGCGATCGACTGCGGCGTGAGCACGCCGGAGGCGACCTGGGGCAGCAGCGGCAGATAGAGCTGGTAGGCGAACGGCGTCACCAGGGTGACGTCGGCCTCGTCCGGGGCGAGTTTCCGCTCCAGACGGCGGACGCAGTCGACTCCGGCGAAGCCTGCGCCAACCACCAGGATCCTGGGTCGTGTCACGGTGTTCATCCCTTTCTGCGGCTCCGGGCGGTCCGACTCGACGCCGTTCGCATGCCCTGGATCGCTCTGCGCCAACTCCGATCCCACCGCGCCTTAAGCCGTTCCGCCAGCGGGGTGCGGCAGCAGACGCACGCGTGGGGACCAGCATGCCCCCACTGGGACGTGGAGTAACCGGCTGGCGCACACCTACACGTCGAACACCTGTCACCAGGGCAGGAACGCGTGGATGTCCTTGCCCCGGTCGTGCACGACCACACTGACCTGGGTGCACAGCGTGTGCACCAGGTGCCAGCCGATGCCGCCGCCGCCCGTGCGCGGGTGGAACGGCCGCGGCTCCGGCCTGGTCGTGCTGGTGTCCCGCATCGTCACGTGCACCCCGTCGAACGTGCGGCGCATCCGCAGGTCGAACGGACCGGGCGCGTACTGGATCGCGTTCGCGGCCAGTTCGGTCACGACCAAGAGGATGTCGTCCCAGTACTCGTGCGCTCCCGGCGGTGCGTCCCGGGCGAGGGCGCACAGGAACTCCTCCGCCGCGAGCCGCGCCCCCGTGACGTTGCGCAGCTCACCGGGGAAGGAGAACGTACGCTCGTACCTCTCCTCCGAGGGTGGTGTGTCGTCCCAGCGCGGCTCCGTCACCATCTCGCATTCCCCGGCCCCGGCCCGGAAGGGGCCGGTTCGGCCCCTTCCGACCAGAACGGTCGTCGTTGCTGATCTCTCGCTGCGCTGCGGGTTCCCACAGCCGCGCAGGCTATCCGTCCCCCCTCGGCCCCGCCGCCCGTACGCCGTACTCGCCCAGTCCTCGTCAGCGGAAGACATCGTCCGGTTCGTCCCACTCGGCCGGCTCCGGCGGGCGCGGCCGCGACCGGGAGCGCGCCTGGTACATCGCCTCGATCTCGGCCGCGTAGTGCCGCACGACGGCGTCCCGGCGCAGCTTCATGGACGGCGTCAGCAGCCCGTTGTCCGGTGCGAACGGTTCCGGGAGGACACGGTAGACCCTGATGGATTCCGCGCGGGACACCGCGCTGTTGGCGGAGGCCACCGCCCGCGCGATCTCCTCCCGCAGCGCGTTCTCCTCCCGGGTCTCCCGGCCCTGGGCGTCGCCCTGCAGCGCCAGGGCGGCCCGCCAGTCCGCCAGGAAGTCCGGGTCCAGGGTGATCAGGGCGCCGACACAGGGCCGGTCGTCGCCGATCACCACCGCCTGGTGGACCAGCGGATGCATCCGCAGCCGCTGCTCCAGCGGCGCCGGGGCCACGCTCTTGCCGCCGCTGGTGACGATGATGTCCTTCTTGCGCCCGGTGATCGTCAGATAGCCCTCGGAGTCCAGCCGGCCGATGTCCCCGGTGGCCAGCCAGCCGCCGCGCAGCGCGGCCCGGGTCGCCTGCTCGTCGCTGATGTAGCCCTGGAACACCGACGGACCGCGCACCAGGATCTCCCCGTCGTCGGCCACCTGGATCTCGGTGCCGGGCAGCGGCAGGCCCACGGTCCCGGACTTCTCCCGGCCCAGCGGCTGCATGGTGATCCCGCCGGAGGCCTCGGTGAGCCCGTACCCGTCGTGGAGGTACACGCCGATGCCCTCGTAGAACAGGGACAGTTCGCGGTTGAGCCCGCTGCCGCCGGAGGTCCCGCGCACCACCCGGCCGCCGAGCGCGGCCCGCAGCCTGCGGTACACCGTCCGCTCGTACAGGGCGTGTTGCAGCTTCAGTTCCAGACCGGGACCCGGACCGGTGCCCAGCCGCCGGCGCTCCTCGGCCGCGGCGAAGTCCCGCGCGGTCTGCGCGGCCCGCTCGAACAGGGCGCCCCGGCCCGCCCGTTGGGCGGTGTGCAGAAACCTCTTGTAGAGCTTCTCGAACACCGACGGCACGCCGTACAGGTAGGTCGGCCGGAACGTGCTCAGGGCCGACGCCAGCGCCGTCCCGGTCGGCTCCGGCTCGTGCGCCATCAGGACCCCGCCGCGCACACACATCAGCATGATCATGATGCCGTAGACGTGCGAGAACGGCAGGAACGCCAGCACGGACGGCTGTTCGCCCGGGGGCGCGGCGGTGTGTGCCCAGCCGGCCAGCAGCGTGTCGCAGGGGTAGGCCAGGCCGCGGTGGCTGAGCGCGCAGCCCATCGGGCGCCCCGAGGTGCCGGAGGTGTAGACGACGGCCGCCGTGGAGTCCGGCAGCACGATCCTGCGCAGCGACTCCACCGTGGTGTACGGGACGGCCGTGCCCCGCTCCACGAGGTCGGGCAGGGCGCCCGCGTCGAGCTGCCAGACGTGCCGCAGCCGCGGCAGCCGGGTGCACACGGTGCCGACGGTCATGACGCCCTGCTCGTCCTCCACGACCACGGCCACACAGCCCGCGTCCCGCAGGATCCACTCCACCTGGTCCCGTGAGGAAGCCGGATGGACCGGCACGATCTCGGCGCCCACCGCCCACAGCGCGTGGGCGAGCACCGTCCACTCGTAGCGGGTGCGGGCCATCAGGGCCACCCGGTGGCCGGGCGAGATCCCGGCGGCGATCAGGCCCTTGGCCAGGTCGACCACCTCGTCCCGCAGCTCGACCGCCGTCACCTCCTGCCATCCGGCAGCGGCGGGCCCGGCCCGGCGCGCGAGGACCGGCAGCGTCGGATTCCGTTCCGCCGTGGCGAACACGCTGTCGGCGAGTCCGCCGGTGAGCGGCGGGGCGACGGCGGGAGCGAGGGCGAGGTTCCGCATGCGCTGCTCCTGGTGTACGGAGGGTCACACCGCCGATCGGCTCGGTGCCGGCGGTGCTCGAATGTAGCCCAGGCAAGCGCGTTCGGTGACGGGAACGGTGAAGTCGTGATCGGCTGATGATGTGGGCGTGTCCTGGGGACTCGGGAGACATGAGTCATGTGAACCCCGATCCGGAACCCGAGCGCACGACCGGTCTGGAACCAGGTGGGGGAGTTCCGCCCGGTGAGACACCGCCGGCCGAGAGCAGCATGCCCGAGGCCGGCCCCCGCGAGCCGCACGTCCAGCGCAGGGGCTGGGCCAAGGCACCGCTGACCCTGATCCTGCTGCTGGTCGTCCTGATCGCGGCCTTCTTCCTGGTGTACGCCCTGGTACTGATCCTCTGAACCGGCCCGCTCAGCCCTGCGTGCGGCGCACGCACTCGGTGACGACGTCGCGCAGGCTGCCGGTGTGCTCCAGCAGCCGGCGCTGCTCCCGTGCGCCGTTGCCCGTGCGCAGCAGCTCCTCGACGGCCCGCTCGGTACGGGCCGCGTCGCCGCTCTCGGTGAGCGCGTCCCCCGTGTACTCCAGCAAGGAGCGCAGCACCCGGGGCGCGCGCCGGGGCTGCATGGTCGCCGGGTCGAGCAGGTCCTCCTCCAGGCCGTACCGGGCGGCCTGCCAGTCCGCCAGCCGCAGCAGGCTCACGCCGGGGTCGGGCGCCGACCGGCCCGCCCGCCACTCCCGGGCGGCCGTCTCCACGAGGGCACGGCAGAGCGTCGCGATCAGCACGGCGCTCTCCGCGGACAGGCACACGTCCGCCACCCGGATCTCCACCGTCGGATAGCGGGCCGACAGCCGTGCGTCGAAGTAGGCCATGGCCTCGTCGAGGATCACCCCGGTGGCCACCATGTCGGCCACCCTGCGGTGGTACCGCTCGGCCGACCCGAACGGCTCGGTCGGCCCGGCCGACGGCCACCGGTTCCACACCCGGCTGCGATAGCTGGCGTAGCCGGTGTTCCGGCCCCGCCAGAACGGGGAGTTCCCGCTGATCGCCCGCAGCACCGGCAGCCACGGACGGAGCCGGTCGAGGACAGCGACGCCCTCCTCGTCGGACTCCACCGACACATGGACATGGCAGCCGCAGACCAGCTGCTCCCAGGTGGGTATCCCGAACCGCTCGGCGAGCCACTGGTACCGGTCGTTCACGCTGAGGGCGGGACTGACCGGCAGCGGAGAGGTGGCCAGCGCGGCGACCGCGCAGCCGATCTGCCCGGCGTGCCGTGCCGCCTCCTTGCGGCAGCGGACGATCTCGTCACCGAGGTCCGCCATGGCCGACTGCGGATGCGTGGCGAACTCCAGCATCTGCCCGAACAGCTCCTTCTCGAAGACGTCCTGTCCGGGATCGTCCTGGGCCGCATGGGCGAGGACGGCCGCCGCCAGCGCCTTCGGGTCGCCGCTGTCCGGATCGACCAGAAGGAGTTCCTCCTCCACTCCGACGGTGCGCACGTGGTGCCGCCCTTCTGTCCGTGCCACGAGGGGCAGTCGCTGTCTGTACGACCCCGACTGCCCCTCGTACGGCCGCCGACACCTGCGGCTTTCAGTCCTCCGGCGTCAGCCAGACGGTGGCGAGCGGGGGCAGCGTCAGCGTCAGGAACCCCTCCTCCGGCTTGGCGGGCCCCTCGGTGCGGACGCCGCTGCCGCCGTACCGGGTGTCGTCGGTGTTCAGCGCCTCGCGCCAGGCGGGGAACCCGTCGGGGACCCACAGGCGGTAGTCGTGCCGGACGACCGGGGAGAAGTTCGACACCGCCAGCAGCGGGCCGCCGTCGGCGGCGAAGCGCAGGAACGCCAGGACGTTGTCGTCCGCCGCGTCGCACAGCACCCACCGGAAGCCGCCCGGGTCGGTGTCCCGCTGCCACAGCGCCGGCGTCGCCCGGTACACCGTGTTGAGGTCCCGCACCAGGGCCTGTACGCCCCGGTGGTCGCCGGCGGAGTGGTAGTCGTCGGAGAGCAGCCACCACTCGGGGCCGTGCGTGTGCGACCACTCGGCTCCCTGGGCGAACTCCTGCCCCATGAACAACAACTGTTTACCGGGGTGGGCCCACATGAACCCGAGGTAGGCCCGGTGGTTGGCGCGCCGCTGCCACCAGTCGCCGGGCATCTTCGACACCAGCGCCTGCTTGCCGTGCACCACCTCGTCGTGGGAGATCGGCAGGACGTAGTTCTCGCTGTACGCGTACACCATCGAGAAGGTCATCTCGTTGTGGTGGTACTTGCGGTGGACCGGCTCCTTCTGGATGTACTCCAGCGAGTCGTGCATCCAGCCCATGTTCCACTTCAGCCCGAAGCCGAGCCCGCCGCTGTCCGTCGGCCGGGTCACCCCGTCCCACGCGGTGGACTCCTCGGCGATGGTCACCACGCCCGGGCAGCGCCGGTACACGGTGGCGTTCATCTCCTGGAGGAAGGCCACGGCGTCCAGGTCCTCGCGGCCACCGAACACGTTGGGCTCCCACTGCCCGGAGTCCCGCGAGTAGTCCAGGTAGAGCATGGAGGCGACGGCGTCGACACGCAGGCCGTCGATGTGGAACTCCTCGCACCAGTACACCGCGTTCGCGACGAGGAAGTTGCGCACCTCGGTGCGGCCGTAGTCGAACTCGTACGTCCCCCAGTCCGGGTGCTCCGCCCGCAGGGCGTTCCCGGGCTCGTACAGCGGGTCCCCGTCGAACCGGGCCAGCGCCCAGTCGTCCTTGGGGAAGTGCGCCGGCACCCAGTCCATGATCACACCGAGGCCGGCCCGGTGACAGGCGTCCACGAAGTACCGGAAGTCGTCCGGCGAGCCGAGCCGGGGTGTCGGCGCGTAGTAGGAGGTGACCTGGTACCCCCAGGAGCCGGTGAACGGGTACCCGGCCACCGGCATCAGCTCCACGTGGGTGAAGCCCATCTCCTTGACGTACGGCGGGAGTTCCTCAGCCAGCTGACGGTACGTCAGCCCCGGCCGCCACGACGGGAGATGGACCTCGTACACCGAGAACGGCGCCCGGTGCACGGGCGTGTCACCGCGGTGCGCCATCCACTCCGCGTCGCCCCACTCGTAGTGCGAGGACGTCACGACCGACGCCGTGTCCGGCGGCACCTCCGTGCCCCGCGCCATCGGGTCGGCCTTCAGGAACCGGTGCCCGTACCGCGAGGTGATCTCGAACTTGTACCGGGTGCCCTCGCCGATCCCGGGCAGGAACAGCTCCCACACCCCGGACGCGCCGAGCGACCGCATCGGGTACTGCGTGCCGTCCCAGTACGTGAAGTCCCCGGCCACCCGCACGCCCTGGGCGTTCGGCGCCCACACGGTGAAGCGGGTGCCGGCCACGCCCTGGTGGACCATCGGCTCGGCCCCGAGCGCCCGCCACAGCTGCTCGTGCCGGCCCTCCCGGATCAGGTGCAGGTCCAGTTCGCCGAGGGCGGGCAGGAAGCGGTACGGGTCGTGCACCTCCTGCTCGGTGCCGTCGTACGCCACCAGCAGCGTGTACGACGGGACCTCCGCGCAGGGCAGGACGGCTGCGAACAGACCGTCGCCCTCCGACCGCAGCTCGGTGGGCGTGCCGTCGATCACGACGCTCACCGCCCGGGCGTTCGGGCGCAGCGCCCGGAACAGCGTGCCGCCCGGCACCGGGTGCGCGCCCAGCAGGGCGTGCGGATCGTGATGCGCGCCGGCCAGCAGCCGGCCGCGGTCGGCGGGGTCCAGGGCCACGGCCGCGGGCGGCCTGGGCCCGGCGGCCTCGGGGCGCGCGGTGTCCTTCAGTGCCATGGGTCAGCCTCCCCACACGGCGAGCCGTTTGATCGCCGCCATCGGTACCGGCAGCCAGTCGGGCCGGTGTCTCGCCTCGTACAGCACCTCGTAGACCGCCCTGTCCGTCTCGTGCGCGCGCAGCAGCGCGTGCTTCTTGCGTGGATCCCAGCCGGCGCGGGCCGCGTAGCCCGCGCAGAACGCCTCCCGGCAGCGGCGCGCCCACTCGGGTCGCCAGGGGCGGCGCTGCCGGGCCGCGTAGTCGAAGGAGCGCAGCATCCCGGCGACGTCCCGCACCGGGGACTGCGGGGCCCGTCGCTCGGCGAGCGGACGGGACGGTTCGCCCTCGAAGTCGATGACGAACCAGTCGCGGCCGGCCCGCAGCACCTGCCCGAGGTGCATATCGCCGTGGATGCGCTGGGCGGGCGGCCCGGTGTCGCACGTGGCGAGCGCCCGGAAAGCGGCCTTCAGGCCGGGCACGTAGGGCAGCAGCCCGGGGACGGCGTGCGCGGCGGCGTCGAGCCGCGCGCACATCGCCTCGGCGGTACGGCCGTTCTCGCCGGGCCCGGCCGGCGGGAAGGCCTCGGCCAGCGCCAGGTGCACCTCCGCCATGGCCCGGCCGAGGGCGCGGGACTCGGCGGTGAAGTGGTCGCCCGCGGCGAGCGCGCGCAGTGCCAGCGTCCAGCCGTCGGTGGCGTCCGGCAGGAACGGCTGCAGCACCCCGAGGGTGGCCGGGCGCGGGGCGGTCGTGGTGAACCAGGCCACCGGCGCGGGCACCCGGGTGCAGCCCTGCGCGGTCAGCGCCGCCGGCACCTCCAGGTCCGGGTTGACGCCCGGCTGGATCCGGCGGAACAGCTTCAGGATGTACGCGTCGCCGTACACGATCGAGGAGTTGGACTGCTCGGCGTCCAGCAGCCGTGGCGGCAGACCGCCGGGCAGATCGGCGGCCGGGTCCGTCTCGAACCGCAGCGGGCCCGCCGCGCCGGGCTGCCGCAGCCGCTCCAGCAGCAGATGGGCCGAGCGCGGGTCGTGCAGGGCGTCGTACACCGCGAGCCCGGCCAGCGGGCCGTCCACGGCGCGCCCGATGAACGCCCGCTCCAGCCGCGGGGCGAGGTGCTGGCGCAGGCCCAGCAGCAGCTGGTAGCAGTCCCCGGGCGGGGGAGTGCCGCCGGGGGTGGGCACCGGCACGTGCGAGGCGTGCACCAGCAGGTGCAGACACCCCGGGAACAGCTCCGTCACGGACAGCACCGACAGATCGGTGACCGGCCGGTCCTTGCCCGCGAACCAGCGTTGCCTCGGCAGCCAGTCGCGCAGCAGCCCGCCCAACGAGGCCAGTGGCCCGTCGGGCCCGGCCGCGGTGCGCGGTCGGGGGGTGATGGTCTTCGGCATGGTGACGCGTCCTTTCCTCGGCGCCGGGCGTTCAGCGGCGGCGGCCGATGCGGGATGCGACTCGGGTGAGCCGGAACCAGTAGAAGCCGTGGCCTTGCAGGGTGAGCAGGTAGGGCAGTTCACCGATGGCGGGGAAGCGCACTCCGCCGATCAGTTCGACCGGGTGCCGCCCGTCGTAGGCCCGCAGGTCGAGTTCGGTGGGCTGGGCGAAGCGGGAGAAGTTGTTCACGCACAGCACGAGGTCGTCGCCGTACTCACGCAGGAACGCCAGGACCGCCGGGTTGGAGGACTGGAGTTCCGTGAACGAGCCGAGTCCGAAGGCGGGGTTCTGCTTGCGGATCTCGATCATGCGGCGGGTCCAGTGCAGCAGGCTGGACGGGGACGACATGGAGGCTTCCACGTTGGTGACCTGGTAGCCGTAGACCGGGTCCATGATCGTGGGGAGGTAGAGCCTGCCGGGGTCGCACGTCGAGAAGCCGGCGTTGCGGTCGGGGGTCCACTGCATGGGGGTGCGGACGGCGTCGCGGTCGCCGAGCCAGATGTTGTCGCCCATGCCGATCTCGTCGCCGTAGTAGAGGATCGGCGAGCC
>NZ_JBFATL010000081.1:0-15229 GCF_040678315.1 Streptomyces sp. NPDC052721 | reverse complement strand
GCCGCGTCGGCAGCGGCGTCCTCGGCAGCGGGCAGGGCGGGGTCGCGCGATGTGCGCGGTGACGTACGCGCACTGCCTGCGCGCCCCGTCCCCCCCCCCAACCCCCCAATCGCGGCGTGGCGCGCCGGCGGGGGGGCCCCCCCCCGGGCGCTGGGCCGGGGGGGGGGGGCCCCCCCACGGCCGCTGCGCGCCGGCCGACATGTCGCCCGACGGCCGGCGCGCGTCGGCCGAAAGGCTCGCCGGGGTGGACGGGTCACGCGCGGGGCCTCCCCAGCATGCATACCGGTCGGTATGCTCGCCTCCAGCCGGTCCGCCCGCTCGTGTGCGGGCGACCCCGCCGCCGACCCCTCCGGGAGGACCCGTGTCCCGCACCGCCCTGCGAATCTGCCCCCTGTGCGAGGCCACCTGCGGGCTGACCCTCACCGTCGAGGGCACCCGCGTCACCGGCGCCCGAGGCGACCGGGACGACGTCTTCAGCAAGGGGTTCATCTGCCCCAAGGGCGCCGCCTTCGGTGCCGTCGACGGCGACCCCGACCGCCTGCGCACCCCGCTCGTCCGGGAGAACGGCAGCCTGCGCGAGGCCGGCTGGGAGGAGGCCTTCGACGCGGTCGCCGCGGGCCTGCGCCCGGTCGTGGAGCGGTACGGCCCCGACGCCGTGGGCGTGGTCCTCGGCAACCCCAACGTGCACACCATGGCCGGCGCCCTCTACCCGCCGGTCCTGCTCGGCGCCCTGCGCACCCGCAGCCTGTTCACCGCCTCCACGGTCGACCAGATGCCCAAGCACGTCTCCAGCGGACTGCTGTTCGGCGACGCGGGCGCCATCCCGGTGCCGGACCTGGACCACACCGACCACCTGCTGCTCATCGGCGCCAACCCCCTGGAGTCGAACGGCAGTCTGTGCACCGCCCCCGACTTCCCCGGCAGGCTCAAGGCCCTCAAGGCGCGCGGCGGCCGGCTCACCGTCGTGGACCCGCGCCGCACCCGCACCGCGAAGCTCGCCGACCGCCATCTCGCCATACGCCCCGGCACCGATGCCCTGTTGCTCGCCGCGCTGGCCCACACCCTCTTCGCGGAGGACCTGACCGACCTCAAGCACCTCGCCCCGCACGTCCAGGGTCTCGACCGACTCCGGGACGCCATCGGTGACTTCACCCCGGAGGCCGTGGCGCCCGCCTGCGACCTGGACGCCGGTGTCATCCGCACCCTCGCCCGCGAGCTCGCCGCCGCCCCGGCCGCCGCCGTCTACGCCCGCATCGGCAGCTGCACCGTCCCGCACGGCACCCTGGCCAGCTGGCTGGTCGACGTCCTGAACATCCTCACCGGCAACCTGGACCGGCCCGGCGGCGCGCTCTTCCCACAGGCCGCCACCGACAGGACGCCCCGCCCGGCGGGCCCCGGCCGTGGCTTCGCGCTCGGCCGCTGGCACTCCCGGGTGAGCGGACACCCGGAGGCGAAGGGGGAGTTGCCGCTCGCCGCGCTCGCCGAGGAGATCGACACCGCGACCGACGAGGGAACGCCGGTCCGCGCGCTGATCGCCGTCGCCGCCAACCCCGTGCTGTCCGCGCCCGACGGCGACCGGCTCGACAAGGCCCTGGACACCCTGGACTTCATGGTCAGCGTCGACCCGTACCTGAACGAGACGTCGCGCCACGCCCACGTCGTCCTGCCCCCGCCCCCGCCCTCGCAGAGCCCGCACCACGACTTCGCCTTCAACGCCCTGGCCGTGCGCAACCAGGTCCGCTACACCCGCCCCGCCGTCCCGCTGGAGCCGGGCCGCATGGCGGAGACCGAGATCCTCGCCCGGCTGATCCTGGCCGCCACGGGGAAGCACGGTGCCGACCCCGGCGCCGTCGACGCGACGGTCATCGACCAGACCCTCGGCAAGGCCGTCCAGGACGCGCACGGGCCGGTGCACGGCCGCGACCCGCACGACCTCGCCGCCCAGCTGACCGGCGACAACGGCCCCGAGCGGCGGCTCGACATGATGCTGCGCCTCGGCCCGTACGGCGACGGTTTCGGCGCCCGCCCCGACGGGCTGACCCTGGAGAGGCTGCTCGCCCACCCGCACGGCATCGACCTCGGCCCGCTGCGCCCGCGCCTGCCGCAGCCGCTGAAGACCCGCAGCGGCAAGATCGAGCTGCTGCCCGGGCCCATCGCCGGCGACCTCCCCCGGCTCCGCGCGGCCCTGCGTGAGCGGCCCGTGGGCCTCGTCCTCGTCGGCCGCCGCCATCTGCGCTCCAACAACAGCTGGATGCACAACGTGCCCGCGCTCACCGGCGGCAGCAACCGCTGCACCGTGCACATCCACCCCGAGGACGCGGCCCGCCTCGGTGTCCGGGACGGCGCGGACGTCCGCGTCAAGGGAGCCGGGGGAGAGGTGGTGGTCCCCGCCGAGGTCACCGACGGCGTCCGGCCCGGTGTGGTGAGCCTGCCGCACGGCTGGGGCCACGACCGGCCCGGCACCCGGCTGAGCCATGCCTCCACCGACCCCGGCGTCAACGTCAACCAGCTGCTCGACGGCAGCCTCCTCGACCCGCTGTCGGGCAACGCGGTCCTCAACGGCGTACCCGTCGAACTCGTAGCACTGCTGTGACCTGGAGTTTTGCGCTTATTGCTCGCGCGTCAACGTCTTGTTAACGCCGTTTGAACGGACCTAACGTCATCGCACCGCCGACCCCCAGGTGGGATGTTCAAGGGCGAACGTTAGGTAATCCATTCATGCTGACCATCCTCGGCTTCACCATGATCGCGACCTTCCTGGTCCTGATCATGCTGAAGAAGATGTCGCCGATCGCGGCGCTCGTGCTCATACCCGCGCTCTTCTGTGTGTTCGTGGGCAAGGGCGCCAAGCTCGGTGACTACGTCATCGACGGCGTCACCGGCCTCGCCCCCACCGCGGCGATGCTCATGTTCGCGATCGTCTACTTCGGTGTGATGATCGACGTCGGCCTCTTCGACCCGGTCGTGCGGGGCATTCTCAGGTTCTGCAAGGCCGACCCGCTGCGGATCGTGGTCGGCACGGCGGTCCTCGCCGCGATCGTCTCCCTGGACGGCGACGGCTCCACCACCTTCATGATCACCGTCTCGGCGATGTACCCGCTGTACAAGCGCCTGAAGATGTCCCTGGTCGTGATGACCGGCGTCGCCGCCATGGCCAACGGCGTGATGAACACGCTGCCGTGGGGCGGCCCCACCGCCCGCGCCGCCACCGCGCTGAAGCTCGACGCCAGCGACATCTTCGTGCCGATGATCCCGGCCCTCGCCATGGGCCTGCTGTTCGTCTTCGCCCTCTCCTACGTCCTCGGCCGCCGCGAGCGCAAGCGGCTCGGTGTGCTCACGCTGGACGAGGTGCTGGTGGAGGAGACCGAGACGGTGCTGGTCGGCGCCGGGTCCGGCAAGGACGTGCAGAAGGCCGGCGGTTCCGGCCCGGGCGTGGACCTGCCCGACGAGCCCGAGGGCGAGAGCTTCCAGGGCCTGGACCCGGACCGCGCCACGCTGCGCCCCAGGCTCTACTGGTTCAACGCGCTGCTCACGTTCGCCCTGCTCACCGCCATGATCATGGAGTGGCTGCCGATCCCGGTGCTGTTCCTGCTCGGCGCCGCCCTCGCCCTGACCGTCAACTTCCCGCACATGCCGGACCAGAAGGCCCGGATCGCCGCCCACGCCGAGAACGTCCTCAACGTCTCCGGCATGGTGTTCGCCGCCGCCGTCTTCACCGGCGTCCTGCAGGGCACCGGCATGGTCGACCACATGGCCACGTGGCTGGTGGACAACATCCCCGCCGGCATGGGCCCGCACATGGCCCTCGTCACCGGCGTGCTGAGCATCCCGCTCACCTACTTCATGTCCAACGACGGCTTCTACTTCGGCGTCCTGCCGGTGCTCGCCGAGGCGGGCCAGGCGCACGGCGTCTCCGCGGTGGAGATCGCCCGCGCCTCGATCATCGGCCAGCCCCTGCACATGTCCAGCCCGCTCGTCCCGGCCGTGTACGTCCTGGTCGGCATGGCCAAGGTGGAGTTCGGCGACCACACCCGGTTCGTGGTCAAGTGGGCCGCGCTCACCTCACTCGTGGTCCTCGGCGCGGGCCTCCTGTTCGGCATCATCTGATCTCCTCTGGAGGACGTCATGGGGCCCGGTGGGAACCGCGGCTGGCTGCTCCGCCTCGTCATCGCCTTCGGCTGCGCGCAGGGGGCGGTGTCGATGGCCCGGCCCGCCGTCTCCTACCGGGCCCTCGCGCTGGGCGCCGACGAACGGGCGGTGGGTGTCATCGCCGGCGTCTACGCGCTGCTGCCGCTGTTCGCCGCCGTACCGCTCGGCCGCCGCACCGACCACGGCCGCTGCGCGCCCCTGCTGCCGGCCGGTGTCGTCCTCATCGCCGCCGGCTGCGCGCTCAGCGGGCTCGCCGGCTCGCTGTGGGCGATGGCCGTGTGGAGCGGGGTGATGGGACTCGGCCACCTCTGCTTCGTGATCGGCGCGCAGTCGCTGGTGGCCCGTCAGTCCGCGCCGCACGAACAGGACCGCAACTTCGGCCACTTCACCATCGGCGCCTCCCTCGGCCAGCTCATCGGTCCCGTCGCCGCGGGCGCCCTCATCGGCGGCCCCGACATGGCCCGCAGCAGCGCGCTCGCCCTCGTGGTGGCGGGCGCGGGCGCGGCGGTCGCGTTCACCTCGCTGTGGCGCATCGAGGACCGTACGGCCGTCACCTCCCGCGCGCGCGGCGGCGGGCGGGTACCGGTCGGCGGCATCCTGCGCGCCCGGGGCGTACCCGCGGGCATGCTGATCAGCCTGTCGGTGCTGTCCGCGACCGACATCCTCACCGCCTACCTGCCGGTGGTCGGCGAGCACCGGGGCATCGCACCCTCGGTGATCGGCGTCCTGCTCAGTCTCCGGGCCGGCGCCACCATCGCCTGCCGGCTCGTCCTCACCCCGCTGCTGCGGCTGCTCGGCCGGCCCGCGCTGCTCACCGTGACTTGCCTGCTGGCGGCCCTGCTGTGCGCGGGGGTGGCGCTGCCGGTGCCGGTGTGGGCGCTGGGCGCGATGCTCACGGTCCTCGGCTTCTGCCTGGGCGTGGGTCAGCCGCTGTCGATGACGACGGTGGTGCAGGCCGCGCCGGCTGAGGCCCGCTCCACCGCGCTCGCCCTGCGGCTGACGGGCAACCGGCTGGGCCAGGTCGCCGCCCCGGCCGCCGCGGGTCTGGTCGCCGGTCTGGCGGGTGTGGCTGCGCCGTTCGTGATGCTGGGGGCGCTGCTGCTGGTGTCGTCGGGAGTGGCGCTGCGCTCGCCGGGCCGGCCCGGGGGGTCGTCCGGGCGGGTGACCGGGAAGCGGCCGAAGCGCCCGGGATTGCGCCGCACGAGCGATCTCTGACGGCGCGTCGGGCGTCAGTGCCGTGGGCTGCGCGGCCCATGAAGCAGAGTCCAGGCGAAAGAGCGATTTGTATGAAAATCGCCTGAACTCGGAGGATTGCGCATGCCCACCCTGACACTCCCACGTGCCGTCGGCTCCCGCGCGGGCGCCACAGTCGTCCTCACCGCCCTCGCCGCGGCGGGCGCGTCATGGGTGGCGGCGCCGAGCGCGATGGCCCAGGGGGAGAACGGCGACATCAGGATTCACGACGAACGGCACCTCCACGGGACGCCGCTCGTGGGGTCGGCCAAGGACGATCCCGTGGTCTGCAGGTTCTATCTGGAGGCGGTCAACTTCGACACGCTCACCAGCATCGCCTACACCATCACTCCGCAGCCCCCGCTCCCCACCGCCGCCACCGTCGCCGGCACCATCCAGCTCGCCGGGGGTGCCGGGCACACCGACCCGCTGGGCCTTGCGGACGGTCAGTACAAGATCAGCTGGATCGTGGGTACCCCCGCCGCCCTGAAGGAGAAGGTCTTCCGCGTCAACTGCAGGGACGGGCGCCACGAGGGGGAGCGCGGCCCGGGCGGGCAGATCTCCGACGGTCAGCACACCAACGACGCGTCCTGGGGCGGGGGCGACCCGAACGGCCCCAAGGGCGGGGTGCACGCGGGCGGCGGCGGTCTCATCGACACGGCCGCCGCCTACTCCCCGGTGGCCGCCGCGGGTGCCGTGGGTCTGATCGCCGTCTGCGGTGTCGTGTACGTCCGGCTGATCCGCCGGCGGCCCCATGGCGCCGCGTAGGTACCGACGCAGGCCCTGGTACCGGACCCGCGCCTACCGTCTCGCCAGGACGGCCCTGCTGGTGTTCGTCCTGGTGACGGTGGGGTCGCGCTGCGGGTCGGGCGGAGCGGCAGGGGCCGGCTCGCACGCCGTGGCGGCCGGTACGGACTCCTCCCGCGCCGATTCGGCCTCCGCCCCTCCGCCGCCCCGCCCGCTGCCCCGGTCCCGGCCGACGTCCTTCCGCGTCCCCTCCCTGGGCGTCGACGCCCCGGTCACCCCGCTCCGCCTCGACCGGAACCAGGAACTGGAGACACCTCCCGTCGACAGACCGCGGCTGGTCGGCTGGTACCAGGGCGGTCCCACGCCCGGCGAGGCCGGCACCGCCGTCGCCGTCGGCCACCGCGACACCCGCACCGGACCCGCCGTCTTCGCCGGTCTCGCCCAGATCAAGCCGGGCAAGCCCATCGAGGTCGGGCGGGCGGACGGCCGCATCGCCGTCTACTCCGTGGACCGGGTGAAGGTCTACGACAAGGCGGGCTTCCCCGACAAGGAGGTCTACGGCCCGACCGGGCGCCCGGAACTGCGGGTGCTCACCTGTGGCGGCCTGTTCAGCCGGCGGACCGGCTACACCAGCAACGTGGTGGTCTTCGCCCATCTGACCGCGACCAGGTGACCGGTGGACCGGCCGGTCGGGGCCCCGTGCCCGCACCGGCCGGTCCCTTCGCGACGATGTCCCGGGACGTCCGTGTCCCGGGAATGTCTGGCGCAGGAAAACTATCATCGCTAGTTTGTGTGCCGGACGACGCGGACCCGCCGGGAGGACACAGCAATGAAGGCACACGACGGCCTGTACATCGACGGCGCCTGGCGCCCCGCCGGCAGCAGGGACGAGATCGAGGTCGTCAACCCCGTCGACGAGCAGGTCATCGCCCGGGTCCCGGCCGGTTCGGCCCTGGACGTCGACCACGCCGTACGCGCCGCGCGGGCCGCGCTCCCCGCCTGGGCCGCCACGCCCCCGGCCGAACGCGCCGCGCGCCTGGCCGCCCTCCGGGACGTCCTCGTGGCCCGCAAGGACGAGATCGCCGAGACGGTCACCGCGGAACTCGGCTCGCCCCTGCCGTTCTCCCAGGCCGTGCACGCGGGCGTGCCGATCGCGGTCGCGGGCTCCTACGCCGAGCTGGCCGCCGGCCACCCCTTCGAGGAGAAGGCCGGCAACTCCACGGTCCTGCACGAGCCGATCGGCGTGGTCGGCGCCATCACCCCCTGGAACTACCCCCTCCACCAGATCGTCGCCAAGGTCGCCCCGGCCCTCGCGGCCGGCTGCGCGACCGTCCTCAAGCCCGCCGAGGACACCCCGCTCACCGCCCAGCTGTTCGCCGAGGCGGTGCACGAGGCGGGCGTGCCCGCGGGCGTGTGCAACCTGGTCACCGGTCTCGGCCCGGTCGCCGGACAGGCGCTCGCCGAGCACCCGGGCGTCGACCTCGTCTCCTTCACCGGCTCCACGGCGGTCGGCCGGCACATCGGCGCGGTGGCCGGCGCGGCCGTGAAGAAGGTCGCCCTGGAACTCGGCGGCAAGTCCGCCAACGTCATCCTGCCGAGCGCCGACCTCGCCAAGGCCGTGAACGTCGGTGTCGCCAACGTGATGTCCAACTCCGGCCAGACGTGCAGCGCCTGGACCCGCATGCTCGTCCACCGCGACCGGTACGCCGAGGCCGTCGAACTCGCGGCGACCGCCGCCGCCAAGTACGGCGACCGCATCGGACCGCTGGTCAGCGCCAAGCAGCAGGCCCGGGTACGGGGTTACATCGAGAAGGGCATCGCCGAGGGCGCCCGCCTCGTCGCGGGCGGCCCCGAATCCCCGCGCGAGCGCGGCTACTTCGTCAGCCCGACGGTCTTCGCGGACGTCACCCCGGAGATGACCATCGCGCAGGAGGAGATCTTCGGCCCGGTCCTGTCGATCCTGCGGTACGACGACGAGGACGACGCCCTGCGCATCGCCAACGGCACGGTGTACGGTCTCGCGGGCGCCGTCTGGGCCGCCGAGGAGGCCGAGGCGGTGGCCTTCGCGCGCCGCATGGACACCGGCCAGGTCGACATCAACGGCGGCCGGTTCAACCCCCTCGCCCCCTTCGGCGGCTACAAGCAGTCCGGCGTCGGCCGGGAACTCGGCGCGCACGGACTCGCCGAGTACCTGCAGACCAAGTCCCTCCAGTTCTGAGGAGTTCCGTCACCCATGGCCGTACGAGCCGCCGTCCTGCCCGCCATCGGCGCCCCGCTGGAGATCACCGGGATCGAGCTGCCCGACCCGGGCCCCGGACAGGTCCGGGTCCGCCTCGCCGCCGCCGGCGTCTGCCACTCCGACCTCTCCCTGTCCGACGGCACCATGCGGGTGCCGGTCCCGGCCGTCCTCGGCCACGAGGGCGCGGGCACGGTCGTCGCCGTCGGGGAGGGCGTCACCCATGTCTCACCCGGGTCCCCGGTCGTCCTCAACTGGGCGCCGTCCTGCGGCAGTTGCCACGCCTGCACGCTGGGCGAGGTATGGCTGTGCGCCAACGCGCTGAACGGCGCGGCCGACGTCTACGCCCGCACGACCGACGGCACCGAACTGCACCCCGGGCTGAACGTGGCCGCGTTCGCCGAGGAGACGGTGGTCGCCGCGTCCTGCGTGCTGCCGCTGCCGCAGGGGGTGCCGCTGGTGGACGCCGCCCTGCTGGGCTGCGCCGTCCTCACCGGCTACGGCGCGGTGCACCACTCGGCGCGGGTCCGGTCCGGTGAAACGGTCGCGGTGTTCGGCGTCGGCGGAGTCGGCCTCGCCACGCTGCAATCGGCCCGCATCGCGGGGGCGTCCCGGATCATCGCCGTCGACGTCTCCTCCGACAAGGAGGAACTGGCCCGCGCCGCCGGTGCCACGGACTACGTCCTCGCCTCCGAGAACACCCCCCGCGAGATCCGCGGCCTCACCGGCAAGCAGGGCGTCGACGTCTCCGTGGAGTGCGTGGGCCGCGCGGTCTCCATCCGCGCGGCCTGGGAGTCCACGCGCCGGGGCGGCCGTACGACGGTCGTCGGCATCGGCGGCAAGGACCAGCAGGTCACCTTCAACGCCCTGGAGCTCTTCCACTGGGGCCGCACCCTCTCCGGCTGCGTCTACGGCAACAGCGACCCGTCCCGCGACGTACCGCTCCTCGCCGGGCACGTGAGGGAGGGCCGCCTGGACCTCGCCACCCTGGTCACCGACCGGATCACCCTGGAGGACATCCCGACGGCCTTCGACAACATGCTGGCGGGGAAGGGGGGACGGGCGCTGGTGGTGTTCTGAGGGCGAGCGCCCCGAAGGGGCGCGGGGAACCGCGCTATCGGCCCCCACACAGCCGCGGCCGGCACACCAGCGTCGAACCCTCCCGGGTTGCCGCGATTCAGCGCAGGTCACCACGCGGGTTGCCGAGCAGTTCGGAGAACACCCGCTCCCCCGGGGGAGTCACCGTCACCGCCCGCCCCGACCCCACCCGCACACACCACCCCGCCTCGAACGCCCGCCGGCACAACGCCGCCCCCGCCGCCCCGGCGAGATGCGGTCGCCGTTCCGTCCAGTCGAGGCACGCGCGGGCCAGTGGGCGCCGGCCGCCGAGGTCCAGCGGGACACCCGCCGTGCCGAACCACTCCACCCCCGCGTCCGTCAGCGCGAACCCGGTGTCCTGCCGCAAGAGCCCCCGCCGGGTCAGCGCGTCGGTGAGCACGATGCCGAGCCGCCCGGCGAGATGGTCGTAACAGGTCCGCCCCCGGGCCAGGGCGGCTCCGGCGCTCGCCTCGCGCAGGGTGCGCGCGGGGCGCCGTACCACCGCCGCGGGCACCTGAGCGGCCAGGTCCTCGACCACCTGCGCCACCCGCGCGTCGGCCAGCCGCACATACCGGTGCCGCCCCTGCCGTTCCTCCGTGAGCAGCCCGCCGGCCACCAGCTTGCCGAGGTGCTCGCTCAGCGTGGAGGCCGCCACTCCTGCGTGCCGGGCCAGTTCACCGGCCGTCCACGCCCGCCCGTCCAGCAGCGCCAGCAGGCACGCGGCCCGGCTCCGGTCGGCGATCAGCCCGGCCAGCGCCGCCAACCCGGCCGCCTGGGGATTCTCGGTGCTCATGCCCCCAGCATGCGGCAGCGACGCTTCGGCGGCGGCCGAAGTCACCGACCACCGCGTCGTCACACCCGTACCTGCCGGTACTGCTGCGCCAGCCCGTCCAGCAGCGCGGTGAGCCCCGCTTCGAAGGCCCGCTCGTCGATCTTCTCCTGCTGCTCGGCGAGCAGATGGGCCTGCCCGAGGTGGGGGTAGTCGGCGGGGTCGTACGCGCTCGCGTCGTCCACGAAGCCGCCGGCGAAGGAACCGAGCGCCGAGCCCATGATGAAGTACCGCATCAGCGCGCCGATGGAGGTGGCCTGGGCCGGCGGCCAGCCCGCGTCGACCATCGCGCCGTAGACCGCGTCGGCCAGGCGCAGCGCGGCCGGGCGGCGGCCGGGGCCCCGGGCGAGGACGGGGACGATGTTCGGGTGGTCGCGCAGGGCGGCCCGGTAGGAGACGGCCCAGTCGTGCAGCGCGGTCCGCCAGTCCCGGCCGTTCTCGAACATCGACAGGTCGACCTGGGCGCTCACCGAGTCCGCGACCGCCTCCAGGATCTCGTCCTTGGTGCGGAAGTGGTTGTACAGCGAGGGCCCGCTCACCCCCAGCTCGGCCGCGAGCCGGCGCGTGGAGACGGCCGCCAGACCCTCCCGGTCCACGAGGTCCCGGGCCGTGGCGACGATCCGGTCGGTGCTGAGGAGGGGCTTGCGCGGTCGGGCCATGGCGCACATAGTAGGGCTGCGACCAGAAACTAGCAGTGCTAATTTAAATGTACGGCTTTCAAGATCCATCGGTGGTAGGGGTGATCTCGTGGTGAACCTGGGGCTCAGCGAGGAGCAGACGGCCGTACGGCAACTCGCCCGGGACTTCGTGGAGCGCGAGATAGTCCCGCACGTGGTCGCCTGGGACCGCGCCGAGGAGGTCGACCGCGGCATCGTGAAGAAGCTCGGCGAAGTCGGCTTCCTCGGTCTGACCGTTCCCGAGGAGTACGGCGGCTCCGGCGGCGATCACCTCTCCTACTGCCTGGTCACCGAGGAGCTGGGGCGCGGCGACTCCTCGGTCCGCGGGATCGTCTCCGTCTCGCTGGGGCTCGTCGCCAAGACGATCGCCGCCTGGGGGAGCGAGGAGCAGAAGCGGCGCTGGCTGCCGGGCCTGACCGCGGGCGAGTACGTCGGCTGCTTCGGCCTCACCGAGCCCGGCACCGGCTCCGACGCGGGCAACCTCACCACCCGGGCGGTGCGCGACGGCGACGACTACGTCGTGAACGGCACCAAGATGTTCATCACCAACGGCACCTGGGCCGACGTCGTCCTGCTCTTCGCCCGCTCCACCGACGCCCCCGGCCACAAGGGCGTGTCCGCGTTCCTCGTGCCCACCGACACCCCCGGCCTCACCCGCCGTACCGTCCACGGCAAGCTCGGCCTGCGCGGCCAGGCCACCGCCGAACTCGTCCTGCGGGACGTGCGCGTGCCCGCCTCCGCGATGCTCGGCGCGGAGGGCAAGGGTTTCTCCGTCGCCATGTCCGCGCTCGCCAAGGGGCGGATGTCGGTGGCCGCCGGCTGTGTCGGGATAGCCCAGGCCGCGCTGGACGCGGCCGTGAGGTACGCCGGTGAGCGGGAGCAGTTCGGCAAGCCGATCGCCGGCCACCAGCTGGTGCAGGAGCTGATCAGCGACATCGCCGTCGACGTGGACGCGGCCCGGCTGCTGACCTGGCGGGTCGCCGACCTCGTGGACCGTGGAGAGCCGTTCGCCGTGGAGTCCTCCAAGGCCAAGCTGTTCGCCTCCGAGGCCGCGGTGCGCGCCGCCAACAACGCCCTCCAGGTCTTCGGCGGCTACGGCTACATCGACGAGTACCCGGCCGGCAAGCTCCTGCGCGACGCCCGCGTGATGACCCTCTACGAGGGCACCAGCCAGATCCAGAAGCTGCTCATCGGCCGTTCCCTGACCGGGGTCTCGGCCTTCTGAGTATCTGCCGCACACGGTTTTGAGTACCCCGGCGGATGTGGCACGGGCCACGGCCGCCGATGCTGGGCGCCATGAGTGACACACCGGTCAAACAGCAGAGCACGGCCGCGTTCTACGGCCAGGCCGTCGCCTCCTTCGCGGTCGCCATGGCGGCCACCGCCATCGGCATCGCCCGGCTCGACGCCAGCGCCTGGGTCCGCGGCTTCCTGGCGATCGCCGTCCTGTACCTCGTCACCTCCGCCTTCACCCTCGCCAAGGTGATCCGGGACCGGCAGGAGGCCGGGCAGATCGTCAGCCGTGTCGACCAGGCCCGGCTGGAGAAGCTGCTCGCCGAACACGACCCGTTCGAGAAGCTCTGAGCGGCTGCGCTAAGCGCCCGCTCACCGTCGGCGGTATGGTGGTGCTCCTGTCACCGAGAGGGGCGAGCGAGCGATGAGTACGGCGCAGGAGACGACCGGCGGCGAAGTGGAGCCGTGGGAAGAGGTCACCCCTGACGCGGCCCGGCGGCTGCTCGTCGCGGCCGTGGAGGCCTTCGCCGAGCGCGGCTACCACGCGACGACGACCCGTGACATCGCGGGCCGCGCCGGCATGAGCCCGGCCGCGCTCTACATCCACTACAAGACCAAGGAAGAGCTGCTCCACCGGATTAGCCGCATCGGCCACGACAAGGCCCTCGGCATCCTGCGCACCGCGGCACAGCGGGAGGGCACCGCGGCCGAGCGGCTGGCCGACGCGGTCGGCTCCTTCGTCCGCTGGCACGCGGGCCGGCGCACCACCGCGCGGGTCGTGCAGTACGAACTCGACGCCCTCGGCCCCGAGGCCCGCGCGGAGATCGTCGCGCTGCGCCGCCAGGTCGACGCGGAGGTGCGCGGGATCATCGAGGACGGCGTGGCCTCGGGCGAGTTCGACGTGCTGGACGTGCAGGGCACCACGCTCGCCGTGCTGTCGCTGTGCATCGACGTGGCCCGCTGGTTCAACGTGAACGGCCCGCGCACCCCCGAGGAGGTCGGCGCGCTCTACGCCGACCTCGTGCTGCGCATGGTCGGGGCCAGGTAGCCCCCCGGGTCTACAGGTAGTACCGGGCCACCGACTCGGCGACGCAGACCGGCTTGTCGCCGCCCTCGCGCTCCACGGTGAACGCGACCGTCACCTGCACACCGCCGGTGACGTCCTCTACGCCGGTGATCCTCCCGGTGGCGCGCAGCCGGGAGCCGACGGGGACGGGGGCGGGGAAGCGGACCTTGTTCGTCCCGTAGTTGACGCCCATCTTCACGCCCTGGACCTGGATGAGCTGCGGCCCGAACAGCGGGAGCAGGGACAGGGTGAGGTAGCCGTGGGCGATGGTGGTCCCGAACGGTCCCGCGGCGGCCTTCTCCGGGTCCACGTGGATCCACTGGTGGTCCCCGGTCGCCTCGGCGAACAGGTCGATCCGCTTCTGGTCGATCTCCACCCAGTCGGTGGGGCCCAGCTCCTCGCCCACGGCCGCCCTCAGCCCATCGGGGGAGGTGAACGTCCTCGGTTCCGCCATGTTCCCGGCCTCTCGCTCGCGTCTCTAAGCAACTGCTTAGCATGGTCGGGTGGGGGGTCGATGTCAACGGGGCGTGGACCGGCCGGGTGGGTAATCTCTGAGGAGTGCCCCAGATTCCCGAGAAGATCCACGAGCTGACCGTCGGCCAGTTGTCCGCCCGCAGCGGAGCCGCGGTGTCCGCCCTGCACTTCTACGAGTCCAAGGGACTGATCTCCAGTCGGCGGACCTCCGGCAACCAGCGCCGGTACAGCCGGGACACGCTGCGCCGGGTCGCCTTCGTCCGCGCGGCCCAGCGGGTGGGCATCCCGCTCGCCACGATCCGGGAGGCCCTGGCCGAACTGCCGGAGGAACGGACGCCGACCCGGGAGGACTGGGCGCGCCTGTCCGAGAAGTGGCGCTCGGAACTGGACGAGCGCATCCAGCAGCTGAACCGCCTGCGCGACCACCTCACCGACTGCATCGGATGCGGCTGCCTGTCGATGGAGACGTGCGTGCTGTCCAACCCGGACGACGTGTTCGGCGAACGGCTGACGGGGTCGCGGCTGATGGCGGAGCGGCGCTGAGCGGGAGAGGGCCGGCCGGTGTCCTGCTCGTGCCCGGCGGTGCGCCCCTCAGGCCGCGTCGGCCGCCGCGGCCAGGATCCGGGCCAGCTCGGCGGGCTGGGAGACCATCGGCCAGTGGCCCGCGTCGATGTCGGCGAAGTCGACGTGTCCGGCCCGGGCGAGCTCCGGGACGTCACCGCCGTCGATCCACTCCCGCGCCTGTGCGGGCGTGAATTCCGGGCACACGACCACGACCGGGACGTCGAAGCGCCGTTCGTCCGCCAGCCGCACCACACCCTTGGTCACGGCCGCGGGTACGGGGATCGCGTCGGCCGCCAGGTCGCGCCTGGCCTCGTCGTCCAGGTCGGCGATCTCCGGCCCCTCGAAGGGGCCCCAGCCCGGGAAGGGCACGACGCCGTCGCGCTCCTCGAAGAAGTCGGCGTACGTGTGGCCGTCGGAGAACGGGAAGCCGCCGATGAGAGCGACCCCGGCCAGCCGCTCCGGCCGCCGGTCGGCGGCCAGCCAGGCCAGCGTGCAGGCGGCCGAATGCCCCACCACCATGGGCCTGTCCGGCGCCGCGTCCACCGCGGCGAGCACCGTCGCCACCTGGTCCTCCAGCGTGGCCGACGCGGAGCCGTCCCCCTGGCCCGGCAGGGTGAGCGGCACCGGGCGATGGCCGAGCGACTCCAGGGTGGACGCCACGCGGTCCCACACGGATCCGTTCAGCCACAGGCCGCCGATGAGCAGGATGTCCATGGTCGGTTCCCCTTCTTCCAGGTCGGTTTTTCCAGGTCGTGCGGGTCACCGTAGGAGGAGTTCCGGACGAACCACTGCCGGTTTCTGCCGCGACCACCGTGAGACCGGCGGAGCGGACTAGGTCCTGTCGTCAAACTCCCGTCGTCCGCCCGGAGGGCGGGCCGCGCGGCGTCAGGTGCGTGCTCTCGGCGTGCCGGGCCCGGGCCCTC
>NZ_JBFATL010000080.1:0-15294 GCF_040678315.1 Streptomyces sp. NPDC052721 | reverse complement strand
CTGGCGTTGACTTTTGGCACGCTGTTGAGTTCTCAAGGAACGGTCGCTTCCTTCGTACTCACCCTCTCGGGCTTTCCTCCGGGCGCTTCCCTTCGATGTTTCAAACTCTACCAGGGTTTTTCCGTCTCTCCGACCGCCCCCTGCGAGCATGCAGAAGGAGATCCAGAGATAGGATCTGATGAGTTTGGTTGCTGTCGGAGGAGGACGCGGTTGCACGCCTCACTACCCCCCGGCAGGAGTACGACTGTACACGCAGCCTCGGAGGCCATGCAAATCCGGTGAGCTGGTGGTCTAGACCACTAACTGGTAGCTTCCATCCGGAACCGCCAGTTCACATGACATACGCTGCTGCTCAGTGCGCCGTCCGGGACTGCCAGTGACGGCCCGTGAACAGCTCCACTCCTTGGGAGGCTTCCCATGACCACCGTGACGTCCCCTCTTGCCGGACGTGCCATCGGACTGGCCGCAGTGCCGGATCCGGTCTTCTCCGGGGCCATGGTCGGCCCGGGCACCGCGATCGACCCCGTGCGCGAGATCTCCGAGGCGGTGGCGCCCGTCGACGGCATCATCGTCTCCCTGCACCCGCACGCGTTCGTCGTGGTCGACGAGAGCGGGCACGGTGTGCTCACCCATCTCGGCATCGACACTGTCCAGCTCAACGGCGAGGGCTTCGAGCTGCTCGTCAACAAGGGCGACACCGTGACCCGCGGCCAGGCCGTCGTGCGCTGGAACCCCGCTGCGGTCGAGGCCGCCGGCAAGTCTCCGGTGTGTCCGGTCGTCGCGCTGGAAGCCACTGCCGAGTCCCTCTCCGACCTCCGTGAGGACGGGGACGTGAAGGTCGGCGACAGCCTCTTCTCCTGGAACTGACAAGCACTGCCGTCGCAGGGCGGCGAACAGGAAAACCATCGCGGCGGCGGGACCCGCCGCACTATCCGGAGACAGGTGAGATGGAGACAACGCTGCGAGGCGTCGGCGTGAGCCATGGCGTGGCGATCGGCGAGGTACGGCACATGGGCACGGCGGTTCTGGAGCCGCCGGCCAAGCAGATTCCCGCCGAGGACGCGGAGCGGGAGCAGGGACGCGCCCGTCAGGCCGTGGACGCCGTGGCCGCCGACCTGATGGCGCGCGGCAATCTGGCGGGGGGCGAGGCCCAGGCCGTGCTGGAGGCACAGGCCATGATGGCGCAGGACCCCGAGCTGATGGCCGACGTGGACCGGCGGATCGCCGTCGGCAGCACCGCCGAGCGGGCCGTGTACGACGCCTTCGCGGCGTACCGGGAGCTGCTGGCCGGTGCCGGTGAGTACCTGGCCGGGCGCGTGGCCGATCTCGATGACGTGCGGAACCGTATCGTCGCCCGGCTGCTGGGCGTGCCGATGCCGGGTGTCCCGGACAGTGACGAGCCTTATGTACTCGTGGCCCGTGACCTGGCTCCGGCCGACACCGCGCTGCTGGACCCGTCCCTGGTCCTCGGTTTCGTGACCGAGGAGGGCGGTCCGACCAGTCACAGCGCCATCCTGGCGCGGGCTCTGGGCGTGCCGGCCGTGGTGGCGCTGCCCGGTGCCGGTGAGCTGGCCGAGGGCACGCTGATCGCCGTCGACGGCAGCACCGGCGATGTCTTCGTGAACCCGAGCGAGGAGAAGAAGGCGGACCTGGAGGCCGCGGCCGCCGCACGCAAGGCCGCACTGGCCGCTTCGACGGGTCCCGGGGTGACCGCGGACGGGCACAAGGTGCCGCTGCTGGCCAACGTGGGCGGGCCGGCCGATGTGCCGGCGGCCGTCGAGGCCGGGGCCGAGGGTGTCGGTCTGTTCCGTACCGAGTTCCTGTTCCTGGACGACAGCAAGAACGCTCCTTCCGAGGAGAAGCAGGTGGAGGCCTACCGGCAGGTGCTGGAGGCATTCCCCGAGAGCCGTGTGGTCGTGCGTGTGCTGGACGCGGGTGCGGACAAGCCGCTGGACTTCCTGACGCCGGCGGACGAGCCGAACCCGGCGCTCGGTGTGCGGGGGCTGCGGACACTGCTCGACCACCCCGAGGTCCTGCGCACCCAGCTGACGGCGCTGGCGAAGGCCGCCGAGGGGCTGCCCGTCTACCTCGAGGTCATGGCCCCCATGGTGGCGGACCGCAAGGACGCGAAGGCCTTTGCCGACGCCTGCCGTGAGGCGGGGCTGCGGGCGAAGTTCGGCGCGATGGTCGAGATCCCCTCGGCCGCGCTGCGGGCGCGCTCGATCCTGCAGGAGGTCGAGTTCCTGTCGCTGGGGACCAACGACCTCGCGCAGTACACGTTCGCGGCGGACCGGCAGGTGGGTGCGGTGTCCCGCCTGCAGGACCCGTGGCAGCCGGCGCTGCTCGACCTGGTCGCGCTGTCCGCCGAGGCGGCCACGGCCGAGGGCAAGAGCTGTGGGGTGTGCGGCGAGGCCGCGTCGGATCCGCTGCTGGCCTGTGTGCTGACCGGTCTGGGTGTCACCTCCCTGTCCATGGGTGCGGCGTCGATTCCGTACGTTCGCGCCACGCTGGCGAAGTACACGCTGGCGCAGTGCGAGCGGGCCGCGGCGGCGGCGCGTGCGGCGGACAGTGCGGAGCAGGCCCGCAGCGCGGCTCAGGCGGTGCTGTCCGGCGAGTAGCCGTACCGGTCACCTCGGGTGTGCCGGTTCAGGGGCGTCCCGCCTTCGGGCGGGGCGCCCCTGACGTGTGCCGGCCGCCGGTGTGCGCGGAGCGTCAGTGGCGGTGGTCCGGGACGCTCTCCTCTCCGAGGGCGGGCGGCTCGCGGTAGTCGACGCCGGGCTCCGGGGGGATCAGCTCGCCGGATTCGACGTCGGTGCAGTAGGCGTCGAACACCTCGGACGCCGTCAGTGGTTCGAGGGTGCCGCCGCGCAGTCGCCAGCCGTAGACGCGGTCGGCCGTGCCGGCGGCGCTGACGCGGATGACGAGTCCGCCGGGGCTGCGGGTCGCGAGGCCGAGGGCGAGGACGCTGGTGAATTCCAGGGCCTCGGCCTCGTCCAGGCGGGTCGCTCCGTGGGGCTCCTGGTCGCCGTGCAGAACGGAGACGAGGGTGTCCGGGGGTCCGGAGACGGTGCAGACGAGGTGCCGGTCGCCGGGTGGTGCCGTGTCGAGGATGCGGACCAGGAGGTCGGAGGCGCGGGTGAAGGCTGCCCTGCCGATGTCCTCGCCGCAGGTCGGGCAGGGGCCGAGGCGGGTCAGGAGGGTCGTGGCGTACTCCCAGGTGGCCTGGCGTACGGCTTCGTCCACGAGGGCGGGCAGGAGGACGGCGAGCGGGCGGCCGTCGTAGGGGATGGTCGGGCCGGTGGCCGCGAGTTCCGCGGTGAACCGGGTCCGGCTGGTCGGGGCTTCCGGGTCGAGGCCGGTGTCCGCGCAGTACGCGGCGTAGTCCTCGGGGTCGAACAGGGCGAGGGTGGTGTGGTTGCCCTGTGCGGCGCGGGCTTGGAGAACGGCCTCCAGCTGCTGGAGGTAGGTGGTGTGGTCGTCGAAGGTGAAGCTGCGGTAGCGCCGCATGGCGCGGAAGTCGTGGTCGTCCGTGAGTACGCCGATGGTGCCGGCGATCTCGCGGCGCAGCACGCGCCGCATGGTCTGGTGGTCGGTGTGCGCCATGAATTCCCCCAATGCGCGGTCGATCAATACTCACTCACCGTAACCGGCGGCACTGACAATCGCGGTGCCGCCGGTGATCATGGTCAGATGGTGAGGTTGTCCGCGCAGGTCAGGAGCGCTCGGGTCGCACAGAGGTCCGGATGCGGAGCGTGACCTTCCGGGGGTTAGGCGCGCTTGCGGGCGAGTTCCTCGTAGAAGCCGAGCAGGGCTAGGTTGTCGATGGAGCCGGGGTTGACCGCCTTTTCCAGCGGGGTGCCCTGCAGCAGGCGCTTGACGGGGACCTCGATGCGCTTGCCCGTGAGGGTGTGCGGGACGCCGGGGACCTCGATGATCTCGTCGGGGATGTGCCGCGGTGAGAGCTGCTCGCGGATGGCCTGCTTGATGCGGTTCAGCAGGGCCTCGTCCAGGACGGCGCCCGGCGCGAGGTGCACGAACAGCGGCATCCAGTAGCCGCCGTCGGGCTGCTCGATGCCGATGACCAGGGACTCCTTGATCTCGGGCAGGCGCTCGACGACCTCGTAGATGTCGGCCGAGCCCATGCGCACGCCCTGCCGGTTGAGGGTGGAGTCGGAGCGGCCGTGGATGATCACGGTCCCGCGGGAGGTGAGGGTCATCCAGTCGCCGTGCCGCCAGACGCCGGGGTAGGTGGCGAAGTAGCTGTCGTGGTAGCGGCTGCCGTCGGGGTCGTTCCAGAAGTGGATCGGCATGGACGGCATGGGGTTGGTGACGACCAGCTCGCCGACCTCGTCGATGAGGGGCTTGCCGCTCGGGTCCCACGACTGCAGGTCGGTGCCGAGGCCGGGTGCCTGGAGTTCCCCCGTGTACACGGGGAGGGTGGGTACGGCACCGGCGAAGCAGGAGCAGACGTCGGTGCCGCCGCTGACGGAGGCGATCCACAGGTCGTCGCGGACCTCGTCGTGCAGCCAGCGGAAGCCGTCGGGCGGCAGCGGGGAGCCGGTGGTGGCGACGCACTTGACCGTGGCCAGGTCGTAGTCGCGGGCGGGGTGGACGCCGGCCTTGCGGCAGGCCATGACGTAGGCGGCGGAGGTGCCGTAGAGGGTGGCTCCGGTGCGTTCGGCGACGCGCCACTGGGCGCCCGTGTCCGGGTAGCCGGGGCTGCCGTCGTACAGGACGACCGTGGTGCCCGTGAGCAGGCCGGAGACGAGGAAGTTCCACATCATCCAGCCGGTCGAGGTGTACCAGAAGAAACGGTCCTCGGGGCCGAGGTCGCAGTGCAGGCCGAGCTGCTTGAGGTGTTCGACCAGGATGCCGCCCTGCGACTGGACGATGGCCTTGGGCAGGCCGGTGGTGCCGGAGGAGTAGAGCACCCACAGCGGGTGGTCGAACGGGACCTGCTCGAAGACCGGCTCGGTGTCCCCGGCGGTCAGCGTGGACCACTCCAGGGCTCCCTCGGGGGGCTCGGTGCCGAGCAGGGGGATGTGGACGACGGCGCGCAGGGTGGGCAGCTCTCGGCGCAGCTCGGCGACGACCTCCCGGCGGTCGTGCTCCTTGCCGCCGTAGCGGTAGCCGTCGACGGTGAACAGGACGACGGGTTCGACCTGCTGCAAGCGGTCGAGCACGCTGCGGGCGCCGAAGTCGGGGGCGCACGAGGTCCAGACGGCGCCGACGGCGGCCGTGGCGAGGAGGGCGACGACGGCCTGGGGGATGTTGGGGAGGTACCCGCTGACCCGGTCGCCGGGGCGGACGCCGAGGGCACGGAGTTCGGCGGCGAGGGAGCCGACCTGGCGACGCAGCGCGGACCAGCTCACCGGGCGTGGCTCGTGCGTCTCGTCCACGTACAGGAGGGCGGGTTCGTCCGCGCGGTCGGCCGCGGCGCGCAGAGCGTGTTCGGCGTAGTTGAGGGTGGCTCCGGGGAACCATTGGGCGCCGGGCATGGTGCGGTCGCCGAGCACGCGCGCGTAGGGCGTCGAGAACCGTACGTCGAACCACTCGGTGACGGCTTTCCAGAAGGTGTCCAGCTGGTCGACGGACCACCGGTGCAGAGCTGGGTACCCGCCCTCGGCCGGGGCGCCGTGGTGTTCGGCGGCCCATGCCTGGAACCGGGTGATGCGGGCCTGGGCGATCCGCTCGGGATCGGGCTGCCAGAGCGGCTGGGGGTTCGCGGTCGACATTGGTGCGGCTCCCGGGCTGTGCGCGTCGTGTGCGTCGGTCCGCGCACGGGCTGGGGTGTGCGCGTGACGCGGCTGACAGGGACGATGCCATGTGATCGACTTCTACACCAGGGTGCGCTCCACACAGTCCATGTCATGAAGATGTGGTCCGGGCACGGGTGAACGACAGTTGAACGACACGCGCGCGTGGGGCGCTCAGTGGCAGGGTGAGCAGCATGGACGGTCGTGACCTGGTGCGTTCGGTGAGTGTGGTCGGTTCGGACAGAGCGGCTCAGGGGTTGCGTACCGTACGGGCCGCGTGGCGCAGGAGGCGTATCGACGCCGCAGGGCTCCCGCGGCGGGGACCCGAGCGGGCCCGGGTGCCGGGTCAGGTGCGGGGTGCGGAGCCGGGTCCGGGGGGTGGGCTGATCCGGTTCGGCCGCTCGGAGCTGCGGATCGTCGTGACGGTGAACGGGGCGGTCTTCTGGGGGTGGGACGGGGCTGGTCCGCAGCCGTCGTACGCGCTCGCGGGGAGCGGTCCCGAGCCGGATCCGCGGGCGGTGCTGGAGCCGGACAAGGACGGCGGCTGGCGCGTGGTGGCCGAGCGGGCGACGGTCGTCGTGTCGCGGCACGGCGCGGTGGAGGTGTGCACGCCGGGCGGGGTGATGCTGCGGCGGGATCTGCCGCCACGCTGGTGGGAGCCGGTCGGCGGGGGTGCGGCGCGGTGGGTGCAGCGGTCGGAGGTGGCCGCGGACGCCCGCTTCTTCGGCCTGGGCGGGCGCGCGGGCGGGCCCCGGCTGCGCGAGGGCAGGTACCGGCTGTGGAACACCGATCCGGGCCGGGCGTTCGGGCCCGGCGACGATCCGCTGTATCTGACGATGCCGGTGCAGTTGGTGGTGGCGGACGCCGGCACCCATCTGGTGTTCCATGACACCACCTGGGACGGCACGGTGGTCCTGCG
Organism: Streptomyces sp. NPDC052721; assembly: GCF_040678315.1. Taxonomy (NCBI): domain Bacteria; kingdom Bacillati; phylum Actinomycetota; class Actinomycetes; order Kitasatosporales; family Streptomycetaceae; genus Streptomyces; species Streptomyces sp. NPDC052721. The sequence goes on along the minus strand of NZ_JBFATL010000080.1, from coordinate 8,619 downwards.
GGAGGGCGAAGAGGGTGCCGGGTCCGGGCACGACCGGCCGGGGCACTGCGAGGTGCGGATGGACGGCGGTCCGCTGCGCTGCTGGGTGATGGTGGGGACTCCCGCGCGCGTGCTGCACACGTGGGTCTCGCTGACCGGGGCGCCCGCCCTGCCGCCCGCGTGGGCGCTGGGCCACCAGCACGCGCGGTGGGGCTTCGGCAGCGAGCAGGAGGTGCGCCGGATCGTCGCCGGCTATCACGAGCGCGGGCTGCCGCTGGACGCCGTGCACCTCGACATCGACCATTACGACGACCATCAGGTGTTCACGGTCGACCACGAGCGTTTTCCCAAGCTGCCGGTGCTGGCGGAGGAGCTGCGCCGGGACGGGATCCGGCTGGTGTCCATCGTCGATCCGGCGGTCCGGGCCGAGCCGGGCAGTGCCGTGTACGACAGCGGCGCGGCCGTGGACGCGTTCGTGCGGGACGCGCAGGGCCACACGGTGCGGGGTGTCGCGTGGGCCGGCGAGTCGGTCTTCCCGGATTTCACGGACCCACGCGCGCGTGCGTGGTGGGGCGGGCTCTACGAGGAGCGGCTGGGGCAGGGCTTCGCCGGGTTCTGGCACGACATGAACGAGCCGACGTCGTTCAGCGCCTTCGGTGAGCCGACGCTGCCGCGCTCGGCCCGGCATGCCCTGGAGGGGCGCGGCGGCGACCACCGGGAAGGGCACAACGTGTACGCGCTGTGCATGGCACAGGCCGCCTACGAGGGCTTGCGCCAGCTGGTGCCCGAGGAGCGGCCCTTCCTGTTCTCCCGCTCGGGCTGGGCGGGGCTGCAGCGGTACGGGGGCACGTGGTCGGGGGACGTGGCGACCGGCTGGCCGGGGCTGCGGGCGTCGCTGTCGCTGGTGCTGGGGCTCGGGCTGTGCGGGGTGCCGTACTCGGGTCCGGATGTGGGCGGTTTCGACGGCAGTCCGTCGCCGGAGCTGTATCTGCGCTGGTTCCAGCTGGGCGCGTTTCTGCCGCTGTTCCGCACCCACGCGAGTCTGCGGGCGGGGCGCCGGGAGCCCTGGGAGTTCGGTGCCGAGGTGATGGAGCACGCGCGCGTGGCGTTGCTCGAACGGCGGCGGTTGCTGCCGTACTTCCTGACGCTGGCGCATCTGGCCCGGCGGACCGGCGCGCCGTATGTGCGGCCGCTGTGGTGGGGGGCGCCGGAGGACCGGGCGCTGCGTGACTGTGAGGACACGTTTCTGCTGGGCGACGGCCTTCTGGTGGCCCCCGTCCTGGATCCCGGTGTCCGCCGGCGCGCGGTGCGGCTGCCGCGGGGCCGCTGGTACGACACGGTGACGGAGGAGGTCCATGAGGGGCCGGGGCGGGTCCTGGTGGACGCGCCGCTGTCCCGGATACCGGTGCTCGCGCGTGCGGGAGCGGTGCTGCCCGTGCGTGGCGCCGACGGCGGGCTGGAGCTGGAGGTGTGGGCGCCCGCGCGCGGGCGCACCGGGGCCGGTTTGGTCGTGCCGGATCCGGGCGACGGGTGGGAGGAACCGGAGATCGAACGCTACGTCGCCCGCCGGCACGGGGGCCGGGTGATGGTCACCCGGGACCGGGAGGACGGCGTGGCGGAGCCGCCCTACCCGGTACGCGTGCGCGGGCTCGGCTGAACCGCGGGCTCAGACGTAGCGGCCCTCGAACCACGCCTTGACGGCCACGGTGTGCAGCGGGAAGGCGAGCTCCTCGGGCCTGCGCAGCAGCTGCCAGCCCTCGGTCTCGTCCGTGGGACCGGAGGGCGGCAGTCCGTCGGCTGGGCGTTCCGGCAGCACTCCGAACAGCAGCAGGTGCCCGTCGGGTGAGCTCATGGCGTCCACGAGCCGCACGTCACGGGCGGCTGCGTCGATTCCGGTCTCTTCCTTGAGTTCCCGTACGACGGCCTGCTTCCAGTCCTCGCGGTCGTCGATGTACCCGCCCGGCAGGGCGATGCCTCCGCGCGCGGGGGCGACGGTTCGGGTGATGACGACCAGGGCCGTGCCCTTGGTGTCGTACACGGGCTGGAGAGCGATCGCGACCGGCAGCGGATTGCGGTAGGCGATGGTCCCGCAGGACGGGCAGGTGCGCGGCCATCCGGAAACGCCCTCTCCATAGGGCGCTCCGCAGCTCGAACAGTGAGAGTCGGCCACGGAGTTGGCAGTTGGTTGCTGAGTTTCGGACACGCGCGGACTGTATCCGATCAGGGGAGCGACGTGTTCCGCTAGTGAGGCATCAGGAACGAGCGCATCCGGAAGGGGCGGCCGGAATCACCCCCGTCGGTCCCGGCCGCCCCTCGTGTACCACGACGCCGTGCGCCGCCGTTCGGTTCGCCGAAACGGCCTGCACATTTCCGGTTGCCCGTGGCACACTTCTGACGCTCCGTCAGATCGGCCTGAAGAGGAGGCCCCTTGCCGTACACACGCAAGCCCGCGGTCACCGGCTGGTTCACCGGCGAGGGCGACGGTTTCCGGCTCCTGGGCACCCGCTGCACGGCCTGCGCCTCCGTCTTCTTCCCGCGCGAGGACGTCCACTGCCGCAACCCCCACTGCACGGGCGGCTCCCTGGAGGAGATCGCGTTATCGCAAAGGGGACACATCTGGTCGTACACCGACAGCCGATACCGCCCTCCGTCACCCTATGTGAGCAATCCGGAACTTCCATGGGTGCCGTACGCGTTGATCGCGGTGGAGCTGGAGGCCGAGCGGATCGTGGTGCTGGGGCAGGCGGCTCCCGGGGTCACCGTCGGCGACCTGACGGTGGGCATGGAGGTGGAGGTCGTCCCCGGTGTGCTCCACGAGGACGAGGACGCGGAGACGACCTGGACGATCTGGCACTGGCGGCCGACGGGGGTGCGGGGTGACGGTTGATGTGGCGGTGCTCGGCGCGGGCATGCACCCATGGGGCAAGTGGGGCCGCGGCTTCGTGGAGTACGGCACGGCGGCGGCTCGCGCGGCTCTCGCGGACGCGGACCTCGACTGGCCGGACATCGGCTCCATCGTGGGCGCGGACACGGTGCGCGGCGGGTATCCGGGCCATGTCGCGGGAGCGACCTTCGCCAAGGCCCTGGGCTGGCAGGGCGCCAGGGTGACGAGTGTGTACGCGGCGTGCGCGTCGGGGGCCCAGGCCATCGCCGCGGCGCGGGCGCAGATCCTCGCCGGTCTCGCGGACGTCGTCCTGGTGGTGGGGGCGGACGCCGCGCCCAAGGGATTCTTCCGGCCCGCGGGCGGGGACCGTCCCGACGATCCGGACTGGCTGCGCTTCCGGCTGCTGGGGGCGACGAACCCGGCCTACTTCGGGCTGTACGCGCGGCGGCGGATGGCGGTGCACGGTGACACGCCGGAGGACTTCGCGCTGGTCAAGGTCAAGAACGCCGCGCTCGGGGCGCTGAACCCGTACGCCCGCTACCGCAAGCGGGTCACCGCCGAGGAGGTGGCCGCCTCCGCGGTGGTCGCCGATCCGCTGCGGCTGCTGGACATCTGCGCCACCTCCGACGGCGGGGCCGCCCTGGTGCTGTCCAGCCTGGACTTCGCGCACCGGCACGGTGTCGCCCGTCCGGTCCGGATCCGGGCCGTGTCGACGGTGACACCTCGTTTCCCGAACACGGTGCTGGACCTGCCGGACATCGCCACGGACTCGGCGGCCACGGTGGCGCCGCCGGCCGAGACGTTCCGCGCCTCCATCACCCGGGCCGCCTACGACGAGGCGGGCATCGGACCCGAGGACCTGTCCCTGGCCGAGGTCTACGACCTGTCCACCGCCCTGGAGTTGCAGTGGTACGAGGATCTGGGGCTCTGCGCCGAGGGCGACGGCGCGAAGCTGCTGCGGGAGGGCGCGACCGCCCCGGGCGGCCGGATACCCGTGAACACCAGCGGCGGACTGGCCTCCTTCGGTGAGGCGGTGCCGGCGCAGGCCATCGCCCAGGTGTGCGAGCTGACCTGGCAGTTGAGGGGTACGGCGGGTGACCGTCAGGTCGCCGGGGCGCGGGTGGGCATCACCGCGAACCAAGGGCTGTTCGGGCACGGGTCATCGGTGATCGCCGTGCGGTGACCACAGCGAGACGAGAGACTCCTGTGCCGCGAGGGAGCCGACGAGGATGTCCACTCTGCGTGATCAGCCCGGAATCCTGAGTGAACGTCTCATGAACTGCGCCTGGGCGTGCGCGGGCAGCGCCATCATGCTCCCGTGCACTCCTGGACGGATACTCTCCGCTTCGCCTTCCAGCCGGTGGTCAACCTCAGGACGGGCGCGGTCGCCGCACTGGAGATACTTGCCCGCCCGGAGACCGGCGACGTCCTGGCCGAGGCCCGCCGGGATCCCGAACTGGACGGCAGGCTCACCGTGTCGGCGCTGCGCGCTGCGGCCCGCAAGGAAACCCTGCTGCCGTTGCACCTGAACGTGTTCGCGGCCACGCTCGCCGACCTCGGCGGCCTGACACCGCTGCACGACGCCGTCCGCGCGGCGGGGCGCATGGCCTGGGAGGTGACGCTCGACATCGTCCCGCCGTACACGCATGTGCCACAGCGAGCCCTGCTGGAGGCAGTTGCCTCACTGCGCGAGCAGGGATTCCGGATCAGCGCGGACGGCATCGGGGACGGCGACGTACCGCTCAGGCTGCTCACCGACCTCTCCCCGGACCTGGTCAAACTCGACGCCTCGCTGCTGGCACGGCCGGCCGCGGTGCGGGCCATGCGGACGCTGTGCGAGGAGCTGGGCGCCCTGGTCGCGGTGGAGGGAGTGGAGACGGAACTCCAGTGCGCGGCGGCGCTGTCGGCCGGTGCGCAGCTGGCCCAGGGCGAGCTGTTCGCTCCGCCGGCCCGGATCCCGGCAGCGGACGTATACGTTCCGTCCCTCGCGCCCGGCGCCGGGACCGCGCCCCGCTCCGGGCCGTTGGTGCGGGAGTTCGTACGGCCGGCCGCCGTCCTGCCGCTGACCGCCTCGGCCGGACAGGTGCGGGCGCTGCTGACCGGTTCCCCGGACGTCTCCGGCGTACTGCTGGTGGACCAGCGCGGCAGGCCCGTCCGGTCGGTGCACCGTTCGCGTTTCCTGCTGTCGATGTCGGGTCGCTACGGACACGCCCTGTACGCCGACCGGCCGGCCTTCAAACTGGGCGACGCCCCCCGCACGGTCGGCGTCGACGCGACGGCCTGGCAGGTGCTGGACGTGGTGGCGGTCGGCGGCCGGGACCGGACCTCCGACGACGTGGCGGTGGTCGACGGTCACGGCCGGTGCGTCGGCGTCGTACGGCTGGCGGATCTGGTGCGGGCGCTGGCCGAGAGCCGGGTGGAGGAGGCCGCCGGGCTCAACCCGCTGACCCGGCTGCCCGGTTCGGACGCGATCGTGAGTGAGGTGGACCGGCGGATCTCCGACGGGCGGCCGTTCACGCTCAGTTGGCTGGACATCGATCACTTCAAACAGGTCAACGACGGTGCCGGGTTCGCCGCGGGCGACGAGCTGATCCGCGCGGTGGGCCGCGCGCTGCAGGAAGCGGTCGCGGAGCACGCGCGCGTGGGGCACATCGGCGGAGACGACTTCCTGGTCCTGGCCGACGAGGAGGCGCTCGATCCGCTGGTCACCGCCGTGCTGGACGCTCCGTGGGCGGCGGGCGGCCGGCCGGTCACGCTCTCCCTGGCGACGGTCGTCTGCGGTCCGGGCAGCGTGCGCGACCATCACCAGGCCGCCGCCCAGCTCGCGCCGCTGAAGAAAGTGGCCAAGGCGCTGAACGGCGCGAGCTGGGTGCTCGGACGCGCCGGGCTCCCCGGTCACGAGGTCCGGCGCGGCGGCCCGGGTCCAGCCCCGGCACAGGCCGGGTACGCCGCCGCCGAGCCACGGTGGTGAACGGCCTTCTCGTCGACGTCCGTTGCGGCGCGTCCGCTCCATCGAGGCCGACGGAACGCCCGTGTCACCGTCGCCGTCGGCAACCTTGACGCCCCCGGGGCGCCGGTGAACACTTCCCGGTGTCAGCCGACATCGCCGTACATTCTCGGTGTTATCAGGCACTGCGGCACGGGTCTGTTGTGTTCACGGCCCGGCACTCCAGGGCGATCCGGCTGCGACGGCACGCTCGTCACCGACGCCGGGCGGGGCGCGGGGCCCTCCCTGCCTTCGGCTGAAGTCGCCAAGGGAACCGTCCTGCACGCCAGGGCCGGGGGCCGATCGCCCCTGCCGGCGCCAAGGGAGCCGCCATGAGCAACGGAGACATTTTCGTCGGCGAGGCCATCGGCACCGCGATTCTGATCCTGTTCGGCGCGGGCGTCTGCGCCGCCGTCACCCTCAGATACTCCAAGGCACGGGCCTCGGGCTGGATCGTGATCGCGTTCGGCTGGGGCTTCGGCGTGCTCGCGGGCGCGTACACCGCCGCTCCCCTCTCCGGTGGTCAGCTCAATCCCGCCGTCACCGTCGGCATCGCCGTGGAGACCGGCAAGTGGGGCAAGGTCTGGGTGTACCTGCTCGGGCAGATCGCCGGCGCGATGCTCGGCGCCGTACTGGCCTACCTCGTCTATCTCGCCCAGTTCCAGGCCAACGTCCGCACGGAAGGCACCACGGACGGCACCACCGGTGAACCCGTGCCGACCCTCGGGATCTTCTCCACCATTCCGGAGATCAGGAACCCGGTCGCCAACCTCGTCACCGAGATCATCGCGACCGTCGCACTGGTCCTGCCGGTCCTCGCCTTCGGGCGCACCGAGGGGCTCGGCGAGTCCGGCACCACCGTGCTCATCGTCTCCTTGCTCGTCGTGGGCATCGGCCTTTCCCTCGGCGGCCCCACCGGCTATGCCATCAACCCGGCCCGCGACCTCGGGCCACGCATCGTGCACACGTTCCTGCCGATCCCCCACAAGGGCAGCTCCGACTGGGGATACGCCTGGATCCCGGTCATCGGGCCGCTGATCGGTGGATCACTGGCCGGCCTCGTCTACAACGCGGCCTTCTGAACCCCGCTCGCGCCACCGCGATCCACGCACCCACGCGGCCTTCCGGCCAGCGATCCGACCCAGCGACCCAGGGACAGCCATGACGGACACCGCCGACACGTACGTCGCCGCCATCGACCAGGGCACCACGTCCAGCCGCTGCATCGTCTTCGACCACAGCGGCGCGATCGTCGCCGTCGACCAGCGCGAGCACCGGCAGATCTTTCCCAGGCCCGGCTGGGTGGAGCACGACGCCACCGAGATCTGGTCCAAGGTGCAGGCCGTGGTGGCCGGGGCACTCGCCCGGGCGGGACTGCGCGCCGACCGGCTGAGCGCCCTCGGCATCACCAACCAGCGGGAGACCACGGTCCTGTGGGACCGCGCCACGGGCAAGCCCGTGCACAACGCGATCGTCTGGCAGGACACCCGTACCGCGGCCCTGTGCGGCGAACTGGGCGGCACGGCCGGCCAGGACCGCTTCCGCGAGAAGACCGGACTGCCGCTGGCCAGCTACTTCTCCGGGCCCAAGGCGGCCTGGCTGCTGGACCATGTGCCCGGTCTGCGGCAGCGGGCCGAGCGCGGTGAGATCGCGTTCGGCACCATCGACTCCTGGTTGATCTGGAACCTCACCGGCGGCACCGACGGCGGCCGGCACGTCACCGACGTCACGAACGCCGGCCGCACCATGCTGATGAACCTGGACACCCTCCAGTGGGATCCCTCCCTCCTGTCCGCGATGAACATCCCCGAGGCCGTACTGCCCGAGATCAGATCGTCCGCCGAGGTGTACGGGACCGCGGTCGGGCAGTTGTCCGGGGTGCCCGTCGCCTCGGCGCTGGGCGACCAGCAGGCCGCCGTGTTCGGGCAGGCCTGCTACGACGTCGGCACCGCGAAGAACACCTACGGCACCGGCAGTTTCCTGCTGCTGAACACCGGCAACCGGCCGGTGCCGTCGAAGAACGGGCTGCTGACGACGATGGGCTACAAGATCGGCGGGGAGGCGCCGGTGTACTGCCTGGAGGGGTCCATAGCGATAACGGGCGCGCTGGTCCAGTGGTTCCGCGACCAGCTCGGGATCATCCGGACCGCCGATGAGATCGAGACACTGGCGGCGAGCGTCGACGACAACGGCGGCGCCTACATCGTGCCGGCCTTCTCGGGCCTGTTCGCGCCCTACTGGCGCTCCGACGCGCGTGGTGTCGTCACCGGCCTCACCCGGTACGTCACGAAGGCCCACCTCGCGCGCGCGGTGCTGGAGGCGACGAGCTGGCAGACCCGGCAGGTCGTGGACGCGATGTACCAGGACTCCGGGGTGCGGATCAGCACACTGAAGGTGGATGGCGGCATGACCCGGAACCACCTGCTCATGCAGCACCAGGCGGACGTCCTGGGCGTACCGGTGATCCGGCCCCGCGTTTCGGAGACGACATGCCTCGGCGCCGCCTACGCGGCCGGGCTGGCCACGGGCGTGTGGAACGGCCTGGACGAGCTGAAGTCGCACTGGCGGAAGGACGCGGAGTGGACGCCCGTCATGGAGGCGTCGGTCCGCGACCGCGAGTACCGGAACTGGCGCAGGGCGGTGGAGAAGAGCTTCGGCTGGCTGGAGGAGGACGGGTCCTAGGTCCTGTCGTCAAACTCCCGTCGTCCGCCCGGAGGGCGGGCCGCGCGGCGTCAGGTGCGTGCTCTCGGCGTGCCGGGCCCCGGCCCTC
>NZ_JBFATL010000079.1:0-15972 GCF_040678315.1 Streptomyces sp. NPDC052721 | reverse complement strand
GAACTCCAAGGCGTCCAGGAACTGACCAACTTCTTCGAACGCCGGCCCTCGGCCTACCAGGTCGCGGTGGAGGGCACCGTCGACCTGGACGAGGATTTCTGACCGGCGGTTACTTCAGCTTCACGGCGTCCCCGGCCGATACGACCCGCGCGGTCGTCGTCGTGCCGGGGAAGTACCAGCGCCAGCTGCCCGCCGAGGTGACGGTGACCTTGGTGCTGAGCTTTCCGGCGTCGCCCGTGCGCACGGTCTTCACCGTGCTGTAGTGGGCGGCGCCGACCGCTTTGAACTGGAGCTTCACGTCCTGGCCGGTGAACCCGTGGTACTTCAGGTCCTCCCAGTTCGCACGGGACAGCTTGCCGGTGACGGTCAGCTTGGCGCCCTTGGCCACGGGCTCGGGCGAGGCGTCCGTGGTCAGTTGCGAGGCCCGCTTGACCTTGTACTCGGCGATCCGGTCGGAGATCCAGTAGTCGCCGTCGTTCGCCTTGACGGTGGCGTTGACCTGCCAGACGCCGGCCAGCTTGTTGCTGTCCATGTCGTCACTGTCGCGGATCCAGGCCGGGGCGACCGTCATCGTGACCGTGCACACCGACGTGGTGTGCGACTTCTTCACGCACGAGGTCCCGGTCCAGTCGAAGAAGCCAAGGCCGTAGGCCGTGTTGAAGGTGCTGGCATGGGTCACCCCCTTCACGCCCGAGTCGTCCTTGATCGTGAGGGCGATGGGGAACGTGACCTTCTTCGTCGTCCCGACGATCACGTTCCCGCCCTTGTTGACGACGGTCTTCACGACGCGGATGTCTCCCCTGCCCTCCGCGTGGGCGCCCGTCGCGGTCAGCAGCGTCAGGGCCGCGGCCCCGCCCGCCAGGGCCCAGGCCTTACCGGCCGTTCTGCCTCGCATGTTCCCTCCCCTTTGTGGTGTGAGAGGAGAGGCTACACAGCGGGCGGACAAGGCTCGCACACGGTTTCTGTCAGGCGGGGCGGGCCGCGCCGTGGCGCCTCCTGCGGGGCTCGGGCTCTTCCGCCGGCTCGGTGGGCCTGGGCGTCCCCCGCCGCTCGGCCGCCCTGAGCTGGCGGTCGATGCGCCGGTCGCGCACGATGCCGAGCACGGACGGGAGGACCAGGAGGACCAGGATCCCGAGGGTGGCGAGCATTCCGATGAGTCCTTCGATCTGGTTTCCGTTCATGGACACCACTGTCGCGCCGGATACTCCTTACCGGGAGTGGCAGGACTGCCGTAGAGCCTCGAATTACTGCCACTGTCGAGGCACACTGGCAGCATGCTGAAGAACGTGGCCGCCGTGCTGCTGGACGGGGTGCATCCCTTCGAGCTGGGTGTCGTGTGCGAGGTGTTCGGCATCGACCGCAGCGACGACGGGCTGCCCGGGTACGACTTCGCCGTGGTGTCGGCGGAGGGGCCTGACCTGAGCACCCACTGCGGGTTCACCGTGTCCACGCCGTACGGCCTGGAGCGGCTGGAAGAGGCCGATCTGATCGCCGTACCGGCCGGTGAGACCTATGCGGAGCGCGAGTATCCGCAGGAGCTGCTGGCGGCGCTGCGGCGGGCCGTGGACCGGGGTGCCCGGGTGCTCAGCGTCTGCTCCGGGGTGTTCGTGCTGGCCGCGGCGGGGCTGCTGGACGAGCGGCGGTGCGCGGTGCACTGGCACCACGCCGAGCAGCTGTCCCGGCGCTATCCGCGGCTCACGGTCGAGCCGGACGTGCTGTACGTGGACGAGGACCCCGTGATCACCTCCGCCGGCACCGCCGCCGGGATCGACGCCTGTCTGCATCTCGTGCGCAAGGAGCAGGGGCCGGAGGTGGCCAACAAGATCGCCCGTCGGATGGTGGTGCCGCCGCACCGGGACGGCGGGCAGGCGCAGTTCATCGAGCGGCCCTTGCCGAAGGCGCCCTGCGACACGGTCGGGGAGGTGCTCGCCTGGATGGAGGCCCACCTCGACCAGGAGGTGACCGTCGAGCAGCTCGCCGCCCGTGCCCACATGGCGCCGCGCACCTTCGCCCGGCGCTTCCAGCAGGAGACCGGGACCACGCCGTACCGGTGGATCCTTCGCCAACGGGTGCTGCTGGCGCAGGAGCTGCTGGAGGGCACGGACGAGACGATGGACGCCATCGCCTGGCGCACCGGGTTCGGTACGGCCGCCGCGCTGCGCCACCAGTTCGTCCGGGCGCTGGGGACGACTCCGAACGCCTACCGGCGCGCGTTCCGGGGCCCGGAGGCCGCCTGAGCGCGCGCCGGTACCAGCGGGTCTACCAGGGCATCGCCCGCAGCAGCAGGTTCTGCGGGCGGAGCGTGATGCCCACGCGGGTGGTGTCGTCGGACCCGCTGACCTGCTCGAAGCGGTACTTCGCGGAGATCGCCGCGGTGATCAGGCTCAGCTGGGTCATGGAGAAGTGGTCGCTGGGGCACTTGCGGTTGCCCACGCTGAACGGGCTCATCGCGTATTTCGGCACCTCCTTGGCCCGCTCGGGCAGCCAGCGGTCGGGGTCGAAGTCGAGGTGGCGGGCGTAGGAGCGGGCGTCGCGCTGGATGGCGTAGGGGCTGTAGACGATGTCCGCCCCGGCCGGAATGCGATAGCCGCCGAGCGCGGTGTCGGTCATCGCGCGCCGCGTCAATATCCATACGGCGGGCCGGAGTCGCATGGCCTCGACGACGACATTGTTGGTGTGGGTGAGTGAGCGGACGTGCTCGAATCCGACCGGTCGACCACCGGTCACGGATTCGACCTCGGTCCGTACCTTCTCGGCGTGCTCCGGGTGTTCGGCGAGGACCTGCAGCAGCCACATGATCGTGGACGCGACTGTTTCGCTGCCGGGGGTGAGTATGGCGACGACCTGGTCGTGGATCTCCTGTTCCCCGATGGGGTCCCCATTGTCGTCCTTCGCCTCCAGCAATACCGTCAGCAAATCGTCCGGCTTTTGACCAGATGCCCTCCGCTCGGCGACGATCTCGTCCACCAGCAGATGCAAATCGGCCAGCGCCCGGTTGAATTCGCGGTTGGCCGGGAACGGCAGCCGGTAGAGCGGGCCGAGCGGGATCACCATCCGGCGGTACATACCACGGAAGACGGTGGCGAGGTCGATGCTGAGCCGTTCCGCGCGCTCGTCCATGTAGTCGCCGCGCAGCAGGCAGCGGGCCGCGATGCGGACGGCGACGCGGAAGGACTCGGAGGTGCAGTCGATGGTGCCGCCGGGTTTCCAGCGGTCGGTCAGCGCGTGCGCCTCCTCCTCCATGATCGGACCGTAGTCGGGTATCGCGTCGAGCCGGAACGCGGGCTGTATGGTGCGCCGCTGCCGGCGGTGCCGGGGGCCGTTCGCGGTGGCCACGCCCTCCTTGCCGAGCAGGCCTTCGAGGGACTCCCACAGCGGGCCGTCGATCTTGAAGTCGGGGTTGAGGGCCAGTGCTCCGGTGAGCGCCGGGGTGGTGACGGCGTACACCGTCTTGGGGCCGAGCTTCAGGCGGACGACGTCTCCGTGGTCACGCAGCCCGGACATGAAGGCGAGCGGGTCGCGGACCAGCTTGAGGCCGTGCCCGAGGACCGGTACGGCGCCTCCGGCCAGGGGCGGTTCACGCAGGTCGAGCGTCTCGGAGGTCTCGGGGTTCTCGGGCGTCCCGGGGTTCGCGGGCTGTACCGACTCGACGGTCATTTCTCACCTGCCGCTTCGTTCGTGACGTACGGGGGCGTGGAGCGGTCGTCCCAGCTGTCGACCATGTACCGGCCGGACTCGTGGTGGAACCAGTAGACGGAGCTGAACCAGTTGCGCATATGACCGACACAGGCCTGGACGGCGGTGCTCAACTCTTTTCCGCGGACCGTTCCGTCGTCGATCTCGCGGGCGAATCTCAGGGCGTCCTGCTCGGCTTCGAGGAATTCACTGATGCATTCCTCGATGCGCCGCCGGACGTCGTCCACCGCTTCTTCTAGGGTCAGCCCCTTATGGGTGACGAGGCTGATTCCGAGATTGTGCACCTCGTCGCCCGCTATTTCCTTCGGCAGCGAGCAGAGGTCGTTGTACCAGGCGGCGAATTCCTGACTGAGGAGGGCCGCCCGGCGGTACGCCGAATTCTTCCGTACGCTGTCCGGGAGTTCGCATCCGGCACTGGGTTCGAGGAGGTCCGTCCATATCCAGTGCGCGAAGGTGAGCCGGCGCAGGGCGAGGTACTCCTCGACGCCGGGTATGTATCCCTCGGTGCGGTTGCGGAATTCACGGTCGTAGGCCTCGATGACCGCGTGGAAGTGCCGGGCGAACCGCTGGTTCCAGGTGGGCGACAGGAAGCCGTACAGTCGCAGCACGCTGTCCGCGAAGCCCGCCACCAGTGGGTCCGGATGGTGCAGATGGTGCCTGGGTGCGTCCAGAGCCGCGTGCAGCCGGTGCCGCAGCCGCCGCCAGTCGCCCGCCCGGCCGTGCACGATGTCGCGGTCGTGGCGGTCGTCCCAGACGAAGAACCAGGCGCTGTAGTCGGCTATGGCCTGGAGGACCTCGTCGGAGGCACCGGTGTAGTAGCCCGCCATGAGGTCGGTGTAGCACAGGCCATCGGCATATTCCCGGACCTTGGCCGGCGGCATGAGCCGCTTTTCCAGGAGCCAGAGCCGGGTCTTCTCCTGGAGTCGTGGCCAATACGGATGCAGTTGCCGGGGAAAGGCGGACTCGATCACCGGGAGTGCCAGTGAGGGTGGGACTACGACCGCCGTCTGCGTCGCTGTGGTGCTGTGTGGGAAAGCTTGCACGAACAAACCCCTCTCAGCCGCCAGGAGCGCACGCCCTCCCGTTGTGCCGGGCGTGCGCCGTTGCGTATCCCGCACTTCCATTCAGCACCACAACTGACCGCCGTGGGAACGGATTTGCTCTATTCACCACCCCAAGGTGCCCCGAATCCCCCCTTGCGTGACTGATTAAGGATCACTAGCAGCGCGGAAGGGACCGGTTGTACGACGCACGAACGAGCGAAGTACGGCAACAGGAAGGCGCCCCGGCCAGGAAGGATCCCGGCCGGGGCGCCCAAGTGCGCGTCGCTGGTCAGTCGTTGGCGACCACGGGGTAGCGTGGCTCGTTCTCCGCCATCTGCCGCAGCGCGTCCTTGCGGTCCCGCTTCGACAGCCGGTCGATGTACAGGTAGCCGTAGAGGTGGTCGGTCTCGTGCTGCAGACAGCGTGCGAAGTAGCCGGTGCCGCGGACCTTGATCGGGTTGCCCTGTTCGTCCTGGCCGGTCACCTCGGCGTAGTCGGGACGGGCGAGCGACGCGTACGCCGTGGGCACGGACAGGCAGCCCTCGTTGCTGTCGTCCAGCCGGCGCTTCTCGGCGGGCAGGTCGACCAGCTTCGGGTTGCACACCACGCCGACGTGCCGGACGCCCTCGTCGTCCTGGCAGTCGTAGACGAAGACCTTCAGGTCGACACCGATCTGGTTGGCGGCCAGGCCCACGCCCTCGGCGGTGCGCTGGCTGGCGAACATGTCGGCGACGAGCTGCTGCAGCTCCTCGCCGAACTCGGTGACGTCCTTGCACTCCTTGTGCAGCACCGGGTTGCCGACGACCGTGATCGGCCGGGAGGTGCCGCGCTCGCGCCAGGCCCTCTCGCGCTCCTCGCAGTCCTCCGTGTCGACGACGTAGCCCTCGTCGTCGACGGGGAGCACGCCCGCGTGCTGCTGATCGGTGTCCTGCTGCGCCATGACCGACGTACGCCTTCCTCAAAGAACAGGGAGAGTGTTGCTGATACAGGGTACGGGGGCGCGCCCCCGGGGGGCGCGGGACTGTGCCATATGCGGCTCCGCCGCGTGGGCCCGACCAGCCACGACGAACCCGCAGCCGGACGCCGTCCTCAGCAGACCTCTTCGAGATCCCGCCAGTCCCGCGAGTCGGGGCTGTCCGCGACCCACCCGTCCAGCAACCCCCGGACCAGCGAAGCCGGCGCGGCCACCCCGCACTCCCGCTCCGGCACCCACAGCTGCCCGTCCGTGCGATGTCCGAGCGGCCCGGGATGACCCGGCTCACTGTGGTCGTGCGGGTCCAGGTGCACCCCGTCGCCCTCGTCGGACGGCATGCGGGACTCGCTGCACATCCGGCACAGCAGCCGTACCGACGACGACCAGTCCTCCGCCGCGAACCCCGCGTCCGCGGCCAGTTGCTCCAGCGCGTCCCGGTCGGCCTCGGTGGCCGCCTCCAGCAGGACCACCCAGGTGGGGACGGGCGACGGCGCCCACAGCTCGATCTCGTCGAAGACCGGGTAGGAGTGCCCGCTGGACGTGGTGCGCTCGCCGTGCGGGACGCCGTCGTGCAGGACGACCTCGCCCCAGCGCCGCCCGGAGGAGGGCAGCGGGATCGACAGCACCTCGATCCGCGCGGGGTCCAGCCGGCGGCCCCAGACCACCTCGGCCTCCCCCTCCGGCGAGAGCCGTACGGCCGCGCTGCCCAGCTCCATGCCGACGGGTTCCGCGGAGGCCGCGGCACCCCCGGGCACCTTGAGCCCGTACGCCTGCCAGGCGCGGCGGGCCAGCGGCCAGTCCTGCAGGGCGGTCGCGGCGATGCCGACGTTCCACCAGTCGGGCGCCCCGGTCTCCCGGTCGAGGAGGGCGACCGCGCGCAGTCCGGCCGCGCGCGCCTGCTCCCAGTCGTGCCGGAACTTGTGCAGCAGGGCGAGGTTGAACCAGGACTCCGACATCCAGGGTTCCAGATCGGCGGCGCGTGTCAGCAGCTCGCCCGCGTCCTCGTACCGGCCGTCGCCGATGAGTGTGAACGCGCGGTCGGTGGCCTGCCGCCAGGAGGCGGAGGGCCGGTGCCGTCCCTTGCCGAAGATCCTCACGATTCCCGCCTGCCAGTTCCATTTCCCGCTGTGGGCTGGCTTGTGCCCCCGGACACCCTCTCCCTCGCATCCAACCACGTGCCGTGGGAAAGGCGCTCATTACCCATGGGTTACCCAGCCGGGCGCGGGGTCAGACAGTCCCGTTCGTCGCACGGGTACGCGTTCCCGCACGCCGGGAGGCCTGGCCAGCACCCGGGCGAGCGACTCCACGACCTCGGGAGCGTAGTCCTCGGCGGTGCCGAGCCGCAGCTCCTCCAGTGCGCGCAGCGGGCCTTCGGGTCCGGCGTCCCGGGTCTTCTCCTCGTAGGCGTTCACGGCCCGGACGATCCGGGCGGCGAGCGGCTGTTCCCGGTAGGGGTCGGCCTGCCGTTCCACGACGGCGGCGACGGCCGCGTCCACGCCGGTCTGCCGGACGACGGCCCCGCCGAGCAGGGCGATGCGCCGCTGCTCCGTGGCGGGCAGGCCGGCGGTGGCGCCCGCCGGGACCGGGTCGACGAGGCTCAGCTGGCCGATGTCGTGCATCAGGGCCGCGTACTCCAGGACGGTCAGTTCGGGCCCGGTCAGGCCGAGGTCCCGGCCGACGGCGAGGCTGAGCGCGGCGACGCGGTGGGCGTGCCCGGCGGGGGTGCAGCCGGCGATCTCGGTGGCGCGGGCGAGGGAGGCGATGGCCTGCCGGTAGGTGGCGCGGACGGCCGCGTACCGGCGCAGGGAGAGCTGGACGAGCAGCATCGGCAGGCAGAACACGGGCAGCGCCCACAGGCCCACGACGGCGACCGCGAGTGCCATCACCGCGCCGGTCGCGCAGACGGCGGAGCCGATGCCGAGCAGTCCGCGCAGTTCCTCGCGCAGCAGCGGGCCGAACGGCCAGCGGGTGCGGCAGTGGGCGAGCGCGGCGGTCAGGACCGCGCCGCACAGGGAGGTGAGGGCGAGCAGGGTGAGCAGCAGGAGGGCGTAGGCGGGACCGCCCCAATGAGCGAAGACGCCCTGGTTGTAGAGGGGTTGGAAGCAGACGGCGGCGAAGCCGACGGTGAGGGTCCGGCGGGTCAGGTGGTCGATGGTGGAGCTGCGGCCGGACCAGATGTGCGGGACGGCACCGAGCACGGTGGCGACGAGGACGACGGTGACGACCTGGGCGGCGCCGTGCTGGCTGGGCCGCCCGGCTTCGGCGCCCAGCAGGGCGTACGACAGGGCGCCGGCGGCACCGAGGGGCGCGGCCTGCCGCTGCCCCTGCTCGTCGCTCCAGCGGGTCAGTTCGCCGATGGCTATGAGCACGCCGAAGGCGAGCGCGACGCCCCGGTCGTGCAGGCCGGTCCCGAGGGTGACGGCGAGGGAGCCGGCCGCGACGAGGGCGGCGACGCCGTGGATCAGCCGCAGGGCGGTCACCGGGGCGCCCCGGTGCTGGGGGTCCGCTCCGCGGGCGGGGCGCCGTGTGCCGGTTCGTCGGCGGTGACCGCCGGGTGCCAGCCGGTACGGCGCAGGGCGCGGACGAGCGCGCCGACCATCCGGGGGTCGAAGTGCGCCCCGGCGCAGCGCTCCAGCTCCGCGACGGCGGCCTCGACCGGGCGGGCCCTGCTGTAGCAGCGGGTGGAGGTCATGGCGTCGAAGGCGTCCGCGACGGCGACGATCCGGGCGCATTCGGGGATCTGGCTGCCCGCCAGGCCGTACGGGTAGCCGCTGCCGTCGAGCCGTTCGTGGTGGTGGAGGATGGCCGCGCGGGCCTCGCCGAGGAAGGAGATGCCGCGGACCATCTCGTGGCCGTACTCGGGGTGCA
Organism: Streptomyces sp. NPDC052721; assembly: GCF_040678315.1. Taxonomy (NCBI): domain Bacteria; kingdom Bacillati; phylum Actinomycetota; class Actinomycetes; order Kitasatosporales; family Streptomycetaceae; genus Streptomyces; species Streptomyces sp. NPDC052721. Next base: position 7,392 of record NZ_JBFATL010000079.1, on the reverse strand, counting down.
GTTCGATGATCCGCCGCTCCTGCGGGGTGAGCGGGCCCTCCTTGCGCAGCAGCCGGGTGGGCACGCCCAGTTTGCCGACGTCGTGCAGGATGCCGGCGAAGCGCAGCACTTCGACGCGGTCGTCGTCCATGCCGAGTTCGCGGGCGATCAGCACGGAGGCGTGTCCGACGCGTTCGCTGTGGCCGCGGGTGTAGCCGTCCTTGATGTCGACGGCCTGGACGAGGGCGCGGATGGTGGCCTGGTGGGCGGCGCGTTCGCGGTGGTACTGGGCGAAGACCCAGCAGGAGACGCCCATCGGCAGCAGCACGAGGAGCGCGGCGACCGGGCCGTAGGGGCTGCGCCAGAGCACGGCCATCATGAGCCCGGCGAGTCCGTGCACCGCGACCGGGGCGAGGGAGCGCGCCAGCTGCCCGCGCCAGGCCCGCCGCAGCGGAACCAGCCCGGCCGCCGCGCGCAGGCCGCCGTCGAGCGCGGTGAGCACCAGACAGAACGCGAGGACGGCCGCGCCGGCGGGCAGCAGGGCGGAGGGGAAGTCGGAGCCGACGACGGCGTGCTCGCCGCCGAGCGCGCCGTGCGTCCGGGCGGCGGCCCACACGGCGAGTGCGGGCTGCGCGGCCCGCCACACGCGCCGGAGCAGGGCGGGCCGGTGCTCGACGGGGCAGAGCAGCGCGGCGGGCACCGGGACGAGCGCGGCGGCCGGCGCGGGCAGCAGGAACGCACCGGCGAGCAGCACGGGGTAGAAGGTGCCGCCGAAGCGGCGGCGTACGGCGTGCTCGCAGGCCGCGTAGAGCGCGGCGAGCAGGACCGGCGCCCCCCAGGGAACGTGCGTCGCCGGCAGGGGCAGCAGGCAGAGGACGGCCGACAGGGCGACGGCGGCCACGTAGCCGCGTGCCCTTGCCGGTACCGCGTCCATCACGCCCCTCCCCGACCGTGCCTCCTCCAGGCTCGGAGCCTAGGGCGGGAATCGGGGGGTGCGGGGCTTATGACCTGAGGATTAGCACGTTCGGGTGATATGCCCCGGCGTGTCAGGACTCCTGCGGTGCCGCCGGGGCCTTGGTCACGTCGTGCTCCGGCACGGTCTGCCCGGAGCGGATCAGCTCGATCCGCCCCATGACCTTGGCCCGCAGGTCGGCGGGTACGTCGTCATGCCCGCAGCACCGCTTCACCAGCTTCTTCACGGCCTGCTCCAGGCCGTACTTCTCCAGGCACGGCGAGCATTCCTCGAAGTGGTGCTGGAACTTGTCGCGGTCGACGTCCGGCATCTCGCTGTCGAGGAACTCGTACAGGTGGTCGAGGACCTCACTGCAGTCCGTCTCGTGCGGCTCTCCGCAGCTCATGAGCCCGAGCCTTTCGCTTCGTTCGACTCTCCGGCGCCGGCCGGGACCAGCCCGCGCTCACGGGCGTAGTCCTCCAGCATGCCGCGCAGCTGACGGCGGCCCCGGTGCAGCCGGGACATCACCGTACCGATGGGTGTCCCCATGATGTCCGCGATCTCCTTGTAGGCAAACCCCTCGACGTCCGCGAGATAGACGGCGATGCGGAACTCCTCGGGGATGGCCTGGAGCGCTTCCTTCACGTCCGAGTCGGGCAGGTGGTCGAGCGCCTGCGACTCGGCGGAGCGCAGACCCGTCGACATGTGCGACTCGGCGCGGGCGAGCTGCCAGTCCTCGATCTCCTCCGCGGCGGAGCGCTGGGGCTCGCGCTGCTTCTTGCGGTAGGAGTTGATGAAGGTGTTGGTGAGGATGCGGTACAGCCACGCCTTGAGGTTGGTGCCCTCGCGGAACTGGTGGAAGGACGCGTACGCCTTGGCGTACGTCTCCTGCACCAGGTCCTCGGCGTCGGCCGGGTTGCGCGTCATGCGCAGCGCGGCCGAGTACATCTGGTCGAGGAATTCGAGCGCGTCCCGCTCGAAGCGCGCGCTGCGCTCCGCGGTCGACTCATCGGACGCGTCCGCGCTGACGCCCTGGCCCTCGGGCAGCTCCGCCTGGCCGTTGTCGGTCCCTGCGTCGGTACCGGTGACCGGACCCACCTCCTCAAGATCCCGGGCGGGACCGAAACCGATCCCACTCGATTCGGAGGATAGAACACGACCCGTGCCTGCCGCCGCTCGAATAGGAGCGGTCTTGGCCGCGTGCAGCACGGACCAGTCCAGGTCAGTGCGGCTGCTGCGGGCCGGGCAGATGGTCGAACCCATGCGGCGGACTTCCTCTCCTTCGGCGTCGGTGCCGAAGCCGTCGGCACTTCCGTCCGGCTCAACAGCGGCCCGCCGCCCAGCATTCCCGGGGTCACCCGAGTGACGCGATCCACTCCCGTACCGCGCCGGTGATGATCTCCAGCGCCCGCTCCTGGGTGATCTCCGCGCGCTTGGGCACGGCGAACCCGTGATCGCCGTACGGCACCTCGATGAGCCGGAAGTCACTCTCCGGGAACTCCGCCGGCTTCCCGAAGGGGTCGTTGCCGCCCTGGACGACCAGCGTGGGCACCCCGGCCCCCAGCAGCTCGTCCGCCCGGGACTTCTCCGGCTTGCCCGGCGGGTGCAGCGGGAAACTCAGCGCGAGTACGGCGTGCGCGCCCAGCTCGGCCGCCGTGCGGCAGGCGACCCGGGCTCCGGCGCTGCGGCCTCCGGAGATCACCGGCAGGCCGGGTTCCGTGAGCGCGGGCCACACGCCCCGCCACCCGGTGTCCAGGGTCTTCGGTGCGGGAGCGACCTTCTTGCCGGCCACCCGCCAGGGCTGCTCGACGAGGGCGACGGTGACGCCGTCGGCGGGCAGCACGGCCGCGAGCGCTTGCAGATCGCGGGCCTCGATACCGCCGCCGGCGCCGTGGCTCACGGCCAGCACCAGCCGTGCCTTCTTCGCCGTGTGCCAGGTGATCCGCGCGTCCCCGGCGTCCGTACCGACCGTCTGTGCGGTCACGTCTGTCACATCCGTCACATCAGAAGAGTGTGCCCTCTTCCGGTGCCTCCAGCTCCTTGAGCAGCTCCGGGCTGTTGTTGCGGACGTTGCTGACGGCGGTGGAGACCGGGTAGGCCCGCATCAGGCCGGCCGGGGGCGGGGCGAGCAGTTCCCGCAGGTCGTCGGGGTCGGTGCGGGAGGGGTCGAGCCAGGCGTCCCAGCGGTCCGGGGTGAGCATCAGCGGCATCCGCGGGTGGATCTCGGCGAGGGAGCGCGGGCCCTCGGCGGGGGCCACGGCCAGCGGGGTCTTCTCCGCCTCGGTGGTGATCACCGAGCAGGTGACCCACCAGGCCCGCGGGTGGTCGTCGGGCAGGGTGCGGTCGCGCCAGAACTCGTACAGGCCGGCCATCGCGAACACCGAGCCGTCGGCGGGCAGCACGAAGTACGGCTGCTTGCGCGGCCGCTTCTTCCTGCCCTCCACCTCCAGGTCGCGTTCCTGCTCGCCGGTGACCCACTCGTAGTAGCCGTCGGCCGGCAGGATGCAGCGGCGGGCGGCGAAGGCGCGCCGGTAGGCGGGCTTCTCGTGCACGGTCTCGGCGCGGGCGTTGATCATGCGCGCGCCGCCCTCCGGGGTCTTCGCCCAGGACGGGACCAGGCCCCACTTCAGCGTGCGCAGCTGGCGAACCGGACGCGGGGAGTCCGCGTCTTTCAGGGGGCGGTCCAGGACGGCGTAGACCTCTTTGGTCGGCGCCACGTTGTAGTCGGGCTCCAAGGTCTCCTCGGGCTCCCACTTCTCGACCTCGAAGATTCCGGCGAGATCCTCGGGCCTACGACTCGATGCATACCGTCCGCACATACGTGCCACACTGCCAGACTCCGTACCAGGACAGGGAGTCACTGCGACCGATGGACAGCCTCGCCGCCACCGCGCTGCCCGACCTCTGGGACCGGCTCACCGGGACCCAGCCCGATCCCGATCTGTGGGTGGTGCTGGCCACGCTGGCCGCCGCGCTCGCCGTGGTCGTCCCGCATCCGGTGTGGCGGATATCCCGCAACGCGATCACCATCGCGCACGAGGGCGGCCACGGCCTGATCGCCCTGCTCACCGGCCGGCAGCTCACCGGTATCCGGCTGCACTCCGACACCAGCGGGCTCACCGTGAGCCGGGGCAAGCCCTACGGGCTGGGCATGATCCTGACGGCCGCCGCGGGCTACACGGCCCCCTCGCTGCTGGGCCTCGGCGGGGCCGCGCTGCTGGCCGCCGGGCGCATCACCCTTCTGCTGTGGGCGGCCACCGCCCTGCTGGTGGCGATGCTGGTGATGATCCGCAACGCGTACGGCGTGCTGACCGTGGTCCTCGCGGGCGGGGCGTTCCTGCTGGTGTCCTGGCTGGCGGGGCCGCAGGTGCAGGCCGCGTTCGCGTACGCGGTGGTGTGGTTCCTGCTGTCCGGCGGGGTACGGCCGCCGTTCGAGCTGCAGGCCAAACGGTCGAGGGGAGGCGCAGGCGACTCGGACGCGGACCAGCTGTCGCGGCTGACGCACGTACCGGCGGGCCTGTGGCTGTTCCTGTTCCACGCGGTGTCGCTGTGCTCGCTGATCGGCGGGGGCCGCTGGCTGCTGGAAGGTTGACACCGGGCCCTCCTTATAAAGTGGCCCCATGGCCCCGAACACCTCCTCCACCGCCCTCTGGCCCGCCCCGCACGCGAGCGGAGCCGTCGACGCGACGGTCCACGTGCCGGGGTCCAAGTCGGTCACCAACCGCGCCCTGGTCCTCGCGGCCCTGGCCTCCGAGCCCGGCTGGCTGCGCCGCCCGCTGCGGTCGCGCGACACCCTGCTGATGGCCGGTGCCCTGCGCGCCATGGGCGTGGAGATCGAGGAGGGAGTGGGCCCGGACGGCACCGGCGAGGCGTGGCGGGTGCTGCCCACGGGCCTGTCCGGCCCGGCCACGGTCGACGTCGGCAACGCGGGCACGGTGATGCGGTTCCTGCCGCCGGTGGCCGCGCTGGCCGACGGCCCGGTCCGGTTCGACGGGGACCCGCGGTCGTACGAGCGTCCCCTGAACGGCGTGATCGACGCGCTGCGGGTGCTCGGCGCCCGGATCGACGACGACGGCCGGGGCACGCTGCCGCTGACCGTGCACGGCGGCGGGGCCCTGGACGGCGGCCCGGTGTCGATCGACGCCTCCTCGTCGTCGCAGTTCGTGTCGGCGCTGCTGCTGTCGGGCCCCCGTTTCAACCAGGGGGTGGAGGTCCGCCACACCGGCGCCAGCCTGCCCTCGATGCCGCACATCCGGATGACGGTGGACATGCTGCGCGCGGTCGGCGCCCAGGTGGACACCCCGGAGTCGGGCGGCGAGCCGAACGTGTGGCGGGTGACGCCGGGCGCGCTGCTCGGCCGGGACCTGACGATCGAGCCGGATCTGTCCAACGCGCAGCCGTTCCTGGCGGCGGCCCTGGTCACCGGCGGCAAGGTGGTGATCCCGGACTGGCCGACCCGTACCACCCAGCCGGGTGACCGGCTGCGGGAGATCTTCACCGAGATGGGCGGTTCCTGCCAACTGACCGAGTACGGCCTTGAGTTCATCGGTTCGGGGGCGATCCACGGCATCGACGTGGACCTCGGCGACGTGGGCGAGCTGACCCCGGGCATCGCGGCGGTGGCCGCGCTCGCCGACTCGCCGTCCACCCTGCGGGGCGTGGCCCATCTGCGGCTGCACGAGACGGACCGGCTCGCCGCGCTCACCAAGGAGATCAACGAGCTGGGCGGTGACGTCACGGAGACGGCCGACGGCCTGCACATCCGCCCGCGCGCGCTGCACGGCGGCACCTTCCACACCTACGAGGACCACCGCATGGCGACCGCCGGTGCGATCATCGGCCTGGCCGTGCCGGGCGTGCACATCGAGAACGTGGCGACGACGGCGAAGACCCTGCCGGACTTCCCCGAGCTGTGGACCGGGATGCTCGGGCAGTAGGGACGTACGCCATGCGCCGCTACGGCAAGCACACCGACGAGGACGACATCCGCAGCCGTCCCAACCGCAAGGGCAACCGGCCGCGGACGAACATCCGGCCCAAGCACGAGGACGCGGCCGAGGGCATGGTCCTCACCGTCGACCGGGGGCGGCTGACCTGCCTGGTCGGGGACCGGGTCGTGATGGCGATGAAAGCACGTGAGCTGGGCCGCAAGGCGGCCGTGGTGGGCGACCGGGTGGCCCTGGTCGGGGACCTGTCCGGCGCGAAGGACACGCTCGCGCGGATCGTCCGCATCGAGGAGCGGACATCGGTGCTGCGCCGCACGGCCGACGACGACGATCCGTACGAGCGGGTGGTCGTCGCCAACGCCGACCAGCTCGCGATCGTGACGGCCCTGGCCGATCCCGAGCCCCGCCCCCGGCTGATCGACCGCTGCCTGGTCGCGGCCTTCGACGGCGGTCTGGAGCCGCTGCTGGTGATGACCAAGTCGGACCTCGCCCCGCCGGACAAGCTGCTGGAGCTGTACGGCGCCCTCGACATCCCGTACGTCGTCACCAGCCGCGGGGAACTGGAGCACGGGGACGCGGCGGACCGGGTCCGCGAACACCTCGACGGCAAGATCACCGCGTTCGTGGGCCACTCGGGCGTCGGCAAGACGACCCTGGTCAACGCCCTGGTGGCGAAGGACCGCCGGCGTACGACGGGACACGTCAACGCGGTGACCGGCCGGGGCCGGCACACCACCACCTCCGCCCTCGCCCTGCCGCTGGCCGGTCGTGGGGGAGGCTGGGTCGTCGACACCCCGGGGATCCGCTCCTTCGGGCTCGCGCACATCGATCCGTCCCGGGTGATCCACGCCTTCCCCGACCTCGAACCCGGCACGGCGGGCTGTCCGCGCGCGTGCAGCCACGACGAGCCGGACTGCGCGCTGGACGCGTGGGTGGAGGAGGGACACGCGGACCCGGCACGGCTGTACTCGCTGCGCCGGCTGCTGGCCACCAGGGAACGCAAGGAAGGCGACTGAGCCTCGCGTTGTTTGCCGGGGTGCGAGGCAGGTAAGTGCATAATCGCACCGAGCCGGAGATCCGGATCAACGGGAGGACCGCACATGGCGTGGCTGCTGGTCATCGTGGCCGGGATACTGGAGACCGGCTTCGCCGTGTGCCTGAAGCTCTCGCACGGGTTCACGCGCCTGTGGCCGACGATCGCCTTCGCGTCGTTCGCCCTGGGCAGCTTCGGTCTGCTCACCCTGTCCCTGAAGAAGCTGGACGTCGGCCCCGCCTACGCCGTGTGGACCGGCATCGGCGCGGCGGGCACCGCGATCTACGGCATGGTCTTCCTCGGCGACCTGGTCTCCACCCTGAAGATCGTGTCGATCAGCCTGGTCATCATCGGGGTGATCGGACTCCAGCTGTCGGGCTCGGCCCACTAGGTCCTGTCGTCAAACTCCCGTCGTCCGCCCGGAGGGCGGGCCGCGCGGCGTCAGGTGCGTGCTCTCGGCGTGCCGGGCCCCGGCCCTCGTA
>NZ_JBFATL010000078.1:0-18209 GCF_040678315.1 Streptomyces sp. NPDC052721 | reverse complement strand
AGGGCCGGGGCCCGGCACGCCGAGAGCACGCACCTGACGCCGCGCGGCCCGCCCTCCGGGCGGACGACGGGAGTTTGACGACAGGACCTAGCCCGGCTCGCGGTGGGGCCCTCGGGCGAGGAGGCAGGACGCACCACCCGGGAACAGGCGGCGGACGCGGCGCAGGAGCCGGGTGCTGCCCGCTGCGGATCCTTGCTCACTGGCTCAGCAGGCGCTGCACCAGGGGAAGCAGTTCCTGCGGGTCCGCCGCCGCCAACTCTGCGAACGCACCGGCGCTGCGTCCCATCAGCACGCCGATGAACGCGGCCGTCGCCACCTCGGCCCGCAACTGTGCCCGGTCCAGTCCCTGACCCGCGAAGATCTCCTTCAGGGGAGCGACCATACGGACCCGGAGTTCCTCGCGTGCGGTGCTCTCGATCGCCGGATCGCGGGGGCGCTGGACCGCGGCCTGGAAAATGGGGCCGGGACCGCGTTGCTCGATGCGCTCGAACAGCTCCCGCACCCGCTCGGTGTCGAACAGGTCCAACGGCGCGTCGTCGCCCTTCTCGGCGCGCAGCACGGCGATGAAGAGCTGAGCCTTGCTTCCGAAGTAACGGGCGATCAGAGCCTGGTCCACTCCCGCGCGTTCACCGATGTCCCGCACGGTAGTGCGTTCGAACCCGCGCTCGGCGAGCAACTCGCCCGCGGCCCGCACCAACAGCTCTTTGCTACGCGCCGAGTCCCTTCGGCGCGCGGGCTTCTCGGCGCTCATCGACGGACCGTCCCTCCTTCTGCGGCTGCTCCTGGCGGCGACTCTGCCATGTCCGGGCCGCCTCCGGCTCGCGGGGTGCCACGCCCTCACTGTGCGGATGCAGCTGCTCAGCACGCCATCCAGGTGGGCAGATCGCGTGAGTCGCATCACAGGGGCGGCATGGTCTACGGCATGGCTTAGTCGCCGGCCGGCCGCCCCGCATGGCCGCGACTGCGAGGTCGATCGGCTCCTGAGCCGGTTCTCCGAGCGGGCTGGTACTAGGGAGCCTCGTACCAGCTGTTCGCGGACGGGCTCCGAGGATGCTCCTACGATCGACATGTCAGCGCTTGCTGACATGTGGCCGGAGAGGCGCCCGCCACTCCCTGGGGTGCCGCGATTCACCAGGAGATGCGCACGTGCAGCAAGACACCTTCACGGCGGATACGAGCCCGGGCCGGGGCCGGCCCCGGCACCGCGCGGGTGCGCACACCGACGCGGCGCCGGTCCGACGCGGCTTGACCGGTCGCAAAGCGGTGCTGGCCCCGGTCGTCACCGTGCTCACCATCGGACTGGTGTTCATCACTGTCTTCCTCGCCGCCTTCCACACGCCCAGGGCCCACCGATTGCCGGTCGCGGTGGCCGCTTCGGACCGGGCGGCGGCACTCTTCGACGTGAGACTGCAGCGCGTGGCGCCCGACGCGTTTCAAGTCGAGCGCTACCGGGACGCGGACGCCGCCACGTCCGCGGTCGAGCACCGCACCGCGTACGCGGCCTACCTGGACACCTCCGGTTCGCCCCGTCTTCTGTACGCGGGCGCCAACGGCCTGGCCGTCAAGGCGATGGTCACACCGCTCGGCCAGGCCGCCACCCCTGACGGCAGCAAGATCAAGGTGCAGGACATCCTCCCGCTGTCGAAGGGGGACAGCCGCGGCCTGTCGGTCTTCTACGCCTCCTTCGGCCTCGTCCTGGCGGGATTCCTGTTCGGGCAGATGACCTACCAACTGGCGCCGCGGCTGCCCTTCGCGCAACGCGTGCTCAGTCTCGCGATCTTCGCGGTCGTGGGAGGCCTGGCCGCCACGCTCATCGCGGGCACGGTCTTCGACGCCATCCCGGGGTCCTTCATCCCCCTCGCGGGCGTCGTCACGCTCATGGCAGGGGCCGTGGCGGCCGGAACCGTCCTGCTCATCCGGATCTTCGGCCCGCTCGGCGTCCCGCTGGGCTCGATCTTCATGCTGGTGATGGGCAACGCGACGAGCGGCGGGGTCCTCCCCCCGTCCTTCCTGCCGGGCTGGCTGCAGCCGCTGGCCTCGGTGATGCCCGCCGGCGTCGGGGTACGGGCCATCAACGGGCTCGCCTACTTCCACAACGACGGAGTCGGGGAAGGTGTGACGATCCTCTGCGTCTGGGTGCTGTTCTGCGTCGGGGCCATCTTCAGCCTCGACCAGATCGCCGCGGCGCCGGCCATCGTCCACGTCGCCCACCGTGGAAAGCCCTCGGGAGCGGACGCCTGAACGCCGTCCGGCGTACGCCGGAATCCGTCGCCGCCGGGCTGCCCGCGCGACGCGTCGGAGGGTGTTGCGGCCACCCGTCGTCGAGCGGGAGGAAACCGTCGCCCTCCCGGACGCGTCCGGCGTCCGCTCCGGCGTTCCGCTGAGTCTTCGCCGCCGCGGTGTACGCCGGCCGTGTCCGCGGCGTCACCACGGACGACTCCGTCCCGCTCACCTCCAGCCTGCCTTTCCGGTGGTTCCGTCACGGACGTCCGCCACACCACGGAGCAGGAGCAGGCGTGGGCTTCGTCGTGGCTGCCACGGGCCGAGCCAGCCGCGTCTCGGACTGGCTGGAACGGGACGGCTGGAAGCGCCCGGAGCTGGAGGGCACGCGGATCAGCCTCACCTACGCGACGGCCTTCTTCGAGCGGAGGGGCCGGAAAACACCCGGGATCGGAGCGGCCGTGAACCGTTACGGCCAGCCGCCGAGGGCGGCACTCCGGCCGCGATCAACGCCGTGGAGTACGGCAGGGGGATGATCGTGCCGGCGGATACGCGACACCGCCCCGGCGCGACCCTGGAAGAACCGCGTGGCGACTCCGGCCTCGGCGCACCGGCGGCCGGCCGGCACCCCCGTGACAGCTCGGCCGGCCGCACGAGAGAGGCCGGAGGGGTGCCGGGGGCAGCTCGCGGCGCCGGTCATCGGATGCGGCGGAGGGATCCTTCAGCCGGAGCGGACGATCATGTCGACCAGGGTTGTGGCCACGGCCTTCAGCCGGGACGGATCCTGGTGCACGCTCTGCATGACGACGTTCCCACGGGTCATGGTGACCAGGACCCGTGCCGCCTCGGCCGGCGGGGCCGCCAGCCGGCCGGCCGCGTCGTCCTGGGAAAGCCGCTCGGTCAGGACCCGTTCCAGACCGTCCAGCATGCCGCGCAGCGCGGCCCGGATCGGCTCCGTTTCGGCCCGGGTATCGGTGGCCGTCTTGGTCGTCAGGCAGCCACGAGCGGGGACGCCCGCGGTCATGGACTCGACGGTGAAGTCGAAGAAGTCCAGCAGGGCCTGCCGTAGGTCGGGGTGGGCGAGTCGCGCGGCGGCGTCAGCGAGGAAGGCATCCCGATAGCCCTCGAAAACGCGCAGGAACAGCGACTCCTTGTCGCGGTACGCGTTGTACAGCGATCCACGCTGAACGCCCGCCGCGGCTGCCAGGTCCGCCATCGAGGTGGCGCCGTAACCCTGGCGCCAGAAGACATCGAGGACGTGTTCCAGCGCCTGCTTCTCGTCGAACTGACGTCGGCCTGCCATGCACCCCAAGGTAGCCATCTTTGACGTGGCCGTCAAAGTTTGCAACGCTGTCAAACATGACGAGGTTGTCAAAGATGGCAACCGTGCGGCCCCCGCCTCTCGCAGGAGCCGCCCCGCTCTCAGAAAGCCGGACTCTCCCGCATGACCATCTCCCCTGCACGACAGCTCCCGCCCTGGCGGGCGATCTCTGCGGGTGCCAGCGCGAGCTTCGTCGGCATCGGCCTGGCCCGCTTCGTCTACACCCCACTGCTGCCCGAGCTCATCCGCGACCACTGGTTCTCCCAGACGGCGGTCGCGTACCTGGGCGCCGCCAACCTCGCGGGATACCTGATGGGCGCGCTCGCCGCCCGCCCGGTCGGACGCCGGCTGGGAGACCCCCGGGCACTGCGCTGGTCGATGGTTCTGGCGACGGTGTCCATCCTGGCCTGCTGCGTTCCGGTGTCGGTGGCATGGTTCTTCCTCTGGCGCCTGGCTTCGGGCCTGGCCGGGGGCGTCATCATGGTCCGGGTGGCAGGCGCGGTCCTGCCGTACCTGCCGGACCGTCGGCGCGGCCTGGCCGGCGGTGCCGTCTTCATCGGCTTGGGTCTCGGCATCGCGGCGACAGGCACGCTGATCCCGCTCCTGCTGGAAAGGGGACTTCGCGCGACCTGGATCGGGCTCGCGGTCCTGTGCGCCGTCCTCACGGCCCTCAGTTGGCGCGGCTGGCCGACACCGGCCCGGACGGACCTCGTCGCCTCCCGGACGGCTCGCCCGCAGGGGCCCGCACCCAAGGAGCGGGGTTCCCTCAAGCTGAACCTGGCCCTCGGCGAGTACGCCCTGCTGTGCGTGAGCCTGGTCCCGGCCATGGAGTTCCTCGTGGACTTCGTCTCACGCGGCCTCGGCCAGGGTTCAGGCCGGGGCTCCCTCGTCTGGATCGTCTACGGCCTCGGGGCCATCCTCGGTCCCACCGCGTACGGGCTTCTCGCGGACCGGGTCGGCTACGCGGTCGCGCTGCGCATCGCCGCCGCTGTCCAGGTCACCGTACTCGGGGCGCTGTGCACGGTGCACGGACTGCTCGTGACCGTGCTGCTCAGCGTGGTCATCGGTTCCTTCCCGTCCGGAATCGTCCCTGTGTTCCTCGGGCGCGTGCACCAACTCGTGCCCGACCGCCCGGAGTCCCGGGCAGCCGCCTGGGGGAAGGCCACCATCGTCTCCGCCCTCTTCCTCGCCCTTTCCTCCTACGGCTTCTCCTACCTTTTCGACCGGAGTGGCGGAAACCACCGTCTCCTGTTCGCGATCGCCGTCGGCGCCGTGGTCGTCGGCCTTCTTGTCGACCTGGCGTGCCATCTGGCCCCTTCCGGCCGGGGCAGACGTTCCGGTTCGTCCGCGGAGGAACGCAGGCCGAACCCCGGGGCGGGCGGCTGTTCGGTGTCAGGTCAGGCGACCCAGTCCAGGTAGTGAACGCGGCCGATCGTCGCTCCGGACGGAGCGACGATCGCGTCCGAGGGGACGGCGGAGAACAGGCCCGCGGACTCGTCGGTGACGACGCTGCGCCGGTCGTGGCGGGCTCGGAGGGTCAGCCGGCCGAGTTCGTCGAGCGGGAAGACATCGGGGCCGGCGACGCTGAGCGTGTCGTTGAGCGGGGGCCCGGTGGCGACGCGGGCGAGCGTGTCGACGACCTCTCCGACCGCGATCGGCTGCAGCCGGGTGGTGGGAAGGCGCACGCTGTCGCTGTCGCTGGTCCAGTCCACGATCTTGTCGATGAACTCCATGAACTGGGTGGCGCGCACGATCGAATACGGAATGGGGCCTTCCCGTACGAGAGCCTCCTGCACGACCTTGGCGTTGTAGTAGTCGACATCGGGGACGCGGTCGATACCGACGATCGACAGCAGGACGATGTGGCCGACTCCCGCCTGCTCGGCAGCCCGCAGGAGATTGGCCGTGGTCGTGCGGAAGAAAGGGATCGCCTTCTCGTCGAAGCTGGGCGCGTCGATGGTGTCGACCACGACGTCAGCCGCCACCAGCGCGTCCCGCAGCCCCTCTCCTGTCAGGAGGTCGAGACCGCTGGATCTGCCGTGCGCGACGGCCTCGTGGTGGTTGGCTCTCAGCCTGTCCACGAGTCGGGACCCGACGAACCCGGTACCACCGATGACTGCGATTCTCACGGCAAGGGCTCCTTGGTGGACGGTGATGCGGAGCCGCACGGTCGTCGACCCGTGCGGCTGGGGCAGATGATGACGGGCGGCTCCTCACACCGGGTGACCCCCGGCTGCACGTGGCCTCGCCGGCATCTGCCGGGCCGGGCCCGGCGGAGAGGCCGTCACACGGCCGGTTCCACCTCACCCACGGCGTGAGCAGGCTCTGCCCCCTTCCAAGCCTGGCTCACACTCACATCCCCCGCCAGCGCGACAGTCGGCAACCCCTCTCAGTCGACCGGCTCACCCATCGGCGTCGGCGGCAAGCGACCACTTCGAGCTGTTCGTCGAGCCGGACGGATTGCTGCGTGCGGGCTCGGGCTCACTGCTCGGCACTGAGTTTGGCCAGCAGTGCCTGCAGCTGCTCCCGCTCGTCGGGGGTGAGACGGTCGAGCAGTTGCCGGGAGATGCGGTCGGCGACCGGAGCCGTCCGGCGCACCTCCTCCAGTCCCGCGTCGGTGAGCTCGATCAGCCGGCGGCGCCGGTCGGCCGGATCCACGGTCCGGGTGATCAGACCACGCTGTTCCAGCCGCAGCAGAACCGCGGCGAGGGTCGCCTTGTCGATCCCTGCCGCTCCGGCCACGGCCGACTGCTCGATGCCGGGCCATTCCCGGACCGCGTACAGGACCGCGTACTGCGGCTTGGTGAGCTGTGGCACCCGGGCCTGCCAGTGCGCGCCGTGCTCCTGCAACACGCGCCGCATCAGGTGGAAGGTGTGCCGGTACAGCTCGGCGCCGGCGAGCGGGGAGGGCACTTGGTGATCGCGCATGCCTCCATGATAGGCAGTGGACGAATAGTTCGTACACGAATAGTATGCTGACTAACGTTACGTTGGCGAACCTGTGAGGTGTCCGTCCATGCGGCTGATCATCGGAATGACCGGTGCCACCGGCGCACCCCTCGGGGTACGCCTTCTGGAGGTCCTGCGCGACATGGAGAACGTGGAGACCCATCTGGTGCTGAGCCGATGGGCACGCACCACCATCGAACTGGAGACCGCTTTCTCGGTCCGCGAGGTGGCGAAGCTCGCCGACGTGGTCCACGGGCCGGGGGATCAGGCGGCGACGATCTCCTCCGGCTCCTTCCGGACCGACGGGATGGTCGTGATCCCGTGCAGCATGAAGACCCTCGCCGGGATCCGGGCGGGCTACGCGGACGGCCTGGTGGGACGCGCCGCCGACGTCGTGCTCAAGGAACGGCGCAAGCTCGTGCTCGTGCCGCGCGAGACCCCGTTCAACGAGATCCACCTGGAGAACATGCTCGCCCTGTCCCGGATGGGCGCGGTGATGGTCCCGCCCATGCCCGCCTTCTACAACGGCCCCGAGACCATCGACGACGTCGTCGACCACATCGTGGCCCGCGTCCTCGACCAGTTCGGTCTCTCCGCCCCCGGGGCCCGGCGCTGGGGCGGCCTGAATGCCGCGGGGACACCCGCGACCGCCTCGCAGCGCACACACCGCAAGTAGAGGAACAACCCCCATGGCCTACGACGATCTGCGCGCATTCCTCCAAGAACTGGACACGAATGGGCAGTTGCTCCACATCACCGACGAGGTCGCCCCCGAGCCGGACCTCGCCGCCGCCGCCAACGCCGCCGGACGCATCGGCGAGGGCGCCCCCGCCCTGTACTTCGACAACGTCACCGGCTTCACCGACGCCCGTATCGCGCTGAACGTCCACGGTTCCTGGCGCAACCACGCGCTCGCCCTGGGCCTGCCCGCCGACACCCCGCTCAGGGAGCAGGTCGAGGAGTTCGCGCGCCGCTGGGACGCCTTCCCGGTGGCCCCGGAGCGTCGCAGCGACGCACCCTGGTCGCAGAACACTCTGCAGGGCGACGACGTCGACCTGTTCAAGGTGCTTCCGCTGTTCCGCCTCAATGACGGCGACGGCGGCTTCTACCTCGACAAGGCCGCCGTGGTCTCCCGCGACCCGGAGGACCCGGGCAACTTCGGCAAGCAGAACGTCGGCGTCTACCGCATCGAGGTCATCGCCGCCGACCGCCTGGCCGTTCAGCCCGTCCCCGCGCACGACGTCGCCCTGCACCTGCGCAGGGCCGAGGAACGCGGCGAGGACCTCCCCATCGCCATCACCCTGGGCAACGACCCCGTCATCTCGATCGTCGCCGGCATGCCGATGGCCTACGACCAGAGCGAGTACGAGATGGCAGGCGCCCTGCGCGGCGCCCCCGCCCCGATCGCCACCGCGCCACTGACCGGCTTCGACGTGCCGTGGGGCTCCGAGGTGGTCATCGAGGGCGTCATCAAGGGGCGCGAGCGCCAGATCGAGGGTCCCTTCGGGGAGTTCACCGGCCACTACTCCGGTGGCCGCCGGATGCCCGTGATCCGCGTCGACCGCATCTCCTACCGCACGGACCCCGTCTTCGAGTCGCTCTACCTCGGGATGCCGACGACCGAGATCGACTACCTGGTCGGCCCCAACACCTGTGTGCCGCTGCTGAAGCAACTGCGCGCGGAGTTCCCCGAGGTACAGGCGGTCAACGCGATGTCCACCCACGGACTGCTGCTGGTCATCTCCACCGCCAAGCGGTACGGCGGTTTCGCCAAGGCCGTCGCCATGCGGGCCATGACCACGCCGCACGGACTCGGCTACGCCAAGACCGTCATCGTCGTGGACGAGGACGTGGACCCCTTCGACCTGCCCCAGGTGATGTGGGCCCTGTCGACGAAGGTGAACCCGGCCGGCGACATCGTGAACCTGCCGAACCTGTCGGTGATGGAACTCGACCCGGGCTCCCAGCCCCCGGGCATCACCAACAAACTGATCATCGACGCCACCACGCCGGTCGCTCCGGACGACCGGGGTCACTTCAGCACCCCGGTGAAGGACTTGCCCGAAACGAAGGAGTGGATCGGCCGCCTGCAGCGGCTGATCGCCGCCCGCTGACCGCCCTTCGACCACCAGGACACCCCATGAGCTGCCCCCGCTGTGACACCGAGACCATCGCCACACTCGCCACCTCGCCCGTTCCCGGCGTCTGGGACGTGCTGCAGTGCCGGCGATGCCTGTACACATGGCGCACCACCGAGCCGCCCCGACGGACGACCCGGGCCCACTACCCGCATGAGTTCCGCCTGACCGCGGCCGACATCGACAACGCTCCCGAGGTCCCCGCCATACCCCCGCTCGGCGCCGGCGCCGTGCGGTGAAGGGCTCTGTCGCGTAGCCGGTGATGGCCGCACGTCATCTCGTGCCGGGCCGGGCCGTGCGTGAGGGCGAGGCCCCGTGGTGCGCGGCCCGATCACCGCAGGCCGTCGTACAGCCGCGGCCCCGTCCCGCGCTAACGTGTCCTCACCACCGGCGATGACGGTGTGTCCGCAGGTGGCCAGGGCGAATCCGGAGAGGGACGGGTCAGGTGACGAAGGAGGAGGATCGGCTCATCGGGCGGCAGCAGGAGCTCGCGCGGTTGCAGCAGGTACTGGCGGCTCCCCCGCACTCCGCGTTCGCCGTGCTGCGCGGTGAAGCGGGCACGGGCAAGAGCGCGCTGCTCCAGGCCACCGTGGCCCTGGCCGGCGAGGCGGGACTGCGGGTCGTGAGCGCTTCCGGTGTCGAGGCGGAGTCCGCACTCCCGTTCGCGGGTCTGCACCAACTCCTCATACCGCTTCTCTCCTACGGCGCCCGCTTGCCCGACGCATCACGGTCGGTCCTGGAACAGGTCACGGGTCTGCGCGCCGGCTCGGCTCCGGGCGTGACGGAGGTCGCCGGCGCGATGCTCTCGCTCATCGCCGCGGCGGCGGACGACCGTCACCTGTTCTTCGCGGTCGACGACGCGCACTGGTTCGACGGCGAGAGTGCCCGCGTCTGCGCCTTCGTGATGCGCCGAGCCGGGGCAGTCGGCGGTCGGGGCGTCATCACCGTACGGGCGGACGTACCGTCCGCGTTCGACGACATCGCGCTGGAGGAGATCGAGGTCGGACCACTGGGCGGCCAGGAGGCGGCGGCGCTGCTGGAGCGCACCGGCGGCCATCTGGACCCGCACGCCCGTGAGCGCGTGCTGCACTGGGCCGAGGGCAACCCGCTCGCCCTCGTCGAGCTCCCGAAGACGGCCGGGCGCGTGCCTGCTTCCCCGGTCGAGCAGGCGTCTCCGCTGCCCCTCACGCGTCGCTTGGAGAACCTGTACCGGCACCGGATCTCCGAACTGGCGCCTTCCACACAGCAGGCTCTGTTGCTCGCGGCCCTCGACGGCCTGTCCTCCGTGACCGGGCCCCGCCGTCCGGCACTGGAACGGCGGCTGGGAGACGTCGACGAGGCCATCGGCCGCGGACTCCTGCTGGTCAACCCGGTCACCGGCCAGCTCGGTTTCCGGCACCCGCTCGTACGTTCCGCGGTCGTCCAGCTCGCCACGCCCAACCGCCGACGGGCGGCGCACGCCGAACTCGCCGAGCTGTATCCGGACGACCAGGAGCGGCGGGCGCGCCACCTCGCCGAGGCGACAGTGGACCCCGACGAGAAGGTCGCCGCGCTGCTGGAACGTGCTGCCGAGGCAGCGACCAGGCGAGGAGCCTCCTCGGTCGCGGTGAACTGGCTGGAGCGGTCCGCGCAGCTCAGCGAGAGACCGGACCAGCGCTCCCGGCGACTGGCGGAGGCGGCCTTCGTCGCCGGGCAGTCGGCCCAGCTCGAACGGGCACAAGAGCTGTCGGAGATCGCGGACGGGGGTACGGCGGAGACCGGCACGATCATCACCGAGAGCTACGCGGCCCTGTACCGGGACGGCGAAGTACGCACCACGCATCGGAAGGTCGTCGCCACCTTGGAACGGCTCGACCCCGTGCGGGACAAGTCCGCGGTGGAGCGACTGATCAATCTGCTGCTGGTGATCTCCCTCTTCGCGGCCGACACCACGACCTGGTCGATCACCGAGTCGTGTGTGGACCGGTTCTGCGACCCTGCCGATCCCGAAGGTTCCGCCAGCCGTCTGTACCGCGACACGTGGGGCGACGTCGTCCGCCGGGGCGCGGGCGGTGTGGAACGACTGCGGCAGGAGTTCGTCCGCACCACCGCCGAGCGGCCGTGGGATGCCATGCGGCTGCTGGTCACCGCCTACTACCTGGATGCACTCGACGAGTTCCGCACCCTGCTGGCCCGCCTCGTTGCCCGGGAGCGGGATGCGGGCGCCGCCGGAAACGCCATGACGTTGCTCCAGCTCCAGATGCTGGACCACATGGGGGCGGGCCGCTGGGCCGAGGCCGAGCGGACGGGCCGCCGTGGTCTGGAACTGACCTCCCGCCACGGCTACGCGCTCTTCGCCCACCAGTTCCGCGCGTTTCTCGCGATGCTCGCCGCCTACCGCGGCGACACCGACTCCGCGGACGGTCATCGCAGGGCGGTGGAGGCCTGGGCCGGGCCACGCGGAATCGGGTACCTGACCCAGTACGCGAACGCCGTCGGCGTGGTGGCGGCACTGGCTCGCTCGGACCATGCGACCGCGTACGGCTTCGCGACCGCCATCACCGCACCCGGCGGGTTCGCTCCCCACTCCCAGCAGGCGCCGCGCACCCTGCTGGACTTCGTCGACGCGGCCGTACGCAGCGGACACCTCGAAGAGGCCCGCCGCCACACGCAGGCGGCCCTCGCCGCCGGGCTGCCCGCTCTCTCCCCCCGACTGGCGCTCGTCACGGCGGCGGCACAGGCCATGACGGCGCAGGAGCACGCATCCGCTCTGTACGAGCAGGCCCTCGCACTGCCGGGTGCGGCTCTGTTCCCGTTCGAGGCCGCCCGCATCCGCCTCGCCTACGGGGAGCGGCTGCGCCGCGACCATGAAACGAGAGCCGCGCGCGAGCAACTGGAGGAGGCCCTGCGGATCCTCACCGACCTCGGCGGCCATCCCTGGGCCGAACGGGCCCGTGCGGAGCTCACGGCCGCCGGGGCCGGCATCGGCACGCGGAGCGGCGGATGGCAGTCGCTGACCGTGCAGGAGCGGCAGATCGCACAGCTCGCGGCAACCGGACTGACGAACAAGGAGATCGGCGCGAAGCTGTTCCTGTCACCCCGTACGGTCAGCTCCCACCTGTACCGCATCTTCCCTAAACTGGGGATCACCAGCCGCGCCGCACTCCGGGACGCCCTCGACGCCGGTGCCGTCCCGCCCGACGAGGGCTGACCTGGCCCGGCACCCTCCTGCCCACCACTCCTCGCACCCGCCGGTGGCACACGGAAGCCGTGGGCACACCCGCCCATGATCCCTCAGTCATGGCCCAACCTCACGGTTTGCGTCATCTGACTGAGCCGACCGGGATGACGCTGACGGCACCTTGGAGAGCACCACGAGGAGGCCGCATCAGGCGGTCCTGCGTCCCAAGGAGGCTCTCATGACGGACCAGCGCACCCCCGTCGTCCTGATCCACGGGCTGTGGCTGCACTCGTCCTCCTGGCACCCCTGGATGGAGCTGCTGGACGCCGAAGGGTTCGCGCCCCTCGCCCCCGGCTGGCCCGGCGAACCGGCCAGCCCGACCGACGCGCGGTCGCATCCGCAAGCCGTGGCGGGAGCAGGCATCGCCGATGTCACCGAGCACTACGCAGCCGTCATCAGGGCGCTGCCTGCCGAGCCCGTGCTCATCGGGCACTCGTTCGGCGGTCTGATCGCCCAGAAGCTGCTCGGTCTCGGACTGGGGCGAGCCGCTGTGGCGATCGACCCCGCGCCGGTCAAGGGCGTCAAGCCCCTGCCGTTCACACAGTTGCGCTCCGCCTCCCCCGTTCTGCGCAACCCGGCCAACCGTTCCCGGGCGGTCTCCCTCACGGCGGCGCAGTTCCGCTACGCGTTCGGCAACGCCATCCCCCCGGAGGAGTCCGACGCCCTGTACGAGGCGTACGCCATCCCCTCCCCCGGCCGGCCGCTGTTCGAAGCGGCGTTCGCCAACTTCTCCCGCAGGTCACCGGCCGCCGTCGACACCGGCAACAGCCACCGTGGCCCTCTGTTGCTGATGTCCGGCCAGCGCGATCACACCGTGCCGGACGTCGTCACCCGCGCCGCCTACAAGTTGTACGGCGACTCGACCGCGACCACCGACCTCAAGCAGTTCCCGGACCGCGGTCATTCGCTGGTCATCGACCAGGGCCGACGGGCCGTCGCCGACTGCGCGCTGGGCTGGCTGGCGCGCCAGGGCATCACCGGCCGGTCCGCCACGGCCGGCTTCTGAACCCTCGGCATCGCCCCGTCCGTCCCCCGCTTCTGCGGACCACCCCGCACATCGGACAACAAGGAGCACCATCATGGACCTGCACCTCAAGGGCAAGACCGTCGTCGTCACCGGCGCGAGCCGCGGCATCGGACTGGCCGTCACCCGGGCCTTCGTCGGGGAAGGCGCGCGCGTCGTGGCCGGCGCCCGCACCAACAGTCCGGAACTCGACGAACTGGCGGTCACCGGAAGTGTGGTCCCGGTGACCGCCGACCTGGCGACCGCGGCCGGCGTGGAGACGCTCATCGAGACCGCGGTGGAGCGGTTCAACGGCATCGACGTCCTGGTCAACAACGTGGGCAAGGCCCAGCCGCGCCTCGGCGGCTTCGCCTCCGTCACCGACGAACAGTGGCTGGAGACCCTGACCGTCAACCTGCTGAGCGCGGTGCGCGCCTCCCGCGCGGCTCTTCCCGCGCTGCTCGCCTCACGGGGGTCGATCGTCACGATCAGCTCGGTCAACGCCTTCCTGCCCGATCCCGGCGTCATCGACTACACGGCGTCCAAGGCCGCCCTGACCAACTTCTCCAAGGCTCTGTCCAAGGAAGTGTCACCGCAGGGCGTACGCGTCAACACCGTCGCGCCCGGTCCGGTGAGCACCGACCTGTGGATCGGTCCCGGGGGCATGGCCGAGACCATCGCGGCCGCCATGGGCGTCGAGCCGCAGGAAGCCGTGGACCAGGCGATCAACAGCCTGGGGGGCTTCGCAACCGGTCGCTTCACCAGGCCCGACGAGGTCGCCGACCTCGTCCTGATGCTCGCCAGCGATCGCACCGCCAACATCACCGGCGCCGACTTCACCATCGACGGCGGCCTCATCAAGACCCTCTGACCCGTCCCTCGGACTGTCTGCGTCCGCTCCCCTTGCCCGGGGAGCGGACGCAGACGTGGCTTCGGCCTCCTGTCCGCCGAAAGTCTTCGGGAAGCCGGCGGCGGCCCGGTGTGGCCGCGAGGATCTCGCGGCGGCTTGTTCGAGCCGTTCGCGTGGCATGGCAGAGCCGGTAGGGATCGGTGTACGCGCGGAGATCGCCGACGGGCACGCAAGTCGGTGAGCCGATGGCCGTACGGCTGGGGGAGGGCGGCGACCGGCAGGCCTCGGCGTACCTCGACTCCGGCCCGTGGGGGGCGGGGCGCGCACAGGGCCGCCTTGAGCGGCGGACCCAGCAGGTGATCACGCGACCGGGCGGGATCGGACGGGCATCCGTCCGTCCGCAGGCGGTCGGGGTCCGACGCGGTGTGCCGCCCGCGGGGCGGATGCGCGGTGGTCAACCCGTCGCAGGACCGCGGCGAGGCGATCAGCGCCTGTGGCCCAGCTGTGCGGTGGACGTCTGCGACGGCGGTGCGAGCTTCCTTGGCGATCGGTGACGGATGCGTCGTCGGTCGCATGCGTCATGGGCCACCGGGCGATCGACCCGGTGACCCACGACCTCCCGATTCAGGCGGCGCCGTTGCCCTCGCTCACCCGGATCACGATCTTCCCGCGGGGATGCTCCGACCGCAGGGCCTCGTAGGCGGCGCGTGTCTCGGACAGGGGGACGACACGGTCCACGACCGGGGTGAGGCGACCGCTGTCGATCAGCTCGGTGACGGCCTCCAGACCGGTACGGTCCGGCTCGACGACGAAGAACACCCCGCGTGCTCCGTGCGATTCGGCGTCATCCGGACGGGGCGGCTGCACGATGCTGATCAACGTCCCGCCCGGGCGGAGAACCGCCCACGAGCGGGCCAGGGTGTCGCCGCCGACCGTGTCCAGCACAACGTCGGCGCCGTCCACATGGTCCTCGAAGCGGTCGCCGGCGTAGTCGAGGACCCGGTCCGCGCCGAGCCCCGCGACGAATTCCCGGTCTCGTGCGGCAGCCGTTGCCGTCACTCGCGCGCCGAGCGCCACGGCGATCTGCACGGCGAAGGAGCCGACACCCCCAGCGCCTCCGTGGACCAGGACGTGCTGCCCGGCCGTCAGCGAGGCATGACCCACCAGGGCCTGCCAGGCCGTGAGCGCCGCCAGGGGGACGGCCGCCGCGTCGGCGTGATCCAGCCGGGACGGCTTGACGGCCAGCGCCTCCGCAGGGACGGTGACGTACTCGGCAGCGGCTCCGTCACGCGTGAACGGGATCAGCCCGTACACCTCGTCACCCACGGCGAGACCGGTCACCGCCGAACCGAGTTCGGCGACGACGCCGCTGACCTCGTGCGAGGGAACGACCGGCGTACGGTCACGGCCGGTCCCGTCGAAGCTGTCGGTCCATGTGGCGTCCCAGGCAAGCTCCCCGTTGGTAATGGAGGCCGCGCGCACGGACACAAGTACGTCACCCGCGGCCGGCTCGGGACGGGGCGCGCTTTCGCACACCAGTTGCTCCGGACCGCCCCGCTTGTGGGCTCGAACAGCGCGCATGGTGCTCATCAGTCCATCACTCCTTGCGATGAGGGCGGTGCTCGACCGGCCCTGGCCCCGTGCCCCCGTGGACTCCTTGCGGGCGTGTGGTTCCGGTTCAGGATGCGGGACATCAGAACGGGTGGCTTCCGTCACGTGACTCAAACCGGTGACGGACCGGAGCATGATCGCCTCGCGGGTCGCCCCGGTGCTGACGATGGTGATGACCGACGCGGATGGCCGGTCAGCACCCCTGTGCCGTCCTGAGCCTGCGCAGAGCCGCGGCCACCGGAGCGGGAAGCGTACACGCGCCTGCTCAAGCGGCTCGCCGCACTGGACCCAGCCGACACCACGGCGGCTGCCGGGCGATCCGGACACTCCAGAAGGACGGCGCCGACCGCCTCGTGAGGCGGGCCCTCATCGCCCCGGAGCCGGGCGGCCGGCGACCCGTCTCCGGCCCCTTCGATCTGCTCGTCGGCGACCCGGCTCCGGCGGCTCCGCCGTGTGGATCGTCGCCGAGAACGGCCGGGTGATCCGTCGGTACGCCGCCGAGAGCGACCCCGATGGGGAGAGCTGGGCCGGACACCGAGGTACGCGGGCACGGCCGGCCCTCACCGCAAGGTGCCGGCCACGGCGCGTTCCCCCGGGACGCTCTGCGCGTGAGACCCCTCGCTGGTGCACCCGGCCCCGGCAGCGGCCCGGCCATCGGTCCCCCACAGCCCCGCTCAGCCTGCCCGGCCGGCCGGCGATCTTGCGTCCCACGGGCCGACTACAGCCCTCGGACACACGTGATCGTGCGGCGTTCAGTGGTGGCCGCCGAAGGCGTCGAGCAGCCCGGTATGCGGTGCTGTGCCGGTGCCGGGCGAAGCCTCGCCGAGGGATGTGCGCTGCAACAAGGTGTATACCGATATGTATGGGTGCGGGGCGTGTGCCGGTGGACCGCCTCCCGGAGCAGCAGCTGGGCCGCAGGCTGGTGGCGATCCCCCTTGCGCTGATCGTCGTGATCACTGTGGTGGATATCCAATCCCCGCCGGACGTTCATCTGGGTCCCTTGCTGGTGGTTGCGCCGGCGCTCACCGCGTCCCTGGCCGGCCCGCGACTGACCGCCCTCGTGGGGGCGCTGGCTGTGGCCGCCCAGGTGCTCATCGGGATGCTCCACGACGGGCTGACCACGCCCAACCATCTCTCGCAGACCATCGCCCTGACCGTGCTGTCCGCCTTGGTCGTCTTCGTCTGCCACGTGCGCGAGCGGCGCAGCCGGGAACTGAACCGGGCGCGGTCAGTGGCCGAGACGGCGCAGCTCGTGCTGCTGCGGCCACCACCCCGCCGGATCGGGCCGCTGCGGGTGGCCTGGCGGTACCTGGCAGCCGAGGACGAGACACGAATCGGCGGCGACCTGTTCGCGATCGCGCGCTCCGACCGCGGCACCCGGGTGATCATCGGTGACGTCCGGGGCAAGGGACTGGCCGCCATCGGCGAGGCATCGATGGTACTGGGCGCGTTCCGCGAGGGCGCGCACCGCTACGCCACCCTGCCCCAACTCGCCGCGGCTCTGGAGGTCAGCGTCTGCAAAAGCCTGGAGGACGTGGCAGACACCGAGCACGACCCGGGCGAGCACTTCATCACCGCTCTGCTGCTCGACATCCCCGACCACGGGTCACAGGCGGAGATGGTCAACTTCGGCCACCCCTCGCCCCTGCTGCTGCACGATCACCGGGTCACCGCCCTGCACGCACGACGTCCCGTCCCTCCCTTGGGTGTGTGCGAACTGCCCGCCCCCAGCCACCACCCCGACCCTTTCTCGTTCGAGGACGGCGACATGTTGCTGCTCTACACCGACGGCGTCGTCGAAGCCCGCTCACCCGACGGAGCCTTCTACCCCCTCACCGAGCGCGCCGTCTCCGTCCCCACGTCCGGGCCTGAAGCCCTGGTCCGCGGCATCCACCACGATCTGCTGGATCACATCGGCGACGAACCCGGAGACGACGCCGTCCTCCTGGTCATCGAACGCTACGCCGCACACCACCTCCACCGGCCGCACATCAGGACCCGCCCGCTCACCGGTCGACGTCGGCTCGACTCCGGCTGAAGCCGGTTCCGGGGGACCCTTCCTGCATGCTCGGCTCGGCGGGCGCCGTGCACTTCCGAGGAGTTCACTGCGTCGTGGCCGGCAGTCAAATGACTGAAGCAGGGCGGGGGCGGCTCGACAACTCTGGATGTCATCGGACGTGGAACAGGCATGTTCGGGACCTGGCAAAGGAGAGAGGCATCGATGGGACACGATGACGTGGCAGTGGTGCGTGCGGCCTACGAGGCGATCAACACGGGGGACGCAGCGGCCGCGGTGGCGCTCGTCCATCCGGAGATCACCATCCGGCAGTCCGACAAGCTGCCGTGGGGCGGCTCCTACCGCGGGCTGTCAGGCTTCCGAGACTTCTTCGGCGCCGTCAGCGCACACCTCAACAGCCAGGTGGAGCACGAGGCCATTTACCAGGCCGGAGACAGAGTGGTCCAGCTGGGACGCACCCATGGCACCCTGCGGGGCAACGGCCGTCCCTTCGACTCTCGCGAGGTCCACATCTGGCGGATCAGCGACAACCTGATCAGCACTCTGGAGATCTACGTCGAGGACGAGGTGTTCCTCGCGGCGCTCGATGGGGGGCGGCCGGTGGCGGGATCATCGCGCAGCGACTGACGCGATCGCCTTCACGTTCCAGGCCGGAACGCGGTGGGTTCACCTGCCGGAGAAGTACGGCGACTGGAGAGGCGTCTGCAACCGGCTGCGGATGTGGGGTCGAGGGCACCTGGGAGCGGGTGTTCACCGCCGCTGATGGCCCAGGCCGACGCCGCCGACTCCTAGGCCCTGTCGTCAAACTCCCGTCTGCCGCGCGACGCCATGCACGCACTCTCGCCGCACCGGGCCCCGACCCAAGTACATCCAGTACGAG
>NZ_JBFATL010000077.1:0-19261 GCF_040678315.1 Streptomyces sp. NPDC052721 | reverse complement strand
CAAACTCCCGTCGTCCGCCCGGAGCGCGGCAGACGGGAGTTTGACGACAGGACCTAGGACCGGCGGGCCGCCAGGGCCCTCAGCTGCCGGTCGTGCGCCCTGCCGAGCAGCAGCACGGACAGCACCGCCCCGATCAGCGCGCAGAACATGTCCCACTGGGTGTCCCACACATCGCCCTGGGTGGCGAGGAACGCGTCCGCGCCCTGCCCGCCGATCTCGGCCGCCAGCCACTCCAGCAGCTCGAAGCAGGCGCTGAACGCCAGGCAGGCGCACACGGTGAGCGGTGCCAGCCAGCGGCTGCCGCGCAACGGCGAGGTGCGGCTGAGCAGTTCACGGACCAGCACGGCCGGGACGAAGCCCTGCATCAGGTGGCCGAAGCGGTCGTACGGGTTGCGTTCCAGGCCGAAGGTGTCGCGCACCCAGTCGCCCACCGGGACCTGCGCGTAGGTGTAGTGCCCGCCGACCGCGAGGACCAGCGCGTGCGCGGTCAGCAGTGCGCACAGCAGCCCGGTCAGGGGGAAGCGCCGCCAGAGCAGCACCACCAGGGGCAGCCCGGCCAGCGCCCACACCGTCTCCAGGAACCAGGTGGTGCGGTCGCGCACGCCCCAGGCCGACACGGCCAGCCCCACGGCCACCACGCCGGCGAAGAGGGCGGGCGGCACGCGGCGCGGCGTGCGGAGCGGGGCGGGGTGCACTGCGGTCACGGCGGGCTCCTTGCCTGAGGGCGGCCTGGGGGTCGTAGGAGCCCCATCGTGGCGCCCGGCCGGGCCCGCCGGCATGAGTACGGCTACTCAGCCGCGGAGAGGATCTCCGCCAGCAGCTCGTCCACCGGAACGCGCTCCCGGCCCGGCGGGACGACCTGGTGCGTCTCGCGCAGGAACGCGGCGACCGCGGGAGCCCAGGCGAACACCACCGCCTGGTGCCGGCCCCCGTCCGGCCGGGTGTCCCCGAGGAACTCCAGACGCAGCTCGTGCCACAGGCCGGTGGCCTCCGGCCGGATCCGGACGTCACCGACGCCGACCGGCCCGGCCAGTCCGTCGGCGAGCATCTGCCGGTCCAGCCGCCAGCAGGCCAGCACCCGGCCGTCGTGGGCGAAGACGGCGGTGACGGCGAACGGGTCGTCGGCGTCGTAGCTGAGATGGGCCAGCACCGGACACCGGCCGGTGCCGTGCGTGAGGAGCTGCACCACCAGGGTCTTGTGCACGAACGAGTTCACGCGGGGGCCTCCGGGACAATCGGCGTAGGGCCCTCTAGTACCCCCGAAGCCGCCGGAATGCTCACCCGTGTGACTGAATCCCGAAGGCTGACCGAGACCGAGGGCCCACCCCCGGAGGCGTGCCGCGGGGTGGCGCCGCGTCAGGCGAACGCCTCACGCAGGGCCGGCAGCAGGGTCTTCGCCGACCAGTCCAGGAACTCGGGCTGCGAGTCGCCGCCGATCTGGACCAGGGCGACCTCCCCGAACCCGGCCTCGGCGTACGGCCGTACGGCCTCCACGAACGCGTCCGGGTCGTCACCGCACGGGATGGAGGAGGCGACGTCGTCCTCGGTCACGAACTGGGTCGCGGCCTCGAAGGAGTCCGGGTGGGGCAGTTCGGCGTTCACCTTCCAGCCGAGCCCGAACCAGCGGAACTGGGAGTGGGCGCGCTTGACCGCCGTGTCCCGGTCGGGGTCGTAGCACACCGGCAGCTGGCCGACCCGGGGCTTGCCGGTGCCGCCGTGCCGGTCGAACGCCTCCAGCAGGCCCGCCTTCGGTTCGGTCGCGATCACCAGGTCGGCGAGGTGCCCGGCCAGCTTGCAGGACTGCTCGCCGGAGACGGCGATGCCGATCGGCGGTGCCTGCTCCGGCAGGTCCCACAGCCGGGCCGACTCCACGTCGTAGTGCTGCCCGTGATGGGTGACATGGCCGCCCTCGAACAGCGCCCGGATGATCTCGACCGCTTCTTCGAGCATCTCGTGGCGGACGTCCACCGGTGGCCAGCCGCCGCCCACGACATGCTCGTTCAGGTTCTCGCCGGCGCCGAGGCCCAGCCGGAACCTGCCCTCCGACAGCAGCTGCACGGTCGCCGCCTTCTGCGCCACGATCGCCGGGTGGTAACGCAGGATGGGGCAGGTCACATACGTCATCAGGGGGATCCGCGACGTGGCCTGGGCGGCGGCGCCCAGCACGCTCCACGCGTACGAGGAGTGTCCCTGCGCGCGCAGCCACGGGAAGTAGTGGTCCGAGATCACGGAGAAGTCGAAACCCGCCTCCTCCGCCTTCACCACGTGATCCACCAGGTCCCGGGGACCTGCCTGCTCGGTCATCATCGTGTATCCGATTCGCACCATACGTGGCGAGTCCCCGGGTCGGCGCCGCGAAAACGGCCGACGGGACCGGGTCACTCCTGCGGCGTGCGGAAGGTCCCCAGGAACGTCTTCAGCGCCAGCCGGTTGGCCGCGTCGTCCCAGGCCGTGGCAGGGGTGGTGAAGCGCAGGGAGAAGCCCCGCGTCCCGCCCAGCAGGAAGCCCCGCCCGAAGGTGTGCACCCGGCTGTCCCCGGAGCCCGCCAGCCACTCCAGGTCGGCGGCCCTGCGGCCCTGGTACGTGGTCGCCCGCACGGCGCCGACACGGTCGTAACCGGGCAGCTTCTTCAACCCCGGCTCGACGTCGTCCCGCCAGACGGCGACCGGGTCGGGGCCCACGCGCTCGCTGTAGGTCACGGCGAGTGCGGGCGAGTCGCCGCCCCTGCCGAAGGTGACGCGATAGGCCAGGTCGGACACCCGGGAGGTGGTCAGCCGCTTCCAGCCGTCGGGCAGCGCCACCGAGAAGCCCTCCGGGGCGGTGTACCGGCGGTAGCCGGCCGGCAGGGCGGGGGAGGCCGAGCCGCTCGGCTCCGAGGGGGGCGTGGTGGCGGGCGTGGTGCCACGGTCGGTCTGCCGGCCGGCGGGGCTGGACGGGGTGGCCCGGGGCGGCGCCCCCGCCGTGTCCGTACCGGACGACAGCGCGCCGGACGCGGCCAGCACCGCCGCGGCCACGGTGACCACGGCCAGCGCGGTGCCGGCGGCCAGGGCCCGGCTGCCGCCCAGCGGTCCGGCGTGGCGTACGGCCCGGTACGCGCCGCGCAGCCGGGGCTCGGGGGCCGGCCGCCGCTCCGCGTCCGTGTCCTCGCGCAGCGCCCGGGTCAGCGCCTCGCGGACCACCGGCCGGGTCAGCCGCTCCCGCGCGTTCTTGCGCAGCAGACCCTGCACGGCCTGCGTGAGCGGTCCGGCGCGCAGCGGGGTGCGCAGCGGCAGCCGGTCCACCGCCTTCAGCGTGGCGTCGGGCCGGCCGCGGTCCCGGAACGGCGGCCGGCCCTCGACCATCGTGTAGAGCAGCGCGCCCAGCGCCCACAGATCGGCGGCCGGGCCGATGCGCTCGTCGCGGGCCTGCTCCGGTGAGGCGTACGACGGTGCCGTCAGCCGCGGCACGAGCGTCGCGCCCGCCAGCCCGAACCCGGTCACGACGACCGGGCCGCCGTCGCGCACGAAGACCTGGCCGGGGCTCAGCTCGCCGTGCGTGATGCCCTCGTCGTGCGCGGCCTGCAGCACGTCCAGCAGCTCCAGGCCGAGCCGGGCCGCCCGCACCGGGTGGAAGGAGCCCTCCTGGGCGAGGAGTTCGCCCAGGGGTGTGCCGTCGACCCACTCGGTGACCGTCCACAGGGCGCCCGCCTCCACCACGGCGTCGACGACCGTCGCCACCTGGCCGGGGCGCAGCAGCCGCATGGTCTGCGAGGTGCGGACGACCCGGGCGGTGACGCGCCGCGCGGTGTCCTGGTCGGCGGGCTCCGGCAGGGCGGTCTGCGCCACCAGGCGGGGCTGTTCCGCCGCCACGTCCTCGGCGTACCACCACAGGCGGTTCGTCTCGCGGGAGAAGACCTCCAGGAGCCGGTACCGTCCGGCGACCAACTCGTGTGCGGAGACGTGCGCCTTGACCATGGTCATCCCTCGCTGAAACCCCTGCCTCGTCTTTCCCAGAGGTACGCGGGGCGAGCGGGGGTGCGTTCAGGGGCGCGCCCAAAACCTCGCGCAGCGGAGTCCTGACAGCGGAACCGTCACAGCGAAGCTGTCAGAGCGGCGGTCTCACAGCAGCCCGAAGCGGCCGGCCCAGTCGGTGAGTTCCCGGGGTGTCGTGTTGCCCCCGCACACCACGAGTCCGATCCGGGCGCCGTCGCCGACCCGCTCCACCACCTGCCGGGCCGCCGGCAGCAGACAGCCCGCGGCGGGCTCGGCCCACACCTTGGCGTGCTCGGCGAGGTCCAGACAGCCCCGCACCGCGTCCCGGTCCGGGACCACGAGCACCTCCTCGACCAGCGCGGACACATGGTCGTACGTCAGCTGTGACACCGCGGGCGCGCTCAACGTGGTGACCAGGGAGGACAGCGGGACCGGCACCGGACCGCCGGCCTTCAGCGCGCCGGACATCGCCTCCGCGCCCCCGGTCTCCACGCCCCACACGCGCACCCCGGGCCGCCGGGCGCGCAGGGCCGCCGCGATCCCGGCGATCAGACCGCCGCCGCCGACGCTGACGACGACGTCCGTCAGCTCCCCGGCGTCCTCGGCCAGCTCCAGACCCACGGTGCCCTGTCCGGCGATCACGACGGGGTCGTCGAACGGGTGGACCAGGGTCAGGCCCTCGTCGCGCAGTCGTGTCACCAGCTCGAAGGCGCTGTCCATGCCGTCGGTCAGCCGCACCACAGCTCCGGCCTCCTCGGCGAGCGCCAGGGAACGGGCCGGCGCGGTGCGCGGCATGACCACGGTCGCCTTCACATCGAGGGCCGCCGCCATCACCGCGAGCGCGATCCCGTGGTTGCCGCCGCTCACCGCGACCACGCCCGCCGCCCGCTCGGCCTCGCTCAGCGACAGCAGCTTCGCCGTGGCCCCGCGGGCCTTGAACGAGCCGGTGCGCTGGAGCAGTTCGAGCTTGGCGGTGACGGGGACGCCGAGCAGCGCGCCGAGGCCGGGGCTCGGTACCGTCGGCGTGCGGACGACGTGCCCGGCGATCCGCCCGGCGGCGGTTTCGATGTCCGAGATCTCGATCACGGTGCTTCACCCTTCCGGCGCGGGTCGGGACCGCGCCGTTCGCACCTTGACCCGCCGGGAGGCCGGAGGTCAACGCCGTTTCGGATCATGGCTACAGGGCGCGGCCCACCAGGGACTCCAGCAGCTCCGTCAGCTCCCCGGCGGCCCCGGCGGCCAGGGGCGCGGTGGTGAGCAGCTCCCGTGCGGCGGCCGTGTGGACCCGGGCCTCGGCCAGGGCCGCCGTACGGCCCCCCGCCGCCTCGATCAGCGCGGCGGCCTCCTCGGCGTACTCGGCCGAGCCGAGCAGCGCGGGCAGCCGGCGGGCCGCCGGGGAGCCGAGCGCGGCCAGCACCGGGAACGTCTTCTTCCGCTCCCGCAGATCGCCGCCCACGGGCTTGCCGGTGACGGCCGGGTCGCCCCAGATGCCGAGCACGTCGTCCACCAGCTGGAAGGCGACGCCGAGGTGGCGTCCGGCCCGGTCGAGCGCGTCGGCCGTGTCCGGGGGCGCCCCGCCGAGCGTGGCGCCCAGTGCGGCGGCACAGCCCAGCAGCGCGCCGGTCTTGCCCTCCGCCATCGCCCGGTACTCCTCGGGTGTCACCCGTTCCGGGCCGGTCCAGGGCCGGGTGGCGAACAGCAGGTCGTCGGCCTGCCCGCGCACCAGATCGGCGAGGGCCGCCGACAGCAGCCGTACCGCGCCGGCGCCCTCCGGTGCGGCGGCGAGGGTGCCGACCGCCAGCGCGAACAGGGCGTCCCCGGCCAGCACGGCCGGACCCGTGCCGTAGGCCTGCCAGACGGCGGGGCGGCGGCGCCGGGTCGCGTCGCCGTCCATGATGTCGTCGTGCAGCAGCGAGAAGGCGTGCACCAGCTCCACCGCGACCGCCGCCGGGACCCCGGCCCGCCCGTCGGCGCCCGCCGCCTCGGCCCCGAGGACCGCCAGCGCCTGCCGTACGCCCTTGCCGCCCGGCGCGGTGGCGGGCGCCCCGCCGACCTCGCACCAGCCGAAGGAGTACGCGGCCATCTCGGCGACCCACGGGTGCAGCCGCCCCACCGCGTTGCGCAGCTCCGGGCGGACCAGTTCCCGGCAGCGGGCGAGGACGTGCCGGGCGGACTCCCGCACCGGCGAGACGGGCGCCGTCATCGCACGGCCTCCGTCTCGAGGCCGAACTCCCGCTGGGCCCGGGCCACCATCTCCCGCGCGTGCCGCAGCCCGCTGCGCTCCAGTGTGCGGGCCAGGTCGGCGAGTTCGGCGGCGGTCTCGGCGCGGTCGCGGCCGAGCTGGGCGAGGGACTTGGCGAGGCCCAGCCGGGACAGTGCCTCGCCGCGCGGTTCGCTCATCGTCCGGAACTCGGTCAGCGCCAGCTCGTAGCGCTCGCGGGCCTCGGCGTAACGGGCCGCGCGGTACAGGACGTTGCCCTGCATCTTGTGGTTGTAGGCGAGCGCGCTGGAGAGGTTCATCTCGCGGCAGGTCGCCTCCGCCACGGCCAGCAGCTCCAGCGCCCGCTCGGTGGCGCCGTCGCGCACCGAGAGGACGTCCGCGAGTCCGCGCAGCGCCCAGGCGTGCCCGCGCCGGTCCTCGGCCCGGCCGGCTATCTCCGCCGCCTCCTCGAACAGCGCGTACGCCGTGTCGTAGTCGCCGGTGTTGCGGTGCATCTGGGCGATGCCTTCCAGGGCCCACACCGTGTGCCGGGCCTCGCCCCGCTTGCGGGCCTCGGCCAGCAGCTGCTCGTGCAGCCGGCCGACCGCCGCGTAGTCGCCCTGGATCCGGCCGGTCTCGGCGAGGCCGGCCAGCGAGTAGCCGCGGACGACGACGTCCCCGCCGCGCTCGCCGAGTTCGGCCGCGAGCCCCAGCAGCCGCCAGGCCAGCGGGAACGCCCCGCGCTGCCGGGCGAGGGTGCCCCCGCTCCACAGCGCCCAGGCCATCGCGGCGGTGTCGCCGGCCTCCCGGGCGGCGCGGTAACTCGCCTTCCAGGCCCGGTCGGCGTCCCGCACATGGCCGAGCCGCCGGTGTGCCTCGGCGACGGCGAGCCCGCAGCGCGCCGCCTCGCCGGGGCGTCCGGCGCGCTCGGCCTCGCGCAGCCGCTCGGTGCCCGCGGCCAGCACGTCGACCAGCGAGGAGTTCACGGACAGGGTGGTCAGGGCGCCCTGGTACTCCGGGGCGAAAGCCTTGCCGTACATGCGTACCCTTCTATACGCGGAGTGTATACATCTCGTGTATAGCGTCTCGGAAAATCGCCCCGGCCCGAGGGGGCCGGGGCTCGGTCTGTCGACGATCAAGACGCCGGTACGGCGGCGGGGGTTGCCCGCCGGTCCCCGATCACCTGTGAAGGTTCAGTGCTGGTCCTTCTGGGGCGTCACCTCGCTCGGCCGCACCACGACAAAGCCCTCGCCCTGGAGCATCAGCTGCACGGCCTCGCCCGAACCGCCGCGCAGCATCGAGCCGATGGACTGGGAGCGGTGCAGCGAGGTCTCCAGGTGCGCGGTCCAGCCGACCACGGCGTCCGTGTCGACGTACACCGGCGCCTGCGCCGACACCGGGATGACCAGCGGGTTGCCGTCGCAGACCAGACCGAGCCGGCCCTGCCCGCTGAAGACGCTGTTGAACAGGCCGCCACCGGCGATGCCGGAGCCCTTCACCGTCTTGATCTCGTACGACAGCGAGGCGTCGAAACACAGGACGTTGCGGCCGTTGACGGTGAACTGGTCACCGGCCTCGACCTCCACGATGAAGCAGTTCTGCGCCTCGTGCGCGAACCAGGCCTCGCCCTGCCCGCGCACCGCCATGAGGGGCAGTCCCTCACCGGTGACCGCACGCTTGAGCATGCCGCCGACGCCCTGCCCCTTGCGCTCGAACTTGAGGCTGCCGCGGTAGGCCACCATCGCGCCCTGCCGGGCGTACATCTCGCCGTTCACCGCGTACTTGATGCACTTGGCGTTCTCGACGGACATTCCCGGCTCCACGGCCGGCTGCACCACGTGCTGACTGGAAAAGAGATCACCCTTCATGCCGGGCATGGTGGCCCGGAGGATGTCATTCCGCCAAGATCACGGAACGTACCGGTTCAGCCACCGAACAGCTGCGTCCCGTACGTGCCCGCCCGGCCGCCGCCCGTGAAGCCAACGCCGATGTGGGTGAACCCCCGCCCGAGGACGTCGCCGCGATGGCCCGGACTGTTCATGCAGCCGTCCACGACCCCGGCGGGGGAGCGCTGCCCGCAGGTGATGTTCTCGCCGTGGTGGCGAGCAGCGGGGCGACGGCCGGCGGGGGCGGCCCGGCCCGCCCGCGCTCGGCGTTGGTGCGGGCGACGACCTCGCCGGCCGTGCGCACCAGCCCGTCCGGTGTCAGCGCAGCGGTCCAGTACCGGTCGCCCGCGTCGGCGTGGGCGAGCACGGCATGCCGGAACGCCGGGTCGAGCAGGGTGCGCCGGGCCCGCGCCGAACCCAGCCAGTGGTCCACGACCCCGGCCGGGGAGCGCGGCCCCGGGGCGAGACGCTCGCCGACGGTCACGTACCCGTACCCGGCGGAGAGCGGGCGCGGATCCGGTACGAGCGGCGGGCAACCGGCGCGAGCGCGAGCGGAGTTGACCAGGCGGGTGAACTCGTCGGGCACGGCAGAGGCCCCCCGGGCCGGACGGGGGGCCGTGGTGCCGCCGCCGTCTGCCGCCGTCGTCGGCTACGTCCACCCCGAAGTCCCCGGCGAGCCCCGGGAGTCCGTCGGCGTACCCGTGCCCGATCGCCCGCGGCTTCCAGCCGGTGCCCGGACGGTGATACAGCTCGGCGCGCAGCAGTACGGTCTGCGTCCCGGGCCGTGGCGGCGCGAACCCCGCCACCGCACGGCCGGAGCGGTCGGTGACATCGAGCCGGGGCGCGGGCAGCCGCCCCAGCGGCGTGCCGGGCCCGGCCGCGCGGACCACGACCGTGACCCGGCACGCACCCCTGCGCAGCCGCACCGGATCGACGTCGGCGTGTCCCCGCGCGACCGGACACAGCGAAGGCACCGGCCACCCGAGGCCGTACCACACCGCCTGGTAGGGACGCGTTCCCTCCGGGGGCGAGTTCGCTCACGCTCGCCGCAACGCCGGGCGGACGCGGCAAAGTTGCCCGTCAGCCGGCCTCAGGGGGCGCCCCTACCTCTTCCCGCAGAACGCCGATTCCAGGGCACCCGCCAACGTGTCCAGCACCTTCCCGTTGTTCGACGTGTTGGCCACAGCCGTGAGACTCCGCCCCCCGTCCTTCGTGCTGAACGCATACGTGTAGTACCCCTGTACCGCCCCCGTGTGCCCGTACACCG
Source organism: Streptomyces sp. NPDC052721 (assembly GCF_040678315.1). Taxonomy (NCBI): domain Bacteria; kingdom Bacillati; phylum Actinomycetota; class Actinomycetes; order Kitasatosporales; family Streptomycetaceae; genus Streptomyces; species Streptomyces sp. NPDC052721. The sequence continues at coordinate 9,937 of NZ_JBFATL010000077.1, read as the reverse complement.
ACACCCCGCAGGACAGATCCCGCCGCCGCAGCCCGAGCCCGTACGCCGTCGTGCTGGTCACCTTGGTGAACCGCTCCATCTCGGCGAGCCGCGCGGCGGACATCAGCTTCCCCCCGAGCAGCGCGCTGTAGAAGACGTCGAGGTCCCGCGCGCTGGAGATGATCGCCCCCGCGCTCTGCGCCCAGGACACGGTCTGCGCGGTCGCGTCGACCAGCGGGGCGCCCGCCGTGTCCGGCGTCAGGTACCCGCGCGCGTACCGGCCCGGGATCGCGGTGTCCGGATGGACGTAGAACGTGTCCTTCAGCCTCAGCGGTTCGATGACGCGGTTCTCGTACGCCGTCCTCACGGACTGCCCGGTGAGCTTCTCGATGAGCAGCCCGGCGACGACGAAGTTGGTGTTGGAGTACGCGTACGCGGCGCCCGGCGCGTTGGTGCGGGGCTTCTTCAGGGAGAGGGCGACCAGCTGCCGGTAGGTGAAGACCTTCTTCCGGACCGCCTCGAAGCCGGAGACGCTGCTCGCGAACATGTCCTCGGTGTAGTCGTACAGCCCGCTGCGGTGGCTGAGCACATGGCGGACCGTGATCCGGTCGTCCGGCAGCAGGTCCGGCAGGTAGCGGTTGACCGGCGCGTCGAGTGAGAGCCGGTGTTCGTCCACGAGCTGGAGCAGCACGACGGCCGAGAAGGTCTTGGTGACGCTGCCGACCCGGAAGCGGTCGTCGGTGCTGATGGCCCGCCGGGTGGCGCGGTCGGCGACGCCTTGGGTGACCCGGTACGTCCTGCCGTGGTCGTCGATCCGGGCCAGGGCCCCCGGCGCGCCCTGCGCCACCGCCGACCGCAGCACCGCGGCCAGGCCCGCGGTGTCGGGCGCCGGCAGTGCCGCCGCCGGCGCCGGTGTGTCCGGTCCTCCGGTCGCGGCCCGCGCGGGGACCGCGAGCAGGGACAGCGCGACCGCTCCGAGGACCGCTCCCCGTCCCACCGTTGCTGAGACCATCCCCTACCCACTCCCATCGGTCGGTTCCTGATGCGATATCGGTCACATTCCGCCCTGGGAACCTAGGGGATCGAGACCACGTCTCCACAGCCGACACACAGTTGGTCATCTCGTGATCACTCTGCGGCGGTCGTTCGTAAAGGATTGCCATAGAAGTTCGCGAAATGGATCATTCCGGCTTTACGTGCCCATGACTGATCCGCAAGGGTTGCCCCTCGGGGCCGGACCGGCCCCCGTGGCGCCCAACCGCGCCATGCCTCAAGGCGGTTGGGCAACCCGGCCGCCTTCGAACGAAGGAACCCTGATCAGATTGCGTAGACCGCACATACGCACCGTGGCGGTCGCCGTCGTGGTGACGACCGCTGCCACGGGCCTGGCCGGTACGGCCTTCGCGGCTCCTTCCACGGGGGTGGAGCGGTCCGCCGCCTCCACCGCCCCGAACGCCACGGCGGTGGTGGAGGCGGCGCGCACCGCGGCCTTCGCGCACGCCTCGGCGACCGGCGTCTCCCAGGGCGACGAACTGCACGCGCAGGACGTCATGATCGACCCCGAGGGTGCCCGGCACGTCCGTTTCGTCCGCACCCACAACGGCCTGCCGGTGCTCGGTGGCGACCTCATCGTCCACCTCGACCGCCGGCTCGGCTACACGGACGTGACCCGTGCCGCCGGCCACGCCGTCAAGCCGGCCGCCGCCAAGGCCAAGCTGACCGCGGGCCAGGCCGCCGCCAAGGCCGCCCAGGCCGCGAAGGGCGACGCGGGCAGCGCGCAGCTCGTGGTCGACGCCCGCGCCGGCGCCTCCGCGCTCGCCTACCAGGTCACCGTCACCGACAAGGACAGCTCCCGCACGGTCGTCGTGGACGCGGTCACCGGCAAGGTGCGCAGCAACACGCCGACCAGGGACGAGTTCCTGTCGCCGAAGCTGCTCGACGCCCTGCGTGAGCGCGGCGAGACCCTCGACCCGGCCACCGGCACCGGCTCCGCCGCCGCCGTCTCCGGCCTGGTCGGCTCCCGCGGCACCGGTGCCGCGGCCTACCCGTCGGCCGCCAAGGGCACCGGCAAGACCCTCTTCGTGGGCACCGTCTCCCTGACCACCACGCAGACCTCGCGCGGCCACTACCAGCTCAAGGACCCGAACCGGTACGGCACCGAGACGCGGGACGCCAAGGGCTCGTACACGGAGAAGTTCAGCGCCGGTACGAAGTTCACCAACACGACCAACGTGTGGGGCAACGGCACGACCTCCAGCCGGGTCAGCGCCGCCGCGGACGCCCAGTACGGCATCACCAAGACGCTGGACTTCTACAAGTCCACGTTCAAGCGCAAGGGCATCGCCAACAACAGCAAGCCCGCGCAGGCGATGGTCCACTGGGGCAAGAAGGTCGCCAACGCCTTCTGGGACCCGACCTGCACCTGCATGCTGTACGGCGACGGCGACGGCCAGATGTTCAAGAAGCCGCTCGTCGTGCTGGACGTCACCGGTCACGAGCTGACCCACGGCGTGGTGGAGGCGACCGCCAACCTGCAGCCGACCTTCGTCGACTCCGACGGCAACCAGTACGGCGAGCCGGGCTCGCTGAACGAGTCGCTCGCGGACATCTTCGGCTCGAACGTCGAGTTCTACGCCAAGAACACGAAGGACACGCCGGACTACCTGGTCGGCGAGAAGCTGGGTCTCGCGCAGAAGTTCCTGCGCCGCCTGGACCACCCCTCCCTCGACAAGCTGGAGGGCACGATCGACTACTGGTCGCCGGACACCTACTACACCGAGGTGCACGCCGGTTCAGGTGTCTCCTCGCACGCCTACTACCTCCTCGCCGAGGGCAGCGGCAAGAAGACGATCAACGGCGTCAACTACAACTCGCCGACGTACCACAACATCGCGGTCAAGGGCATCGGCCGCACCAAGGCGACGGCCATCTACTACCGTGCGCTCACCCGCTACATGGTCTCCACGACCGACTTCCACCAGGCGCGCACCGCGACGCTGAAGGCGGCCAAGGACCTGTACGGCGCGAACAGCACCGAGTACAAGACCGTGGACAAGTCGTGGGCCGCGGTCAACGTCACCGCCGCCAACACGCCGAGCGCCCGTCACTGACGGACACCGGACCACACCGGCACCACCGGATGCCCCGCCTCGTGCGGGGCATCCGCGTGTCCGGGTGCCCGCGAACGTCCCAACAGCCCCCGTAACAGCGGCTGTTTCTTTTATTGACAGCGGAAAATAAGCGGCTTAGGTTCCCGGCCATGCGTTCGACCCCGCACGCCGAGACCTTCCCGGCGCACACGCCGGCCGCCGCCCAGGTCTTCACGACGGTCCTGTCCCACGGCCCCCTGACCCGCCTGGAGGCGGGCCGCCGGGCCGGGCTGTCCCCGGCCGCCGTCACCAAGGCGGTACGACCCCTGCTCGCGGCGGGATACCTGGTGGAGGGCGGTGACCCGGGGGAGGGCGGCGGCTCGGGGGAGGGTGCCGTCGAGGAGGCCCGTCCGGTTCTCGGCCGGCCCGCCGGCCTGGTCCGGGTCAACGGCGAACGCGCCCTGTTCGTCGGCGTGAAGGCGACCGGGGACGAGCTGATCACCGTCCTGACCGACCTGTGCTGCCGGGTCCGCCTGGCCCGCCGCGCCCCCCTGCGCGACCGGGCCGCCGGTCCCGCGCTGGCCTCGATCGCCGGCCTGGTCCACGAACTCCTCGCCCACGCCGCCGAGTCGGACGCACCGGTGGCCGGCCTCGGCATCGCCGTCTCCGGCGACGTCGACCGCGCCGCGGGAGTCGTACGCTACTCGCCGTTCCTCGACTGGCGGGACGTACCGCTGGCCGAACTCGCCGCCACCGCCTGCGGACTGCCCGTCACCGTCGACAACGATGTCCGGGCGCTGACCGTCGCCGAGCAGTGGTTCGGCACCGGAGCGGGGCTCAGCGACTTCGCCGTGGTGACCGTCGGCGCCGGCATCGGCTGCGGACTCGTGGTGCACGGCCGGCGGGTGGCCGGCGCGCACGGGGTGGCGGGCGAGATCGGGCACGTCGTCGTCGACCCCGCCGGACCCCTGTGCCACTGCGGCAACCGCGGCTGCGTGGAGGCGATCGCCGGGGACGCCGCGATCGTCGCCCGCATGCGCGAGGTGACCGGGCACCAGGTCCCCGACAGCGCCGCCGCGGCGGCCCTCGCCCACCAGGGCCTGCCCGGCGCGCGCGAGGTGTACGCCCGTGCGGGCGAGGCCATCGGCCGGGGCATCGCCACCGTCGCCAACCTGCTCGGCCCCGAGCGCCTGATCATCTCCGGTGAGGGGCTCGCCGCCTACGACCTCTTCGCCGAACAGATCCGGGAGGCGTTCACCACGGCCGCCTTCGGATCGGCCGCCCGGTGCGACGTACAGACCCGCCCGCTGCCCTTCGAGGAGTGGGCGCGGGGCGCGGCTGCCGCCGCGATCCAGACCTTCATCACACAGGACCCCGCCAGCGGAAAGGGCTGAGCCGCCCCGACCCGAACCCACCCAGGAGGCAGACCCATGCGGTCACCCTCGTCTTCCGTCCCGCCCGCTCGCGGGTTCACAGCCGCCGTCGTCCTCGCCCTCACCGCAGGCCTCGCGACGGCCGTCCCGGCCACCGCGCACGCCGACAGCCCACCCGTCCCGGCCGCCAAACCCTTCATGGGCTGGTCCAGCTGGAGCATGCAGTCGTCCAAGTACCCGGGCCTCAACCCGGACGGCGACTACAGCTATCTGACCGAGGCGAACGTCCTCAAGCAGGCCGACGCCCTCGCCGCCAAGCTCAAGCCGTACGGCTACACCTACGTCAACATCGACTCCGGCTGGTGGCGGGACAAGGACTGGAAGCCCGAGTTCGACGCCTACGCACGCCAGCAGGCCGACCCGGTCCGCTTCCCGCACGGCATGAAGGCGGTCGCCGACCACATCCATGGGCTCGGCCTCAAGGCCGGCATCTACCTGCCCGTCGGCCTGGAGAAGGAGGCCTACGGCGACGGCAAGGTGCCGGTCCGGCACGCCGACGGCTGCACCACCGCCGACATCGTCTACGGCGACCTGCGCACCACCAACGGCTGGGACAGCGCCTACAAACTCGACTTCGGCAAGCCCTGCACCCAGAAGTACGTAGACTCCCAGGCCCAGTTGCTCGCCTCCTGGGGCTACGACTTCCTCAAGCTCGACGGCGTCGGACCCGGCTCCTTCAAGAGCGGCGAGAACTACGACAACGTCGCCGACGTCGCAGCCTGGCAGAAGGCGATCGCCGCCACCGGCCGCCCCATCCACCTGGAGCTCTCCTGGTCCCTTGACATCGGCCATGCCGCCGACTGGAAGAAGTACTCGGCCGGCTGGCGCGTCGACACCGACGTCGAGTGCTACTGCAACACCCTTGTCAGCTGGGAGAACTCGGTGGACGACCGCTTCACCGACACCCCCGGCTGGACGAAGCACGCGGGCCCCGGCGGCTGGAACGACCTGGACTCCCTCGACGTCGGCAACGGCGCCATGGACGGCCTGACCAAGGCCGAACGGCAGACCTACGCCACCCTGTGGGCCATCGCCAAGTCCCCGCTCTACACCGGTGACGACCTGACGAAGCTCGACGACTACGGCGTGAAGCTCCTCACCAACCGTGAGGTCATCGCCGTCGACCAGGGCGACTCGCCGTCCGCCCGGCCGGTCACCCCCTCCGACCCCCAGCAGGTGTGGGCCGCGAAGAACCCGAACGGCACCTACACCGTCGCCCTGTTCAACCTCGCCGACGCGCCCGCCGCCGTCACCGCCGACTTCTCCTCCCTCGGCTTCACCGGCAAGGCGTCCGTTCGCGACCTGTGGAACCACGAGAACCTCGGCTCCTACAAGAACAGGATCACCGAGGCCCTGCCGGCCCACGGCTCCCGGCTGTTCACCGTCACCCCGCACGGCAGCGCCCTCACCACCACCGGCTACGAGGCCGAGGCCGGCGCCAACAGCCTCGGCGGCCGGGCTTCCGTCGCCGACTGCTCCGTCTGCTCCGGCGGCAAGAAGGTCGGCGACCTCTACGTCGGCGGCACCCTCCGCTTCACCGACGTGGTCGTGGACCGGCCCGGCACCTACCTGATCAAGGTGGCCTACGTCAGCGGTGACCCCCGACCGGTGAACGTCTCCGCCAACTCCGGCGCCGTCACCCGCCACAGCTTCCCCTCCACCGGCGACTGGGGGACCGTCGAGACGGTCAGCGTCCCCGTCACCCTGAAGGCCGGCAGCAACACCGTCACCTTCGACAGCGGTTCGGACTACGCCCCGGACATCGACCGCATCGACGTCCCCTCGTCCCCGCGCTGACACCCCAGAAGTCCGGAGACCCCCGTGACACCCACCCCGCCCAGCAGACGCGGCTTCCTCGCGCTCGCCGCGGCCACCGGAGCCCTCGCCTCACTGCCCGCCTTCACCGCCACCGCCGCCCCGCAGCGGCCCGGCGCACAGCCCGCCGCCGACGCCCGCCACCAGCTGTGGTGGCGGGCCCCCGCCGACGAGCACTCGCTCATCGAGCAGGGCCTGCCCGTCGGTAACGGCCGCCTCGGCGCCCTCGCCACCAACGACCCCGGCCGGGAACTGCTCCTCGTCACCGACGTCACGATGTGGACCGGCGGCCTCAACGACACCCTGGACGCCGACGGCCAGTTCCCCTACGGCCGCGACGACTTCGGCTCCCTCACCCTCCTCGCCCGGCTCACCGTCGACCTCCCCGACCACGACCTGTCCGCCGTCACCGGCTACCGCCGCACCCTCGACCTCGCCCAGGGCGTGGTCACCACCTCCTACGTCCGCTCCGGCGTCACCTACCGGCGGCAGCTGTTCGCCAGCCACCCCGACGACGTCGTCGTGCTGCACTTCAGCCAGAGCGGCGGCGGCCGGTACACCGGCACGATCACGCTCGACGGCACCCACGGCGAGACCGGGACCGCCGACTCCTTCGCCGGGGCCTTCCCGAACGGCCTGCGCTACGGTGCCGCGGTCGCCGCGCACGGCAGCGGCGGCACCGTCCGCACGGCCGGCTCGCGCCTGGAGTTCACCGGCTGCCGTGAACTGACCGTCGTGCTCAGCGGCGGCACCGACTACACCCCTGACGCCGCCACCCACTACCGCGACCCCGACCTGGACCCCCGGGAACTGGCCCGCACCAAGGTCCGTACCGCCGCACGGCACTCCGCCGGCACCCTGCTGCGCACACACGTCGCCGACCACCGCGCCCTGTTCGACCGGTTCGGCCTCTCCCTCGGCACCTCCTCCGCCGAGCAGCGCGCCCTGGACACCTGGGAGCGCATCCAGGCCCGCGCCCGCGACGGCGCACCCGACCCCGAACTCGAAGCCGCCTACGTCCACTTCGGCCGGTACCTGATGATCGCCGGCTCCCGGGGCAGCCTGCCGCTCGGCCTCCAGGGGCCCTGGCTCGACGGCAACGACCCGGACTGGATGGGCGACTACCACACCGACATCAACCTCCAGATGAACTACTGGATGGCCGACCGGACCGGCCTGTCGTCCTGCTTCGACGCGTTCACCGACTACTGCGTGGCCCAGCTGCCCTCCTGGACCGACCTCACCCGAAGGCTCTTCGACGACCCCCGCAACCGCTACCGCAACTCCAGCGGCAAGAACGCCGGCTGGACGCTCGCCGTCTCCACCAATCCCTTCGGCGGCGGAGGCTGGTGGTGGCACCCGGCCGGCAACGCCTGGGTGTGCAACTCCCTGTTCGAGCACTACGAGTACACGCGGTCCCGCGCGCACCTGGAGAAGATCTACCCGCTGCTCAAGGGCGCCTGTGAGTTCTGGGAGGCCCGGCTGCTCACCACCACGCTGCCCGACAGCGGCCGCGAGGTGCTGATCGCCGACAGCGACTGGTCGCCCGAGCAGGGCCCGCTCGACGCCAAGGGCATCACCTACGCCCAGGAGCTGGTCCGAGCCCTCTTCGGCAACTACCGCACCGCCGCGCGTGAGTTGGGCAGGGACGCCGGGTACGCGCGCACCATCGGCGCCCTGCGCGACCGGCTGTACCTGCCCGTGGTGAGCCCCAAGACCGGCCGGCTGGAGGAATGGATGTCTCCCGACGACCTCGGCGAGACCACCCACCGGCACCTCTCCCCGCTCGTCGGCCTGTTCCCCGGCGACCGCATCCGGCCCGACGGCTCCACCCCCGCCGACATCGTCACCGGCGCCACCGCCCTGCTCACCTCCCGCGGCATGAACAGCTTCGGCTGGGCCAACGCCTGGCGCGCCCTGTGCTGGGCCCGGCTGAAGAACGCCGACAAGGCCTACCAGCTCGTCGTCACCAACCTGCGCCCCTCCACCGGCGGCGGCAACGGCACCGCGCCCAACCTCTTCGACATCTACGAGGTCGAGCGGGGCCGGGGCATCTTCCAGATCGACGCCAACTTCGGCACCCCGGCCGCCGTCGCCGAGATGCTGCTGTACTCCCGCCCCGGGCACCTGGAACTGCTGCCGGCCCTCCCGGAGGCCTGGGCCGCGGCCGGTTCGCTCACCGGAGCCGGAGCCCGCGGCGGCTTCCTCGTCGACCTGGAGTGGCGGGACGGGAAACCCACCGAGGTACGGCTGCACAGCATCGGTGGCACCACGACCTCCCTGGGACACGCGGGGACGTTCCGGACGGTCCGCGTCCGGCCCGGCGAGACCGTCACGCTCCGGGACTTCGCCCGGTGAGCGCCCGCTTTGGACGCTGCCGGCGCGTGCTCGCCGTCCTGCTCACCGCCGCCGTCTGCCAGTCCGTGTCCGCGGCCCGGGCCGCCACCCCGCCCGAGTCCGCCACCCGGGCCACCGGCGTGGTCACCTGGGCCGCGAGCGCCGACCGCATGGGCGAGGGCACGGCCGGCCAGGGCTACCGGCTCGTCGTCCACACCAGCGTCGGCGGCAGCGACCTGCGCGTCCGCTTCACCAACGCCTTCGGTGACCGGCCGCTGACCCTGGACGGTGTCCACGCGGGAGTGCGCGCCCAGGGCGCCGCCCTGCGGCCGGGCAGCAACCGGCCGCTCACCTTCGGCGGCGCCCGCACGGTCACCGTCCCGGCCGGGGCCGTCGCCTGGAGCGACCCGCTGCCCGGCCGGATCGCCGCCGGCACCGACCTGGTCGTCAGTCTGCGCACCCCGGACGCGGCCGGCCCGGCCACCGGTCACTGGATGGCGATGCAGACCTCGTACACCGGCCAGGGCGAGCACACCGCCGAGGAGAGCGGCGCGAACTGGACCCGGACCACCGGGTCCTGGTGGTACATCGACTCCGTCGCCGTACGGCCCTCCCGGGCAGCCGGCGGTGCCGTGGTCGCGCTCGGCGACTCCATCACCGACGGCTGGCAGTCGACCACCGACCTGAACCGCCGCTGGCCCGACTACCTCGCCCGGCGCCTGAACGCGGCCGGCGGACCCCTCCAGGGCGTGGCCAACGAGGGCATCTCGGGCAACAAGGTCCTCGCCGACGGCGCCGGACAGGCCGCGCTGCACCGGCTGGACCGGGACGTGCTGTCCCAGCCCGGGGTGCGCACGGTCTTCCTCTTCGAGGGCGTCAACGACATCAAGGCCCACACCGGCGTCACGGCGGACGATCTGATCGCCGGTTACCGGGAGATCGCCCGGCGGGCGCACGCGGCCGGCACGTGCGTGGTCGCCGCGACCGTCGCACCGTTCAAGGGCTGGCCGGAATGGGACCCGGCCGCAGAGGCCGTACGACAGGAGGTGAACCGGTACCTGCGCGGCAGCGACGACATCGACGCCGTCACCGACTTCGACCGCGTGCTGCGCAGCCCGTACGACCCCGAGCGCATGCTGCCGTTCCTCGACGGCGGCGATCACCTGCACCCCGGCGACAAGGGCATGCAGGCCATGGCCGACGCCGTCGACCTGGACGGTCTCGACTGCGCCCGCTGAGGGCCGCGCCCCGGGAACGCGACGGCCGGGCCGGGGACGTTCCCGG
>NZ_JBFATL010000076.1:0-19901 GCF_040678315.1 Streptomyces sp. NPDC052721 | reverse complement strand
ACGAGGGCCCGGGCCCGGCACGCCGAGAGCACGCACCTGACGCCGCGCGGCCCGCCCTCCGGGCGGACGACGGGAGTTTGACGACAGGACCTAGGAGCCCGGAGCCGCCAGGCCCGGATGCGCCAGGCCCTCAGATCCGGTAGCGGCGCAGAGCCGGGACGGCGGCGGCCAGGAACAGCATCACCACGACGACCAGGGCGCCGCCGCCCGCGACGGCGGCCCGCGGGCCGAACGCCGAACCCGCGGTGCCGTGCAGCACGTCGGCCAGGCGCGGCCCGCCCGCGACGACCACCGTGAACACCCCCTGCATCCGGCCGCGCATCTCGTCGGTCGCGGCGGACAGCAGGATGGCACCGCGGAAGACCATCGAGACCATGTCGGCGACACCGGCCACGGCGAGGAAGGCCACGGCGACCCAGAGGTTCGCGCTGAGCCCGAACCCGGCGACGGCCACACCCCAGCCGACGACCGCCCCGATGACCATCCAGCCGTGCCGGCGGGCCCGCGAGAACACACCGGAGAACAGGCCGCCGAGCACCGCGCCGACCGGGATGCCGGCGAACAGCACACCGAGCGCCAGGCCCTCGCCGTAGGAGCCGTACGTGTGCGCGGCCAGCTCCGGGAACAGGGCGCGGGGCATGCCGAACACCATGGCGACGATGTCGGCGAGGAAGGACAGCAGCAGCACGTTGTGCCCGGAGATGTAACGGAAGCCCGCCGCTATCTCGCGCAGTCCGGCCCGGCGGGCGGTGGCGCCGAGCGGCGGCAGCGCGGGCAGCCGGAAGACGGCCCACACCGTCACGCACAGCGCCAGCGCGTCGATCAGATACAGCTCGGGCAGCCCGATGACCGGGATGAGCACGCCGGCGAGCAGCGGGCCGGCCACCAGGCCGGTCTGCATCACCGTCGAGCCGAGGGCGTTGGCGGCCGGCAGCTGCTCCGCGGGGACCAGCCGGGCGATGGAGGCGGTACGGGCGGGCGAGTTGAGCCCGAAGAACGCCTGCTGCAGCGCGAGCAGGACCATGAGGACGACGACCGAGTCCAGACCGGTGACGGCCTGCGCCCAGAACAGCAGCGAGGTCACCGCGATACCGATGTTGGTGACCAGCAGCAGCTTGCGCCGGTCCACGGTGTCGGCGACCGCCCCGCCCCACAGCGCGAAGGCCACCATGGGCACGAGGCCCGCGAGGCTCGCGTAGCCGACCCACGCCGAGGAGTGGGTGATGTCGTAGATCTGCTTGGGTACGGCGACGGCGGTGAGCTGGCTGCCGACGGCGGTGACGATCGTCGACGACCACAGGCGCCGGTAGGCCGGGATCCGCAGCGGGCGGGTGTCCATCGCCCAGCGGCGCCAGCCGCGCCGGGGCGGGTCCTCGGCCACCGGCGCCTCGGTGTCGGGCCGGCCGGTCTGGGGGCTGCTGCTCTCGCTCGTGTCCACGGATGTCCTGGTTGCTTGTTACATCTTTTCGCTTCGAGAGCCTAACTGTCCCAGGAACTCCTGTGCGCGACGAACCGGTTTGTCTCAGGATCCGGCGACCAGGGTCGCGCCGAGGGCCAGCATGGTCAGGGCGACCAGGCCGTCCAGGACCCGCCAGGCGCCGGGCCGGGCCAGGAACCTGCCGAGCAGCCGGGCGCCGAAGCCGAGCGCGGCGAACCAGCACAGGCTGGCGAGAGCGGCGCCGAGCCCGAACGTCCAGCGCAGCGGGCCCCGGTCGGCGGCCAGGGAGCCCAGCAGGAACACGGTGTCCAGGTAGACGTGCGGGTTCAGCCAGGTCATCGCCAGGCAGGTGAGCACGGCCCGGCGGCGCGAGCCGGCCGCCTCGCCCTCCGCGCGCAGCCCGGTGCCGGGCCTGAGCACCCGGCGGGCGGCCAGGGCGCCGTAGCAGAGCAGGAACACACCGCCGACGATCCCGATCGCCCGCAGCGCGCCGGGCCAGGCGACCACGACCGCGCCGACACCGCCGACACCGAGCGCGATGAGCGCCGCGTCGGACAGGGCGCAGATGCCGACGACGGCGAGAACGGCGTCCCGGCGCACCCCCTGCCGCAGGACGAAGGCGTTCTGGGCGCCGATGGCGACGATCAGGGAGAGGCCGGTGCCGAATCCGGCGACCGCGGCGGTCAGGGCGTGGTTCATGCCGTCGACGCTAGAAAAGTCCATACCCCAAGTACAGCTAATGATTTTTACGTAGCATTAGTACTTGTGATGACAGAGTTGCCTCTCGAGCAGGTGCGGACGCTGCTCGCCGTGGTGGACGAGGGCACCTTCGACGCCGCCGCCGCCGCACTGCACGTGACACCGTCGGCGGTCAGCCAGCGGGTCAAGGCCCTCGAACAGCGCACCGGCCGGGTGCTGCTCCAGCGCACCAAACCGGTACGGCCCACGGAGTCCGGCGCGGTGCTCGTACGGTTCGCCCGGCAGCTCGCCCGCCTGGAGCGGGACGCCTGGGGCGAGCTGGGGCTGAACGGCACCGGGGAGCCGACGCGGGTGTCGGTCGCGGTGAACGCGGACTCGCTGGCGACCTGGTTCCTGCCGGCCCTGACCCGCGTCCCGGGCCTCTGCTACGAGCTGCACCGGGAGGACGAGGACCACACGGCGGCGCTGCTGCGCGAGGGTCTGGTGATGGCGGCGGTGACCTCCTCCCCCGACCCGGTGCCCGGCTGCACGGTCCGTCCGCTGGGCCGGATGCGCTATCTGCCGGTCGCCGCCCCCGAGTTCACCGCGGCCCACCTCGACGGCCGGTCCCTGCCGGAGGCGCTGTCCCGGGCGCCCGTCGTGGTCTTCGACCGCAAGGACGACTTCCAGGACGGGTTCGCCCGCCGGCTCGGCCGTGCCTCCGCCGGCCCGTTCCGGCACCACGTGCCCACCTCGGAGGGGTTCCTGGACGCGGTCGCCCGGGGGCTCGGCTGGGGCATGGTCCCGGAGGTGCAGGCCGGCCCGCTGCTCGACCGGGGGCGGCTGGTCGTGCTCGCCCCCGGCGAGTGGATGGACCTCACGCTGTACTGGCAGCAGTGGAAGCTCGACTCCCCCGCACTGGCGTCCCTGGCCGAGGCGGTGACTGCGACGGCATCGGAAACGCTGCGCGGCTGACGGCCGAAGGCCGGCGGGACCGGGACGCGGCCCTCAAGTACCGCTCCCCCGCTGCCCCGGCGGGACCGGCACACTGCGCCGCTGCGCCGCTGAAGCCCAGCGGGGCCCAGACGCCGTACCGCCGTACCGCACAACGGCCCTGAAGACCGGCAGACCCGGGCAGCCCGCCGGAACCCGGGCGCTGTACCGGTCCGGCGCCGGACCCCGTGTGTGCCCTCCCCCGGCAACCCGTCACCTCGCCGACACCGCACGGCCCTTGCCCAGGAGCGTGGTCCCCGGGGGTGAGGCGGTCGGCCGGTTCGAACTCCCCGCCGCCGGTGCCCGGTCGGGCGGTCCGGTGTCGTTTGTGCCCCGCTGCCCGGCCTGTTGACCGCGTACGCTCCGCCGGGCCGGCGCCGCCCGGGGTGACCGCCACGCGCTCGTCACCCGATCTCCGCCCGTTGCGCCGTTTCACGCCCTCTCGACCGGTCACCCGAGACCGGAGAACGCGTGCGGACCGCCGACGACCCGTCGGCGACGCATGGGACAGGGCACGGACGACTTCGATCCGAACCAGGAGATTCCGATGGACAACTGGCGCGACCACGCCGCGTGCCGCCACGAGGACCCCGATCTGTTCTTCCCGATCGGCACCACCGGACCCGCGCAGGTGCAGGCCCAGCAGGCCAAGGCGGTGTGCGGGCGCTGCCCGGTCCGGGAGCAGTGCCTGGACTGGGCGCTGGACACGGGCCAGAGCATCGGGGTCTGGGGCGGTACGACGGAGCTGGAACGCCGGGCGCTGCGGCGTCGCGCCCGCTCCCGGCAGCGCTCCGGCTGACCGACGGCCCGGCGGGCCCGGGAGGGGCTCAGCGGCCACCGCGGCGCAGGGTCCCCCACTCCCGCTCCTGCCGGGCCACCTCGTCCCGGGCCGCGTCGATCACCTGGTCGGCGATCCAGCACAGCGGCTCGACGTCGGCGACGAGCGGCTCGTTGTCGGGGCCCCGGCCCGTCTCCCGGCCCCGCAGGACCCAGGGGCGCACGCCGGGGCCCTTGTCGTGCGGCAGGTGCGCGTAGTCGTAGAGGCGGCGCGCCACCCACAGCTCCACCGACCGGTCCTCCCACCAGTTCTCCACGTCGAGCGGGTTGGCGGACAGCCCGGGCATGGGGACGCCGGTCAGTTCGTCGGTGCTGGAGACGTCGTCGAGGTCGGTGCCCGGCCCCTTGGACCAGCGCACGTACAGACCCTGGTGCCGTTCCACCAGGCGGGCCACTTCGGCCAGCGAGGACATGACCGGCAGGTCGTCCGGTCCGCTCATGGCATGACCTCCCTCTGCCTCCCTGTGCTGCGTCCGCGCGACCGGAGTACCCCCGGCGCGCGCCAGAAATCGGATCCCGGTGTTCCGCTCTGGGGCCCGTGGCCGCTCTCAGGGCTCGTCGCCGGGCGGCGGCGCGGCCGGGAGCCGCAGGGTGAACACCGTTCCCGCCCCCGGCTCGCTCGCGACCCCGGCCGTGCCGCCGTGGGCGGCCACCAGGTGGCGGACGATCGGCAGGCCGAGCCCGCTGCCCCCGGTGCGGCGGCTGCGGGACTTCTCCGCGCGCCAGAACCGTTCGAAGACGTGCGGCAGGTCCTCGGGCGCGATGCCCGAGCCGGTGTCGGTGACGGTGAGCACGGCCTCGTCGCCGTCCCGGCGGGCGGCGAGCGTGACGGTGCCGTCGGCGGGGGTGTGCCGCAGCGCGTTGGAGACCAGGTTCCCGAGGGCCTGCCGCATCCGCACCGGGTCGGCCTCCAGCCAGGCGGCGGCGTCGGCCTCGGTGCGCAGGGCGACCCCGGCGGCGTCGGCGGCGACGCGGTGGGCGGCGGCGACCTGGTCGAGCAGGTCACCGGCCCGCAGCGGCTCCCGGTGCAGGCGCAGGGTGCCGGCGTCGGCCGCGGCGAGGTCCTGGAGGTCGTCGATGATCCGCTGGAGGACGAGCGCCTCCTCGTGCAGCGAGTCCAGCAGCGCCGGGTCGGGGGCGACGACACCGTCCCGGACGACCTCCAGCCAGCCCCGGATGTTGGTGAGCGGGCTGCGCAGCTCGTGCGCGATGTCGCTGACCATGGCCTTGCGCTGCGCCTCCAGGCGGGCGCGGCGCTCGGTGAGGTCGTTGAAGGCCTCGGCGAGGATGCCGGTCTCGTCCCGGGTGGTGACCGGCACGCGCACGTGCAGTTCGGGCGGCTGCTGCGCGGCGAGGGTGAGCGCGCGCAGCGGCCGTACCAGCCGTACGGCGACGACGGCGGTCACGGCGACGGTGACGGCGAGGACCAGACCGGCCACGCCGACCACCTTGGCCTTGTTGGCCGGTGACATGTCGAAGCGGGCCGGGTTCTGGTCGCCGATGCCGAGGAACAGCTCGGCCACCGGGGCGACATAGGGCTGGAGCTGGGTGCGGCGGGCGGTCTGGACACAGCGCTGGGCGATCCGCGCGGCCTCGCCGATGCCGAGCTTGGCGTACTTGGCGACCAGGAATCCGCCGCCGAACGGGTCCTTGCCGCTGGGGTCGAAGGTGAGAGGCAGCCGTCCGCCGAGGTCCAGTCCGTCCTGGCGCAGGCAGGGCCGCACCAGGTCGGACAGGGCCTTGAGGGCCTTCTGCTCGGTGGCGGTGGGGGTGTTGAGCCGGCCGTCCTCGCACACGTCGGCGCCGTATGCGGTGGGATCGGCGCCGTCCGCGACGGTGACCACCGGCCGCCCGCTCTCGGTCCGTTCGACGGTGGCCTGCAGGCCGTACCGCTCGTAGCACCGCTTGCGCTGGGTGGCCAGCGCGTCCAGCTTGGCGCGTTCCGCGGCCGGCAGCCGGTAGGGGCCGACCACGCGCGGGTCGATGCCGCTGAGCTGGGCGCCGGTCTCGGTGTAGGTGTCGGTGCGCAGCGGGTCGACGGTGGCGGCGGGCCGGGGCGGCAGCGGGGTGCCGCGGGGCGCGGAGTCGGCGACCAGGGTCCGGTCGGCGGTGGTGAGGGCGATCCGGCGTCCGGTGCGGGCGGCCAGCTCCCGCAGGGTGGGCCGGACCCCCGCCCAGTCGGAGTGGGTGGCGGCGTAGCCGCTGAGCTGGGCGAGGATGCGGTTGTCGGCGGCGAGGTCCTGCCCCTGTTCCTCCTTCAGGGCGCTGGTGGTGGTGGTCACGGCGAGCCAGGCGGTGGCCGCCACGGAACAGACGGCGATCAGCGCGGACACGAACAGCAGCCGGACGACCAGCCGTTTGCGCACCGGGATCCGGCGCCTCACCGCCGGGTGCCGCTCAGCTTGTAGCCGACGCCGAACACGGTCAGCAGCCGCACCGGCCGCCGCGGGTCGGCCTCGATCTTGCGGCGCAGGTTCATGATGTGCACGTCGACGGCCCGTTCGGTGGAGGCCCGGTCGAAGCCGCGGGTGCAGTGCAGCAGTTGCCGCCGGGTGAACACCCGCTCCGGCTCGCCCGCCATGGCCAGCAGGATCTGGAACTCGGCCGGGGTGCACTCCACCGGCGCGCCGTCGCAGCGCACCTCGTGCCGTACCGGGTCGACGCTGATCCCGGCGGCCCGGACGACCGGGTCGTCGTCCCGGGCGCCGACGCCCCGCCCGCTGCGCCTGAGGACCGTACGGATACGGGCCATCAGCTCGCGCGGGCTGTACGGCTTGGTGAGGTAGTCGTCGGCGCCGACGTCGAGGCCGAGCAGTACGTCGTCCTCGGCGGAGCGGGCGGTGAGCATGACGACGGGGATGTCCGGCTGCTCCGGGCCGGCGCGCAGCGCCCGGCACACGCCGAAGCCGTCGAGGACCGGGAGCATCAGGTCGAGGACGACGAGGTCGGGCCGCAGCCGGCGGGCGGCGTCGAGCGCCGCCGCGCCGTCGTGCACGACCGTGGCGGTGTGGCCCTCGGCCAGCAGCGAGCGGCGGAGCAGTTCGGCCTGTTTCTCGTCGTCCTCGGCGACCAGCACATGTGCGCACACGAGTTCGGATCCTAAGCGGCTCAGTGCGCGAGCCAGTCGGCGTACCCCATGACGACGACCGGGTGCCGGCCGGGGTCGAGGGTGCGCAGGAGGTCCTTCATGTGCGCCTTGGCGACACTGACGCAGCCGTGGGTGGGTCCGCCGTGGTCGACGTGCAGCCACACTCCCCCGCCGCGTCCCGGGCCGAGGGGCCGGGTCCAGTCCAGGGGCGAGGTGCCGCGAGCGCGGTTGTAGTCGATGGCGATGACGTAGTCGAAGGAGCCCTCCAGGGGTTCTCCCTTGAAGCCGGTGCCGGGCGAGTGGAATCCGCCGGAGCGGTGGTACGGGAGCTTGCTGCCGGGGTCCGGGAGCAGACCGCCCGCGTCGGAGAGGGTGTACACGCCGAGCGGGGAGCGCAGGTCGCCGAGCATGTGGTGGGCGCTCCAGCCGCGCAGCGCGTTGTGGGCGGGCCAGGCGGGTCCGGCCTGCCAGCCGGTGGGGGTGCGCTGGTGCAGGACGACGGTGCAGAGCGGGGAGTTCTCACCGCGCCCGGTGACGACGACGGCCTGCGTGCAGCGCTCGGGTATCGCCGCGGTCCGCTCCGGCCCGAGGCCGGGTATGCCGCGGGGGGCCGGCGGCGTGGCGGTGCCAGGGGTGGGTGCCGGTGCCGGACGGCGGGCCGGGGTCCGGCGTTCGGTCGCCTCGGCTCCGCCGCCGCAGCCGGTGAGCAGCAGCGGGGAGGCGAGGAGAGCGACGGCGGTTCTGCGTCGGATCATGAGCCGATCTTGACCGGCAGTTGTTTGGAACCGGTCAGCGTCGGGCCTGCGGGACGGGGAACCGGCCGGAGTTCAGGGGCGGTCCGGTTTGCCCGGCGTGTAGAGCCAGGTGTGGAACAGCCCGTCCAGCCGCTTTCCCGAAGTCTTCTCGGCGAGCCTGACGAACTGGGCCGTGGTCCCGTGTCCGCCGCGGTGCCCGGTCGCCCAGGCGCGCAGGATCCGGAAGAAGTCCCGGTCGCCGACGGCCCGGCGCAGTTCGTGCAGGGCCATGGCGCCGCGGGCGTAGACGGGCGTGCCGAATATGTTCTCGCCGCCGCCCGGGTCGCCGGGCGGGTAGTCCCACAAGCCGTCGCTCGCGGGGCGGGCGTAGAGGGAGTCGAAGGCCTGCTGGGCGCTCCGGCCGCCGTGCTGCTCGTCGTAGAGCCACTCGGCGTAGGTGGCGAAGCCCTCGTTGAGCCAGATGTCCTTCCAGGCGGTGAGGGTGACGGAGTCGCCGAACCACTGGTGGGCGCTCTCGTGGACGAGGGTGTCGAGGCCGGGTGCGGAGTCGTAGACCGGCCGGGTCTGGGTCTCCAGGGCGTAGCCGACGTCCGGGGCGTGGTCGACGATGGCGCCGGCGGCCCGGAACGGGTACGGCCCGAACAGTTCGCTCTCCCACTCCAGCACGGAGGGCAGTTTCTTCAGCACGGGCGCGGCGGCGCGGGCCTCGCGGGCGTCCACGGCGTTGTACACCTGGATGCCGTCGCGGGTGGTGTACCGCTCGACCTGGAACTTCCCGATGGTCGCGGTCGCCAGGTAGGCGGCCATGGGCTGGGTCTCCCGCCAGCGGAAGGTGGTCTTCCCGTGGGCGGTGCGCTGTCCGAGCAGGACGCCGTTGGCGACGGCGGTGCGCCCCTCGGGCACGGTGAGGGTGAAGTCGTACGACGCCTTGTCCTTGGGGTGGGCGTTGGCCGGGAACCACGTCATCGCGCCCTGCGGCTCGCCGGCGACGAACGCGCCGTCGTCGGTGGGGATCCAGCCGTCCGCCGAGCCGTCGGGGTCGGTGACCGGCCTGGGAGTGCCCTGGTAGGCGACCGTGACGCGGAACTCCTGGCCGGCGCGCAGGGCGTGGCGCGGGGTGACGACGAGTTCCTGGCCGTCGCGCCGGAAGGCCGCCTTCGTGCGGTCGACGGTGACGGCGGTGACCTTCAGGCCCCTGAGGTCGAGGTCGAAGCGGGTGAGCCGCTGGGTGGCGCGGGCGGTGAGCACCGCGGTGGCGTCCAGACGGCGGGAGGAGGTGTCGTAACACAGCGTCAGGTCGTAGTGGCGGACGTCGTAGCCGCCGTTGCCGCTGAGCGGGAAGTACGGGTCGCCCGCGCCGGGCGCTCCGGTGGTGCCCGGGGCCGTGGGTCCGGCGGCGCCGAGGAGGGCGGCCACGGCGACGGGGACGGTGGCGAGGACGGCGGTACGGCGTCGGGCGGGCTGTCTGCGGGGTGGCGTCACATGCGCTCCTCGGAAGTGGCCGGTGATCGACTGGCCGTCAGAGTAGGCGCCGTGCGGGCCCGGTTTCCCCCTTGTTCCGGTCAAGTCGTGCCGCGTCGCCGCCGGGTGGGCGGGTCGCGGCGCAGTACGCTCGCACAACCGTCCACGACCCGAGAGGGGCCCGACCGTGAGCGTGCGTGTGCGCCGGATCTACGAACCGCCCGAGCCCGACGACGGCCTGCGCGTCCTGGTCGACCGGCTGTGGCCGCGTGGTGTCGCCAAGGACGCGGCGCACGTGGACGAGTGGCCGAAGGAACTGACCCCGTCGAGCGAGCTGCGCACGTGGTATCACGGCGGGGGCTCATACGAGGAGTTCAGGAGCCGGTACGAGCAGGAGCTGGAAGCCCCCCGGGCCGCCGAACTGCTGGACCGCCTCAGGAAGTCGGCCCGCAAGGGCACGGTGACCCTCCTCACGGCGTCCAAGAAGACCGAGGAGAGCCACGCGCACGTCCTCGCGGAGCTGTTGAACGGCTGAGGTCAGCCGGTGTGCCGGGCCGCGTGCCGGCCCGCCGCGCGGCCCGAGAACAGGCAGCCGCCGAGGAAGGTGCCCTCCAGGGCGTTGTAGCCGTGGACACCGCCACCGCCGAACCCGGCGACCTCGCCGGCCGCGTACAGCCCCTCGACCGGCGTGCCGTCGGTGCCGAGCGCCCGGGAGTCCAGGTCGGTCTGGATGCCGCCGAGGGTCTTGCGGGTCAGCACGTGCATCCGGACTCCGATGAGGGGGCCCGCGGCGGGGTCGAGGAGGCGGTGCGGGGCGGCGACGCGGCCGAGCCGGTCGCCGATGTAGCGGCGGGCGTTGCGGATGCCCTGGATTTGGGCGTCCTTGCTGTAGGGGTGGGCGATCTGCAGGTCGCGGGCCTCGATCTGGCGGCGCACCTCGGCCGCGTCCAGCAGCGGCTTCCCGGTCAGGGCGTTCATCTTCTCGACCAGCTGCTCCAGGTTCCCGGCGGTGACGAAGTCGGCGCCGTGGTCGAGGAAGGCCCGCACGGGTGCGGGGGCGCCCTTGCCGAGCAGCCGGTCACGCAGCACGGCCCCCCGGTCCTTGGCGGTGATGTCGGGGTTCTGCTCGGAGCCGGAGAGCGCGAACTCCTTCTCGATGATCTTCCGGGTGAGGATGAACCAGGAGTGGTCGTACCCGGCGATGTCCTCGGTGGTGCGCAGGTACCTGAGGGTGCTGAGCGTGTCGTAGCCGGGCAGGCAGGGATCGGGCAGCCGGCGGCCGAGGGCGTCGAGCCAGAGGGAGGACGGGCCGGGCAGGATGCGGATGCCGTGGCCGGGCCATATCGGGTCCCAGTTCCGCAGGCCCTCGGTGTAGTGCCACATGCGGTCGCGGTTGACGAGCCGTACGCCGGCCTCGGCGCTGATGTCGAGCATGCGGCCGTCGACGTAGGCGGGGACGCCGGTGACCATCTCGGCGGGGGGCGTGCCGAGCCGCTCGGGCCAGTAGCGGCGGACGATGTCGTGGTCGGCGCCGATGCCGCCGGTGGTGACGACCACGGCCTGGGCGGTGAGTTCGAAGTCGCCGGCGCGGTCGCGGCTGGAGGCGACGCCGCGCGGGGCGTCGTCGGGGGCGAGGACGGTGCCGCGCACGCCGCGTGCCGTGCCTCCCTCGATGACCAGCTCGTCCACCCGGTGGCGGTGGTGGAAGGTCAGCAGCCCGTCCCGGGCGGCCTGCCGGGCGTACCGCACGAAGGGCTCGACCACGCCGGTGCCGGTTCCCCAGGCGATGTGGAAGCGGGGCACGGAGTTGCCGTGCCCGTCCGCCCGCAGGTCGCCGCGCTCGGCCCAGCCGACCGTGGGCAGCAGCTCGATGCCGTGTCCCTGGAGCCAGGACCGCTTCTCGCCGGCCGCGAACTCGACGTAGGCGCGGGCCCAGCGCACCGCCCAGGAGTCCTCGTCGGCGAGCCGGTCGAACTGCGCGCTGCCCTGCCAGTCGCTCCAGGCGAGGGCGAAGGAGTCCTTGATGCCGAGGCGGCGCTGCTCGGGCGAGTCCACGAGGAAGAGCCCGCCGAAGGACCAGAACGCCTGGCCGCCGAGGTTGGCGGCGTTCTCCTGGTCGACCAGGGCCACCCGGCGGCCCCGGCTGGTGAGTTCGTGTGCCGCGACCAGGCCGGCGAGGCCCGCTCCGACGACGATGACGTCCGCGTCCATGACGACTGTGTCCTTCCTGACGGTGCTCGGTACCGGCCCGTGCCGGTGCGCGTGCTCGTACGACGGTGCCGTTCCGGCTGTGCTCATGTGGCGGGGGTGCGGCTGCCGTCCGTGAGCAGCGCGGTGAGCAGCTGTTTCAGCCAGGCCCGGGCGGCCTCGACGTCCCGGTCCAGCAGCAGTTGGGTGGTGACCCCGTCGTACGCGGCGACGACGGCGTGCGCGGCGCCGTCGACGTCACCGAGCACGGCGGGCAGCGCGGTGTGGCCCCGGGCCCGGGCGAGCCGGTCGGCGATGGCCTGCCGGAGCCGGGCGCGGTGGTCGAGGAGGGCGCGGGCGACGGCCGGGTTCCGGGCGGCGTGCACCAGGAAGTCGGTCTTCACCAGCAGCCAGTCGACGTCGAGCAGCAGCACCTCGGTGACCCGGTCCACGGAGGCGGGCACGTCCAGGTCGGGCCCGTCCTGGGCGAGCGCGTCGGCCACCTGGGCGGCGATGAGGTCGGCGCGCTCCTGGTACAGCGCGAAGAACAGCTCGTCCAGGGTGGCGAAGTTCGAGTAGAAGGCACCCCGGCTGAATCCGGCCGCGTCGCAGACCTCCTCGATGGAGACACGCCCGTAGCCCTTGGCCGCGAACACCGCGAACGCGGCGTCGAGGAGCCGGGCGCGGGTGCGGACCCGGCGCCGGGTGACGCGTCCGGCCGTCTCCATGGCTGCCCTCCCACGTTCGATACGCGAATGTATCGGATACACCGATGTATCGAAAGCCTCGGGAGGCCCGCTGATCAAATGGAACGCATTTTCGATTAAGGAGTACGCTGGACCCATGTCCACGCACCTCCAGGGCTCCCTGTTCGACCAGACCGACGAGCTGCGGCTCGGCCCGCTCGACGGGCTGCGGCGGACCGAGCTGGGCTCGGGCGCCTGGATCGACGTACTGCCGGGCTGGCTGAGCGGTGCCGACGACCTGTTCGAACACCTGGCGGCCGAGGTGCCGTGGCGGGCGGAGCACCGCAAGATGTACGACAACGTGGTGGCCGTGCCCCGCCTGCTCGCCTTCTACCAGGCCGGGGACCCGCTGCCCCACCCCATCCTCGACGAGGCCCGCACCGCCCTGTCCCGGCACTACGCCGAGGAGCTGGGCGAGCCGTTCACCACCGCCGGACTGTGCTACTACCGCGACGGCCGGGACAGCGTCGCCTGGCACGGCGACCGGATCGGCCGGGGCTCCCGCGAGGACACGATGGTCGCGATCCTCTCCGTCGGCGAACCCCGCGACCTGCTGCTGCGGCCGGCCGGCGGAGGCGCTACGGCGGTCCGGCGCCCCCTCGGCCACGGCGACCTCATCGTGATGGGCGGCTCCTGCCAGCGCACCTGGGAACACTGCGTCCCCAAGAGCAGCCGGGCCACCGGACCGCGCATCAGCATCCAGTTCCGCCCGCACGGTGTGCACTGACGACCGGGCCCGCCCGCGCACGACGGTCTCCCATCTGGTTGGCTGTCCCCCGACGATCCGCCGCGAGGGCTCGGAGAGATCATGCGGGCAGAGGTAAGACAAGTCGCCGACGGCACCTATCTGGTGCACGGCCACAACACCAACTGGGTGATCCTCAAGGACGGCGACGCCGTCACGCTGGTGGACACCGGGTATCCCGGCGACCGGCCCGGGCTGCTGGAGTCACTGGCGGAGGTCGGGAGTTCACCGGACGCGGTCGCCGCCGTCCTCATCACCCACGCGCACAACGACCACCTCGGCTCGGCCGAGTACCTGCGCGCCACGCACGGCACCCCGGTACATCTCCACCCGGCCGAAGTCCCGCACGCCCGGCGCGAGTTCCTCCAGCAGGCGAGCATCGCCGACGTGGTCCGCAACGCCTGGCGGCCCGGCGTGCTGCCCTGGGCGGTGCACGTGATCCGCGTGGGCGGCACGGAACAGCACCCCGTCACGGCGCCCGAGCCGTTCCCCGCCGAGGGAGCGCTCGACCTGCCGGGGCGGCCGGTCCCCGTGCACACCCCCGGCCACACGGACGGCCACTGCGTCTACCACCTGCCCGACGCCGGCATCGTGATCTCCGGGGACGCCCTGGTCAGCGGGCACGCCACCTCCCGGATCAAGGGCCCGCAGCTGCTGCCCGACTTCTTCCACCACGACCGCGCGCGGACGCTGGCCTCCCTGGACGTGGTCGGCGCGCTCGACGGCGACATCCTGCTGCCCGGCCACGGACCGGCCCACCACGGTTCGGTGCGGGCCGCGGCCGAGCAGGCCAGGGAACGGGCGTCCTAGACGAACGAGCCGCCGGGAGGAACCGGTCCGCCCGAAGCGCACCGAGCCCCCCCACCGGGACCGGACCAGCCCGAAGCGCACCGAGCCTCCCACAGGGACCCGACCGCGCGGAGGGCCCGAGCCGCCTGGAGCGCCGGACCGCGCGGAGGGACCGGGCCCTCCCGAAGCACGCCCGGCTTCCCGCAGGGGCCGGGCCGCCCGGAGCACGGGTCCGCCCGAAGCGCGCCGAGCCTCCCGCAGGGACCGGCCTCCTCGAACAGGCGCGCGGGGCCTTAGGGTTCGTGCCATGGCCTTGCAGATCAGCGCCACGAACCCGGAGCACCCCGCTCTCCTGCTCGCCCTCCCCTGGGACACCCCGCTGGAGGAGTGGCCCGAGGAGTACCTCGTGCCGCTGCCCCGCGGCATCTCCCGGCACGTGGTGCGCTACGCCCACGCCGGCGACGAGGTGATCGCCGTCAAGGAACTGGCCGAGCGGCCCGCGCTGCGCGAGTACGAGCTGCTGCGCGACCTGGACCGGCTCGGCATCCCCGCCGTAGACCCGCTCGCCGTGGTCACCGGCCGCACCGACCCCTCCGGCGCCCCGCTGGAGCCCGCGCTCGTCACCCGGCATCTGCGCGGCTCGATGCCGTACCGGTCGATGTTCGAGACGACCATGCGCCCGGCGACCATGCACCGGCTCATGGACGCCCTCGCCGTGCTGCTGGTCCGCCTCCACCTCGCCGGGTTCGCCTGGGGCGACTGCTCGCTGTCCAACACCCTGTTCCGGCGGGACGCGGGCGCCTACGCGGCCTATCTGGTCGACGCCGAGACCGGCGACCTGCACCCCCGGCTCAGCCCGGGGCAGCGGGAGTACGACCTGGAGCTGGCCCGCGTGAACATCAGCGGTGAGCTGCTGGACCTGGAGGCGTCCGGCGCGCTGCACCCGTCCGTCGACCCGGTCGAGTTCGGCCACGAGATCTGCACCCGCTACCAGGGGCTGTGGCAGGAGCTGACCCGCACCTCGGTGTACCCGGCGGGCAAGTACCACTACATCGAGCGCCGGATCCGCCGCCTGAACGACCTCGGCTTCGACGTCGCCGAGATGCAGATCGAGCACTCCTCCAACGGCGACACCGTCACCTTCGTGCCGAAGGTCGTCGACGCCGGCCACCACCAGCGGCAGCTGCTCCGGCTGACCGGCCTGGACGCCGAGGAGAACCAGGCCCGGCGGCTGCTGAACGACCTGGAGAGCTGGATGGCCACCCAGGACGACTACGCGCCCGGCGATCCCCTGGCCGCCCGCCCGGAGGTGCTCGCCCACCGCTGGGTGCGGGACGTGTTCCGGCCGACCGTGCGGGCGGTGCCGCCGGAGCTGCGCGGCTCCATGGACCCGGCCGAGATCTACCACGAACTCCTCGAACACCGCTGGTACCTGTCCGAGCGCGCGCAGCACGACATAGGCCTCGACACCGCCGTCAAGGACTACATCGAGAACGTCCTGCCCAGGGCCCGGGCCGGCCTGGAGACGGCCGGCCCGGTGTAGGTCACTCGTGCGGGACCACGGCCACCGGGCAGTCGGCGTGGTGCAGCACCCCGTGCGCGACCGAGCCGATCCGGGCGCCGACGGCCGTACGGCGCGCCCGGCGCCCGACGACCATCAGCTGGGCCCGGCCGGCCATGGACAGCAGCACCTGGCCGGCGCTGCCCATCTCGACGTGCTCGGCCACGGGCACCTCGGGGAACCGCTCCCGCCACGGCTGGAGGGCATCGGCCAGCGCCTGCTTCTCGTACGGTTCGAGACCGCCCGCGTCGTCCAGCAGCTTGAGCGAACCGGGGCTGTAGGCGAAGACCGGCGGCAGGGTCCAGGCCCGGACGGCCCGGACGGCGGCGCCACGGGCCGCGGCCGTCTCGAAAGCGAACCGCAGCGCCGCCGCGCTGTCCTCGGGGCCGCCGTGCTGGCCGACCACGACGTCCCGGCCGGCCGCCTCCGCCGCCGGCTGGTCCCCGGCGCGCACCAGGACCACGGGCCGGGTCGCCTCCGCGATCACCTGCTGGCCGACCGAGCCCAGCAGGAACCCGACGACGGGTCCGTGGCCGCGCGAACCGAGCACCAGCATCTCGGCCCCGGCCGCCGCGTCGGCCAGCGCGTGCGCGGCCGCACCCTCCACCACGTCGGTGGTCACCGTCAGCTCGGGGTGCCGCTCGGAGACGGTGCGCACGGCCTCCGCGACGCCCGACGAGACCCACCCGCGCTGGGTGTCCCGGTCGGCGGTGGCCAGCGCCTCGGAGTACCGCCAGGCATGGACGAGCCGCAGCGGCAGCCCCCGGCGTACGGCCTCCCGGGCCGCCCAGTCCAGCGCGGCCAGGCTCTCCGCCGTACCGTCCACCCCTGCCGTGATCGGGCGTGTCATCCGTGGGCCTCCTCGTTGTCGCGTCCTCGGGTTCCGGGTGCCCGCTGTCGGGCAAAGGCGCGCACCGTCATGATGATCTCTCCCACGAGCCGTCGCACCGAGTCCCCCGGCAGCGGACGCGCTCGATGGTCGCTGTCAGACAAGTACCGGTCTCCGTCGGGCAAGCGGAACCCGGTGGACCGAACATACGATGGCCTGGAACCGGGGCGGTGGTCCGCACGACACCGACCGGGGGGATCCGACACTCGGGTGGGAGACGTATGGCACAGGCCGCCGACACCGCGCGGACCGTCATCCTGACCGTGGACGACGACCCGGGGGTCTCCCGTGCCGTCGCCCGCGATCTCAGACGGCGCTACGGCGAGTCGTACCGGATCGTGCGCGCGGAGTCCGGCGAGTCCGCGCTGGACGCGCTGCGCGAGCTGAAGCTGCGCGGTGACCTCGTCGCGGTGATCCTGGCCGACTACCGCATGCCGCAGATGAACGGCATCGAGTTCCTGGAGCAGGCGCTCGACGTGTATCCGGGGGCGCGCCGGGTGCTGCTGACCGCGTACGCGGACACCAACGCGGCGATCGACGCGATCAACGTGGTCGACCTGGACCACTATCTGCTCAAGCCCTGGGACCCGCCGGAGGAGAAGCTCTACCCGGTCCTGGACGACCTGCTGGACGCGTGGCGCAACAGCGCCTACAAGCCGGTGCCCAGCACCAAGGTCGTCGGGCACCGCTGGTCGGCGCGCTCCTCGGACGTGCGGGAGTTCCTGGCCCGCAACCAGGTGCCGTACCGCTGGTACTCGGTGGAGGAGCCGGAGGGGCGGCGGCTGCTGGCGGCGGCCGGGCAGGACGGGCAGCGGCTGCCGCTGGTGATCACCCCGGACTGCACGGTCCTGGTCGAGCCCGAGGCGCCCGAACTGGCCGCGCACGTGGGCCTGGCGACGACACCGACGGCCGACTTCTACGACCTCGTCGTGATCGGCGGCGGCCCGGCCGGGCTCGGCGCGGCCGTGTACGGGGCCTCCGAGGGTCTGCGGACCGTGCTGGTGGAGCGCTCGGCGACCGGCGGGCAGGCCGGGCAGAGCTCCCGGATCGAGAACTACCTCGGCTTCCCCGACGGGGTCTCCGGCGCCCAGCTCACCGACCGGGCCCGGCGGCAGGCCGCCAAGTTCGGTGCCGAGATCCTGACCACCCGCGAGGTGACGGGCCTGGAGGTCAACGGCGCCGCACGCGTCGTACGGTTCGCGGACGGCTCGGCGATCGCCGCGCACAGCGTGATCCTCGCGACCGGGGTGCAGTACCGCCAGCTGGAGGCGGCGGGCTGCACCGACCTGACCGGCTGCGGGGTGTTCTACGGCTCGGCGCTGACCGAGGCCGCTTCCTGCCAGGGGCAGGACGTGTACATCGTCGGCGGCGCCAACTCGGCGGGCCAGGCGGCCATGTACCTGTCGAGGGGCGCGAAGTCGGTGACGCTGCTGGTGCGCGGCCCGGACCTGTCGGCGTCCATGTCGCACTATCTGATCCAGCAGATCGGCGAGGCCCCGAACATCTCGGTGCGCGCCCACACGGTCGTCGAGGAGGCGCACGGCGCCGAGCACCTGGAGCAGCTGACCCTGCGGAACACGGTGACCGGGGAGAGGGAACGGGTCGACGCGCAGTGGATGTTCGTGTTCATCGGCGCCGCCCCGCTGACCGACTGGCTGGGCGAGACGGTGCTGCGCGACGAGCGCGGGTTCATCCTGGCCGGGCCCGACCTGACCGCCGACGGGCGGCCGCCGGCCGGCTGGGAGCTGGACCGGCCGCCGTACCACCTGGAGACCAGCATCCCCGGGGTGTTCGTGGCGGGTGACGCGCGCGCCGAGTCCGCCAAGCGTGTCGCGTCAGCCGTCGGAGAGGGAGCCATGGCCGTGATGCTCGTCCACCGGTATCTGGAGCAGTCATGAGCGGCGGGCAGATCGTGGCGTGCAGCCCGCGGGAGATCGGCTCGCTGTTCCTCTTCGAGAAGCTCAGCGAGGAGCAGTTGGGCCGGCTGTGCGCCCAGGGGCGGGTGGAGCTGTTCCAGCCCGGCCCGGTGTACGCCGAGGGCGACCCGGCCACCTGCTTCTTCGTGATGATCGAGGGCACGGTCGTGCTGTCCCGGCGGGTCGGCGGTGACGACGTGGAGGTCACCCGGACCTCCCAGCCCGGGGTGTACGGGGGCGCGATGCAGGCGTACCTCGGCGACCGGGTGCGGCAGGTCTACAACAACTCCATGCGGGTCACCGAGCCGACGCGGTTCTTCGTGCTGCCGGCGGACCTCTTCGCGGACGTCGTGCGCGAGTGGTTCCCGATGGCCGTGCACCTGCTGGAGGGCCTGTTCTTCGGGACGAAGAACACCCAGGCGATGGTCGGGCAGCGGGAGCGGCTGCTGGCGCTGGGCTCGCTGTCGGCGGGGCTCACGCACGAGCTGAACAACCCCGCCGCGGCGGCGGTCCGGGCCACCGCGACCCTGCGGGAGCGGGTCGCGAAGATGCGGCACAAGCTCGGCCTGATCGCCGAGGGCCCCTTCTCCCGCGATGTCCTGGCGAGCCTGGTCGAGATCCAGGAGCGCACCGCGGAGCGGGTGGCGAAGGCCCCGGCGCTCAGCCCGCTGGAGGCCAGCGACCGGGAGGACACGCTCAGCGACTGGCTGGAGGACCACGGCGTCGACCACGGCTGGCAGCTGGCGCCCACCTTCGTGCAGGCCGGGCTCGACGTGGACTGGCTGGAGCAGGTCGCGGCAGTGGTGGACGAGGAGATCCTGCCCAACGCGGTCGGCTGGCTCAACTACACCATCGAGACCGAGCTGTTGATGAACGAGATCGAGGACTCCACCACCCGCATCTCGCACCTGGTCGACGCGGCCAAGCAGTACTCGCAGCTGGACCGGGCGCCGTACCGGGTGGTGGACGTGCACGAACTCCTCGACAGCACGCTGCTGATGCTCTCCGGGAAGATCGGTCCGGGCATCGAGGTCGTCAAGGAGTACGACCGCACGCTCCCGCCGGTGCCCGCCTACCCGGCCGAGCTGAACCAGGTGTGGACCAACCTGGTGGACAACGCCGTCTCGGCCATGAACAGCGCGGGCGGCCAGGGCACGCTGACCGTGCGGACGGCGCTCCACAACGAGCAGCTGCTGGTCGAGTTCCGGGACACCGGTCCCGGTGTCCCGCCGGAGATCCAGGACCGGATCTTCGACCCCTTCTTCACCACCAAGCCGGTCGGTGAGGGCACCGGGCTCGGCCTGGACATCTCCTGGCGGATCGTCGTCAACAAGCACCACGGCGCCCTGCGGGTCGAGTCGGTACCCGGCGACACCCGCTTCCAGGTGCTGCTCCCCCTGACCGCCGAGACCCCCGACGAGGAGCCGGTATGAACGACATCGACGGAATCGACCCCAGCGTCGCGCCCAGCGGCACGGGCTGCGTGGAGTGCGAGGAGGCGGGCGGCTGGTGGTTCCACCTCCGCCGGTGCGCGCAGTGCGGGCACATAGGCTGCTGTGACGACTCCCCGTCGAAGCACGCCACCGCCCACTACCGGGAGACGGGGCACCCGATCATCCAGAGTTTCGAGCCGGGCGAGGACTGGTTCTGGGACTTCAGCACCGACCAGCTCTACGGCTCCGGGCCGGAACTCGCTCCCCCGGACTGCCATCCCGCCGAGCAGCCGGTACCGGGTCCGGCGGGCCGGGTGCCGGTGGACTGGGCGCGGACGCTGCGCTGAGGAACGCGACGGCCGGGCCGGGGACGTTCCCGGCCCGG
>NZ_JBFATL010000075.1:0-20022 GCF_040678315.1 Streptomyces sp. NPDC052721 | reverse complement strand
CCCTCGTACTGGATGTACTTGGGTCGGGGCCCGGTGCGGCGAGAGTGCGTGCATGGCGTCGCGCGGCAGACGGGAGTTTGACGACAGGGCCTAGGAGCGGCACGGGTGGGCACTGGGGGCACACCCTCTGGGTGAGGTACCCCGCGAGCGCGGGCGAGCGGACC
Source organism: Streptomyces sp. NPDC052721 (assembly GCF_040678315.1). NCBI lineage: Bacteria > Bacillati > Actinomycetota > Actinomycetes > Kitasatosporales > Streptomycetaceae > Streptomyces > Streptomyces sp. NPDC052721. Next base: position 19,858 of record NZ_JBFATL010000075.1, on the reverse strand, counting down.
CACCCCCGCCCAGCCACCGCACGGCAGCAACGCAGCAGGGCCGGGCCCCCGAAGGGAACCCGGCCCTGCTCAACCGCTGAGGCGCCGCAGGCGACCGTTACTTCTTGCGACGCCGCCCGCCCTTGGCCTGCCGGCGCCGCTCGGCCCGCGTGAGCCCGTCCGACTCGGACCGCACCGGCTCGTCCTCCTCCAGGTCACGCTCGACGATGCCGCCCTCACCGTCCACCGTCGGCGCGGAGAAGTGCAGATCCCGCCGCTGCGGAACATCCAGCCCCTTCGCACGGATCTCGGGACGCGCGCCCGCCTGCGCCGGCACCGTGTCCTGGACGCCTTCGCCGACCGGCTGGGCCTCCTCGACCGGGACCTCCTCGACCTGCTGCTCGACCTGGACCTCCAGGTTGAACAGGTAGCCGACGGACTCCTCCTTGATGCCGTCCATCATCGCGGTGAACATGTCGAAGCCCTCGCGCTGGTACTCGACCAGCGGGTCCTTCTGCGCCATCGCGCGCAGGCCGATGCCCTCCTGGAGGTAGTCCATCTCGTAGAGGTGCTCGCGCCACTTGCGGTCCAGGACCGACAGCACGACCCGGCGCTCCAGCTCACGCATGATCTCGGAGCCGAGCTGCGCCTCCCGGGCCTCGTACTGCTCGTGGATGTCCTCCTTGATGGACTCCTCGATGAACTCGGCGGTCAGACCGGCCCGGTCGCCGGCCGCCTCCTCCAGCTCCTCGATGGTGACCTTCACCGGGTACAGCTGCCGGAAGGCACCCCACAGCCGGTCCAGGTCCCAGTCCTCGGGGAAGCCCTCGGAGGTCTCGGCGCGGACGTACGCCTCGATGGTGTCGTCCATGAAGTGCCGGATCTGCTCGTGCAGGTCCTCGCCCTCCAGGACGCGCCGGCGCTCGCCGTAGATGACCTCGCGCTGCCGGTTGAGGACCTCGTCGTACTTCAGGACGTTCTTACGGGTCTCGAAGTTCTGCGTCTCGACCTGTGCCTGGGCGGACGCGATCGCGCGCGTGACCATCTTGTTCTCGATCGGCACGTCGTCCGGCACGTTGGCCATCGACATCACGCGCTCGACCATCTGCGCCTTGAACAGGCGCATCAGGTCGTCGCCCAGCGACAGGTAGAAGCGGGACTCGCCCGGGTCGCCCTGACGGCCGGAACGGCCGCGCAGCTGGTTGTCGATGCGCCGCGACTCGTGCCGCTCGGTGCCGAGGACGTAGAGGCCGCCCAGCTCCTCGACCTCCTCCTTCTCCGCCTTCACGGCCTGCTCGGCCTTCTCCAGGGCGGCGGGCAAGGCAGCGGCCCACTCCTCGATGTGCTCCTCGGGGTCGAGGCCGCGCTGGCGCAGCTCCGCCTCGGCGAGGTCCTCCGGGTTGCCGCCGAGCTTGATGTCCGTACCACGGCCGGCCATGTTGGTGGCGACCGTCACGGCGCCCTTGCGGCCGGCCTGGGCGACGATCTGCGCCTCACGCTCGTGGTGCTTCGCGTTCAGCACCTCGTGCTGGATACCACGCTTGCTGAGCTGCTGCGAGAGGTACTCCGACTTCTCGACGGAGGTCGTGCCGACGAGGATCGGCTGGCCCTTCTCGTGCTTCTCGGCGATGTCGTCCACGACCGCCTCGAACTTGGCCACCTCGGTGCGGTAGATCAGGTCCGACTGGTCCTTGCGGATCATCGGCTTGTTGGTCGGGATCGGGACCACGCCGAGCTTGTAGATCTGGTGGAACTCGGCGGCCTCGGTCATCGCCGTACCGGTCATGCCGGAGAGCTTCTTGTAGAGGCGGAAGAAGTTCTGCAGGGTGATCGTGGCGAGCGTCTGGTTCTCGTCCTTGATGTCCACCCCTTCCTTCGCCTCGATCGCCTGGTGCATGCCCTCGTTGTAGCGGCGGCCGGCGAGGATTCGGCCGGTGTGCTCGTCGACGATCATGACTTCGCCGTCGATGACGACGTAGTCCTTGTCCTTCTTGAAGAGTTCCTTGGCCTTGATGGCGTTGTTCAGGTAGCCCACGAGCGGGGTGTTCACCGACTCGTAGAGGTTGTCGATGCCCAGCCAGTCCTCGACCTTGCTGACACCGGACTCGTGGATGGCGACCGTGCGCTTCTTCTCGTCGACGTCGTAGTCGCCGGTCTCCTCGATGCCCTTGAGCGGGTTGCCGGCCTCGCCGCGCTTGAGGCGCGTGACCAGCTTGGCGAAGTCGCCGTACCACTTGGTGGCCTGGTCGGCCGGGCCGGAGATGATCAGCGGCGTACGGGCCTCGTCGATGAGGATGGAGTCGACCTCGTCGACGATGGCGAAGTTGTGGCCGCGCTGCACCAGCTCGTCCTTCGACCACGCCATGTTGTCGCGCAGGTAGTCGAAGCCGAACTCGTTGTTCGTGCCGTAGGTGATGTCGCACGCGTACTGCTCGCGGCGCTGAGCCGGCGTCATGTTGGCGAGGATGCAGCCGACGCTCAGGCCCAGGAACTTGTGGACGCGGCCCATCATCTCGGAGTCGCGCTCGGCCAGGTAGTCGTTGACCGTGATGAGGTGGACGCCGTCCCCGGACAGGGCGTTCAGATACGCGGGCAGCGTGCCGACGAGGGTCTTGCCCTCACCGGTCTTCATCTCGGCCACATAGCCGAGGTGGAGCGCGGCACCGCCCATCATCTGCACGTCGTAGTGGCGCTGGCCGAGGACGCGCTTGGCGGCCTCGCGCACCGTGGCGAACGCCTCGGGGAGCAGGTCGTCCAGGCTCTCACCGTCGGCGTAGCGCTGCCTGTACTCATCGGTGAGGGCCCGCAGCTCGGCGTCGGAGAGGTCGACGAAGTCCTCTTCGATGGAGTTGACCTGGTCCGCGATGCGGTGCAGCCTGCGCAGGATCTTGCCTTCGCCTGCACGCATGATCTTCGAGAGGACGGACACGGGGGCTGGTCTCCTTGCCGGTCGGGCCTGGGACGGTCGGTTTTCCTTCTGACGTACTGAGCAACGGCCATCGTATGCGAGGACCCGGCTGCGCCGGGAGGCCTGGCGGCCCGACGGCTGCTTCAGCCAGGACAACGGACGGGGCAACCGGATAGTGCCGCACCGGCGCGAGGAATTACGCGAAACGTGATCGGCCGCTCACCCATCGCTGAATTCCGTGGCCCGGCCGGGGTTGTCCCGAGCAGAATCGGGCGATGGAACCCGTCACGCTCACCACGGACCGTCTCCTGCTGCGCCCGGTCGGCCCCGCCGACACCGACGCGGTGTACGCGGCGGCGCAGGACCCCGACATCCAGCGCTGGACGCTGGTCCCCTCGCCCTATCTGCCGGAGCACGCGATCGGCTTCACGGAGCAGATCGTCCCGGACGGCTGGTCGGAGGGCTCCACCTTCACCTTCGGCGTCTTCCTCACGGGCGGGGAGCTGGCCGCCATGCTCGCCCTGACGATGCGCTCGCTGGGCACGGCCGAGGTCGGCTTCTGGGCGGCCAAGGAACACCGCGGCAACGGGTATGTCGTGGAGGCCACGCTCACCGCCTGCCGGTGGATCTTCACCGAGGTGGGCGTCGACCGTGTCGAATGGCGGGCCGAGGTCGGCAACCACGCCTCCCGCGCGGTCGCCGAACGCGCGGGCTTCACCATCGAGGGCACCCTGCGCTCCGGCCTGAACAACAAGGGCGTACGCCGCGACTGCTGGGTCGGCTCCCTGCTCCCCTCGGACCTGGGCCTGCCCTCCACGGCCCCGTACCTGCCCGCGCGTTCCTGAGCCTGTTCGCCGTTCCCGAGGAACGGGCAGCTCGTCGCGGGCTGTCAGTGGCACCCTCTATCGTCCGACGCATGACGACCCTTCCGCGCCCGACCACCACTCTCACCGCGGACGACGCCCGCCGGATCGCCCTGCGGGCTCAAGGCCTGCTCGGCGCGCCCGACCGGCGCGCGGGCGTCCGCGGGGTGCTGCGCCACCTCGGCGCGGTCCAGCTCGACACGATCTCGGTGCTCGCCCGCTCCCACGAACTCGTGCCCTACGCCCGGCTGGGCGCGGTCGGCCGCAAGGCCGTGGAGGCCGCGTACTGGACGGACGCCCATGCCTTCGAGTACTGGTCGCACGCGGCCTGCATCCTCCCCATCGAGGAGTGGCCGCACTTCGCCTTCCGCCGCCGCGCCTACCGCAACCGGCCGCACTGGCACCACGAACTCCCCGACGGCACCTACGACCAGGTCATCAAGCAGCTCCGCGCGGAGGGCCCGCTGACCGCCACCGAACTGGGCGGCGCGAAGAAGACGAACGACTGGTGGGACTGGTCGGGCACGAAGGTGGCCGTGGAGCGCGCGCTGATGTACGGCGAGGTGGTGTGCGTGGAGCGGCGCGGCTGGAAGCGGGTGTACGACCTCGCCGAGCGCGCGGTCCCGGCCGCACTGCTCCATGACGAGCTGGACGACTCCGAGTGCCTGCGCCGTCTGGTCCGGCTGGCGGGCGAGTCGCTCGGTGTCGGCACGCGCGCGGACATCGCGGACTATCACCGTCTCAGGGGCGAGCAGGTCGACGCGGTGATCGCCGACTCGGGCCTGGTGCCGGTCGAGGTCGAGGGCTGGGGCAAGCCGGCCTGGGCGGACCCGGCGGCCCTGGCGGCACCACCGCGCGGCCGGCACCGCACCACCCTGCTGTCGCCGTTCGACTCGCTGATCTGGGAGCGGGCGCGCACGGAGCGGATCTTCGGCTTCACCCACCGGCTGGAGGCGTACGTCCCCCGGCCCAAGCGGGTCTACGGCTACTTCGCGATGCCGGTGCTCGCGGGCAGCCGGCTGGTCGGGCGTGTCGACCCGGCCCGGGAGGGCCGCACGCTGGTGGCCAAGCAGGTCACCGTGGACGGTCCGAAGGCGGTCCCGGGCGTCGCCCAGGCCCTGGTCGAGGCGGCGGCGTGGGTGAACTGCACCAATGTCCGCGTGGAGCGCGTGGACGCACCCGAGCTGCGCGAGCCCCTGGGCAGGGAACTCGCCGGGCTGCTCGGATAGGCGCTAGCGGATCTCCAGGATCTTCTCCCGCATCGCGTAGACCACGGCCTCCATCCGGGAGTGCAGCTGCAGCTTCTCGAGGATGTTGCGGACGTGGTTCTTCACGGTGTTCTCGGAGATGAACAGTTCCTTGGCGATGTCCCGGTTGTTCATGCCCGTGGCGACGAGCTTCAGGACCTCCAGCTCGCGGTCGGTCAGCCGGGGCGCGGGCACCAGCCGGCGTTCGTCGGTGCGCTGGATCATCGACTTGAACTCGGTGAGGAGTTTCGACGCCATCGACGGGCTGATCTGCGACTGTCCGTCGGCCACCGCGCGAATGGCGGTGGCCACCTCGTCGGTCGAGATCTCCTTGAGGAGGTATCCGGTCGCGCCCGCCTTGATCGCGTCGTAGAGGTCGGCCTCCTCGTCGCTGATCGTCAACATGATGATCTTCGCGCTGGGGGCGACCTCCTTGATGGAGGTGCAGGCCTCGATCCCGCCGCGCTTGGGCATGCGGACGTCCATCAGCACGATGTCGGGCAGCAGGTCGGCGGCCTTGTCGACGGCCTCGGCCCCGTCGCCCGCCTCGCCGACGACCTGGATGTCCTCCTCGGCCGCGAGCACGATCTCCAGGCCGCGCCGGAAGAGGGCGTGGTCGTCCACGACCAGGACTCTGATCGGCTCGTCGCGCGACGAGCCCGCGTCCGGGTCCCTGCCGATGACATCGTCGTCGGCGTCCCCGTCCCGCATCGGTCCGAAGGTGTCCGCCATCGTTCCTCCCCCTGAAGGCTGTGGCCTGTGGTCCTGTGCCATCGCCAACCCAAGGCAGCGGCCCACCGGTTGGGCCGGTGCGGCCATGATTTCATGCCCGGGCGGCACCGAGGTGACATGCGGGGCGCGAAGTGGTCGCACACCGGTGCCCCTGGGGGCGCACACGCGCTCCAGGGGCACCCGCACAGCTTCAGCCGGTGGATCAGCCGCCCAGCGTGCCACCCGCCGCCGGGGGCTGCGCCTGCGCCTCGGCGACCATCGGGTCGGTGCTGAGGTGGATCACGCCGTAGTCGTAGGCGTGTCGCCGGTAGACGACGCTGGGTTCCTTCGTCTCGGAGTCGACGAACAAGTAGAAGTCGTGGCCGACCAGTTCCATCTCGTACAGGGCCTGGTCGAGCGTCATCGGGGAGGCGACGTGGGTCTTCTCGCGGACGACGAGGGGTCCTTCACCCTTGATCTCCAGCGAGCCGATCTTCTTGGTCGGCACTCCGTCCGTCTCCTCCTCCTGGACGGGGAGGCCGCTGCCGTTCAGTGTCGCCGCGTCCGGGACGTGATCGGGGACCTCTGCCGCCGAGATCCGGCGCGCGCCGCGGCGCGAGAACCGCTTGTCGTGCTGCTTGCGGAGCCGGGCATCCAGCTTCTCCGCCGCCAGGTCGAGCGCCGCGTACGGATCGCTGGCCGCTGCCTCCGCCCGGATCACCGGACCGCGGGAGCGGAGCGTGATCTCCACTCGGTCACAGCGGTCGGCCTGTCGGGGGTTCGGCTCCTTGGACACCTCGACGTCGAGGCTGATCACCTTGGCATCGAGCCTCTGGATCTTCTCCAGCTTCAGCTTCTCGGCCACGTGCTTGCGGAACCGCTCGGGCACCTCGGTCTTGCGGCCCTTGACGACGATGTCCACGCAGAACTCCGTTCCCGGATCGCTCCGCTGTATCGGCGGAGCATCTCCCTTTCGCACCAGGTCCGGTGATCACCGGACCTCGGACTCGGTGACTTCCACCTCCTCCTCCCCCACGGGCGAGATCTCCACCCCACCGGCGCGGGTGATTGCGGAAAACCCACAGCACGGCATTCGGATATGAGAGGTGTGGCCTGCGCCTTTCCTCACACCCGAACATATCTCGCCCGGACGGATGTCGTCACCCTCTACTGCGGCGTACCTCCATTCAGGTGAATTACCCCTGTCACTAGCTGGAACGATGCACGTTGACGATCAGTTCCTGTTCATTTCAAAAGAATCGTGAGGAGCTGCGATCACGGCGGCATGGAGGATCCGCCGCGGGGCGTTCGACGCCGCCTTTTCCGGTGCACTATGCACCCACTCCCCTCTCTCCGGCGGCGCACCGATCCATCGTTCCTCCCTACCTTCCCGAGTTATGGCCGCGTACACGGCCGTCCTGTCCTCGCGCCGGGACACGCCCGTCTCCCGCAGGGCCCGCGCCGCCTCCGCGAGACTGGCGCCCGTCGTCATCAGGTCGTCGACGAGCACGACGCGGCCCGTGCCGAGCAGCCGGCCGCCTCCCGGACTCACCTCCAGCGCCCCGGCGAGGTTCTCCAGACGACGCCGCGCGTCCAGCCCCGCCTGGTCGGCCACGGCCCGCCGTTGGCGCAGCACGGCCGCCACCCGGGCCGGCGTCCCGGTGCGCCGCAGCTCCCCGGCCGCCGCGAGCGCCATGCGCCGCACCGGATCGTGCCCCCGCGCCCGTACGGCCCACCGGGCGGAGGGCACGGGAACCAGCAGTACGGGCCCGCGCCCCGCCCACCCGGCCGACCCGGCGCCGGCACCGCCGTCCGCGCCCAGGCTCGCCCGCACGGCCCCCGCCAGTGCCGTGCCCAGCGCTCCCGTGAGCGTCAGCGCGCCCCGTTCCTTGTGCGCGAGCAGCAGCGCCCGCACCTCCGCGGCGTAAGGAGCCACCGCGTGCACCACCGGCAGCCCGGCCGGCTCCGGCACCGGCCGCACCCGCCGCGCCGCGCTCCCGTGCAGCGCGGCCCGGCACCGCGGGCAGAGCGCCGTACGAGGTGCGCCGCAGCCCGCGCAGTCGGCCGGCAGCACCAGGTCGGTGAGGTCCTGCCACCACCCCCGCATGACCACCACTGTGCCAACACGGCCGCGGGCCGGCCACCCCTGTGGACAACGCCCTGTGGACAACTCGGCGCACGGCTACGGGAAGGCGCACGGCTACGGGAAGGGGGGCGGCTACGGGAAGGGGGGCGGCCTGCTCTCAGCCGTCCTGCTCTCAGCCCGGATAGACCGGAGCCGACCCGTCCTTGTCGACCTTCTGCCACTGCGCCCCGGACGGCAGTCGTACGACCCCGTCCTCCGAGCAGGCCACCAGTGGCACCCGCTCGTCCTCGGACGCGGCGATCGCCTTGACGCTGGTGAGCGCGCCCGGTGCCGGGCCGTCGAGGGTGGAGCCGTCGACCTGGACGTACCGCATCTGCTGCACACCCCCCTGCTCCTGCCCGACGACCAGCAGTCTGCTGTCCCCGGCCCAGGAGATGGCGCTGACCTGCTCCAGGTCCGGTGCCGCCGACCGCAGTCCGTCCACCGAGATGCCCTGCCCGGTTCCGTCGTCGCGCTGGATCCGGCCGATGGACAGGGACTGCTTGCCGTTCTTCTCCACGACCAGCGCGATCCGTGCCCCGTCGGCGGCCACCCGCGCGTCCTTGATCTGGCCGGACAGGTCCGCGACGGCGACCGGCTCCGGTTTGTCGGCACCCTGCTCCAGGGCGAACAGGCGCGGCCGGTGCGGGTCACGGTCGGGCACCCACAGGTCGCCGCGGGCGTCCCAGCTCGGGGTGCCGAGCCGGTGGTCGGGGGTCGTACCGGCGCTGGTCACCAGCGGCTCACCGAGCGATCCGTCCGACGCCAGCGACGTCACGTACAGCGTTCTGCCCGCGTCGGCGACCCCGGCCGCGGTGTGCTCGTCCCGCGACACGGCCACCGACTGCAGCCCTCTGCCGCCCTCGCCCAGCGGACCCGGCACCGGTACGGACGCCGTCCCGGTGCTCCCGGTCTGCATCCGTACCATCCGGTGCTTGCCGTCGAGGAAGTACAGGTAATCGGGGCGCTTGGACGACCCGTGCCAGGCGACGGACTCGGCGCGCTCCCCGGTCAGTTCGCACAGCCGGTCGCCGCCGGTCCCCCGCAGCTCCACGGAGTCCAGCGTCGGCGCCAGGTTCCGCAGCGTGAACAGCATCTGGGTCGCCATCTCGGTGCACTTGCCCGGCGCCACCCGGGACGCCTTGAGGTTCAGCGGCACCGTCAGCTTGTTCTGGTCGTCCGGCGCCAGCCCGGACACGCCCTTCTGCAACGCCGTACCGGTCGGGAAGCTCGACCTGACCACCGGTCCCAGCCAGGCGGTGGGTCCCTTCAGCAGCGAGCGGACCAGCTGGGTCATCGGGTCGACCTTGCTGCGGACGAACACCGGGTCGGCGACCGCCACCGGCTGTCCGCTCTCCCCGACGGACGCGTTGGAGGCGAAGTAGTACTTGTCGACCGGCGTGTAGTTCCGCTGGAAGTCCGACTTGCCCATGACGACCCCGTTGGGCAGCCCGTCGATGCGCCACTGCCCGTTCTTCGGATCCTTCGTGAGGTGCAGCTTCTTGCGGTAGGTGCCGTCGGCGGGCTGGTAGGCCTGCTGCTCGTCGACCGTGGCGACCTGGCTGCCGGCCAGCACGCAGGTGACGCTGTTCGTCTCCTCCCGGCCGCCGGGACGGCAGTCGGTCTCGATGGTCGGCCCGTTCGCCAGGACGGTGGTCGACTGCTCGGGCCGCCAGCTGCGGGCCGCGTCGGCCGTCAGGTACTTACGGGCCGTGTCGTACCCCGGGTCGTCGCTGGTCAGCGCCTCCAGGAAGCCCTGCATGATCTCGCCCGGACCGGCGCCGTCGGCCGGCGGCATGGCGAACACCCGGACCCCGGTGTCCTGCCGGGGCGTGGACTCCACATCCCGCAGGTCCCCGCTGTCGGGCATCGAGGCACAACCGGCCAGCAGTACGACACCCAGGGCGGCGTACGCCACCACGCGCCACGACCGCCGCCGTGCGCCCCCCTCGCGGTCAGCGGCCACGAAATGCCTCCCCTGGCTCGGTCGAGTCCTCCGGCGTGGCCGCGTCCGGCCGGCCCGCGCTCGCGCCGGGCACCGGACGTGCGGCGGGCCCCTCGACCGGACGCCGTGCGCCACCGGTGGGCCGGGGCACGACGCGCGCGCCGTTGCCGTTGCCCGGCAGGGCGGTCGGGTCGACGGCCGGGGTGGCAGCGGCCAGCCGCGGCGTGATCTCCGCCCGCGGCGGCAACGCGGGCGCCTGGACGCCGTTCTGCTGCACCGGGACAGTCGCCCGCTTCTCCTCGCCCGCCCGGGGCAGGCCGGCGTCGTCGAGGCCGCGGTTGCGGCGGGAGTCCTTGGGCTCCAGCGGTATCGGCGAGCCCCGCAGCGGCTCGTCCGCCGTCCTGGGCAGCGTCAGCCGGAACTGGGAGCCGCCGCCCGGCTCGCCCCAGGCCTGCAGCCAGCCGCCGTGCAGCCGCGCGTCCTCCAGGGCGATCGACAGCCCGAGGCCGGTACCGCCGGTGGTACGCGCGCGTGCCGGGTCGGCCCGCCAGAAGCGGCTGAAGACGCGGGTCGCCTCACCGGGTTTCAGTCCTACGCCGTAGTCCCGCACCGCGATGGCCACGGCTCCGCCCGCGGCGGCCAGCTTGACGACGACGTCCTTGCCCTCGCCGTGCTCGACGGCGTTGACGACGAGGTTGCGCAGAATCCGCTCCACACGCCGGGCGTCCGCCTCGGCGACGACGGGCTGCTGGTCACCGAGGACCCGTACGTGCGTGCCCTTGCGCTCGGCGAGCGGCTCGGCACCGCTCACCACCCGCCGGACGACCTCCCTGAGGTCTATCGGCTCGGCCTCCAGCGCCGCCGCCCCGGCGTCGAAACGGCTGATCTCCAGCAGGTCGGCGAGCAGCGACTCGAACCGGTCCAGCTGGTCGGCGAGCAGCTCGGCCGACCGCGCGGTGACCGGGTCGAAGTCCTCGCGCGCCTCGTGGATGACGTCGGCGGCCATCCGGACGGTGGTCAGCGGCGTGCGCAGTTCGTGCGAGACGTCGGAGACGAACCGCCGCTGCATCCGCGACAGATCTTCCAGCTGCTGGATCTTGCCCTGCAGGTTCTGCGCCATCTTGTTGAAGGCCTCGCCCAGGCGCGCGATGTCGTCCTCGCCGGTGACCTTCATCCGCTCCTGCAGCCGCCCTGCCGACAACCGCTCCGCGATCCCGGCCGCCATCCGCACCGGCGTGACGACCTGCCGCACCACCAGCCAGGCGATGGCGCCGAGCAGGACGACGACGAACAGCCCGGCGGTGGCGAGCGTGCCCTTCACCAGGCTCAGGGACTTCTCCTCCTGCGTGAGCGGGAAGAGGTAGTACAACTCGTACGGGCGGCCGTTGGGGTCGTTGACCTGCTTGCCGATGACGAGCCCCGGCTGCGAGTCCTTGCCGCCGTAGTAGACGATCCGCGTGTTGCTCTGGACGGCCGACGTACCGCTGTTGACCCGCTCGCGCAGGGCGGCGGGCACGCTGGAGGTCGGGTTGACGTTCCCGGAGCCGCGCGGGCTGCGTCCGCCACCGCTGTCGTCGCCCACGGGCAGCGTCACCACGTCGAAGGCGCCCGCGCCGCCGCTGGACAGCGACTCCACGAGGTCGCTCATCCACTGGATGACGTTCTGCGACTGCCGCCCGTCCGCGGTCGCCGTGCCGTCACCGGCGCCGGCTCCCGCACCGGTCCCGCCGACCGCCTCGTCTGCCTTCTGCTTGGCCACCGCGAACCCGCCCGTGGCCTGGCTCTGGGACGCCTTGACCTTCGCGTCGAGCAGGCCGTTGCGCACCTGCCCGATCACGACGAAGCCCAGCAGCAGGACGACACCGAGCGACATCAGCAGGGTGGTGGCGACGACCCTGAGCTGGATGTTGCGCCGCCACAGCCGCATCAACGGCAGCAGCGGACGGCGCACCCAGCGCAGGAACAGACGCAGGACCGGGCTGCCCTGGACTCCGCCCTCGAGCAGCCCGCCGTCGAACAGCGCCCGCAGGCGCGCACCCGCCGCCGTCCGGCCGACAGACCGCCCCGGACGGGCCCCAGAACCGCCGGGAACCGAAGCGGCGCTGTCCCCGGACATGTCAGCTCGGTCCGGCCTTGTAACCGACACCACGGACGGTCACCACGATCTCCGGCCGCTCCGGGTCCTTCTCGACCTTGGAACGCAGCCGCTGGACATGCACGTTGACGAGCCGCGTGTCAGCCGCGTGCCGGTAGCCCCACACCTGCTCCAGCAGCACCTCACGGGTGAACACCTGCCAGGGCTTGCGGGCGAGCGCGACCAGCAGGTCGAACTCCAGCGGGGTCAGTGCTATCGACTGCCCGTCCCGCTTCACCGAGTGCCCGGCGACATCGATGACCAGGTCACCGATGGTGAGCTGCTCCGGCGCCGGCTCCTCCGACCTGCGCAGCCGCGCCCGGATCCGGGCCACCAGCTCCTTCGGCTTGAACGGCTTGACGATGTAGTCGTCGGCGCCGGACTCCAGGCCCACGACGACGTCGACGGTGTCGCTCTTGGCCGTGAGCATCACGATCGGCACACCGGACTCCGCCCGGATCAGCCGGCACACCTCGATGCCGTCCCGTCCGGGCAGCATCAGGTCGAGCAGCACCAGATCGGGCTTCGCCTCACGGAAAGCGGCCAGCGCCTTGTCGCCGTCGGCTACGAAAGACGGCTCAAAACCTTCACCACGCAGCACGATGCCGAGCATCTCGGCCAGTGCGGTGTCGTCGTCGACGACAAGGACTCGTCCCTTCATAAACGACATCATCCCATTCTCATAACAGCGACAGGCGCCCTGGTGAGGGAGGTCACTGGCCGGTGACGATAGTCGTACGGGACCGTCACTGTCTGCCCCTGTCCTCGACGGGGGTGCCGGTCACCGATGTCAGCTCGACACCGGCGGAGCCCCAGCCGGAGGCCGGGCGCACAGTTCCGCAAGTGCCTCGGCCGTCACGGGCGAGACCGCTCCCTCCTCGGTGACGATCGCTGTCACCAGTTCGGGCGGGGTCACGTCGAACGCCGGGTTGTACGCCTGTGTCCCCAGCGGTGCCACCGGAATCCCACCCCCTGCTCCCGCCGCGTGGGGCGCCGCCACCTCGGTCACCTCGAAGCCGGGACGCTGCTCGACCTCGATGGACGCCCCGTCGGGAGTGTCCGGGTCGACCGTCGTCAGCGGCGCCACCACGATGAACGGCACATGGTGGTACCGGGCGAGCACGGCGAGCGGATAGCTCCCCACCTTGTTCGCCACCGAACCGTCGGCCGCGATCCGGTCCGCTCCGATCAGCACCGCGTCCACCTCACCCGCCGCGAACAGGGAACCCGCCGCGTTGTCCGTGAGCAGGGTGTACGCCATGTCGCTGCGGGCCGCTTCGTACGCCGTCAGGCGAGCGCCTTGCAGCAGCGGACGCGTCTCGTCCACCCAGAGCCGCCTCAGCCGGCCCGCCCGGTGCGCGGCGAGGGCCACCGCGAAGGCCGTGCCCTCCCCGCCCGACACCAACGACCCGGTGTTGCAGTGGGTCAGGATCCGGTGCCCGCCGCCGGGCAGCAGCTCGTCCAGCAGCGCCAGACCATGGGCCGCCATCCGGGCGCTGGCCTCGGCGTCCTCCTGGTGCAGCGCCCGCGCCGCGGCCAGCGCCGCCACGGCGGCCGCGGTGGGGTCACCGGTCCGGGCCAGCGCCGCCTGGTGCGCCGCCTGTGCCCGGCGCACCCCGACGGACAGGTTCACCGCGGTGGGCCTGGCCTCTTCGAGTGCCCGCGCGGCCTCGGCCACGTCGAAGCCCCGCGCGGCGGCGAGCGCGACGCCGTACGCCCCCGCGATCCCGAGCAGCGGCGCCCCGCGCACGGCGAGCGAACGGATCGCCTCCACCAGCGCCGCCGCGTCCGTGCACACCAACTCGACCTCTTCGGCCGGAAGCCTCGTCTGATCAAGAAGGACCAGTACGGGACCTTCTGGTGGTTCCTCCCATCGGATCGCCGGTATCCCGCTCGGCCGCTTGTCCCCGCCGGTTCGCGCCTGCTGATCAACCATGCCGTCAGTCTGCCCCGGATCCGGCGGACAATTGAAGGCGTCCAGCCCCCACCGTGGCCGGTCCCCCGGTGACCAGCCCATGGCACGATGGCTGCCAACCTGCCGCCGCGACCGCGGACGGGCACCGAGAAGGAGCTTCGATGACTGACACTCCGGGCTGGGCCTCGCCCGGATCCGCCCCGTCGTCCGAGGGGCGGGAACCCGGTGCGTCCGGCCCCGCCGAGCCCGCAGACCGACCCGGCCCCACCGAACCCGCGCCGCAGCCGGGCACGGACGCGCAGGGCCCAGGCTCGAAGTGGTCCAAGGAGCAGCCGCCGGCCGGCCAGTGGTCCGCGCCCACCGGTGCCCCCAGCCCCAACCAGGCCCCGCCGCCCCCGCCGCCCGGCCCGGGCTGGGGCGGTCGGCAGCCCGGCGGCCCCGGCCCCGGCCCCGGCCCCGGCGGCTACGCTGTCCCCGGCGGCGGATACGGCGGCCCCCCTCCCGGCTACGGCGGTTACGGCACCCCGGGCGGATACCCCTCCTGGGGCGGCGGCTGGGGAGGTCCCCCGCCGGCGGCCAAGCCCGGTGTCATCCCGCTGCGCCCGCTCGGCGTCGGCGAGATCCTCGACGGTGCCGTCTCCACCATGCGCACCTACTGGCGCACCGTCCTCGGCATCGCGCTGGCCGTCGCCGTCGTCACGGACACCTGCCTGGTCCTCGTCCAGGGTTTCTTCGTCAACGACGCCCTCGCCCGCACATCGCTCGACAGCCGCACCGCCACCCTCGACGACGCCTACCGCTCCCTGCGCGTTTCCATGATCGGCACCGGCATCGTCACGGTGATCTCCGCAGTCGCCGTCATCGTCGCCACCGCCCTGCTCACGACCATCACCAGCCGCGGGGTGCTCGGCAAGCCGGTCAGCACCGGCGAGGCCTGGCGCGAGGCCCGCCCGCAGATCCCGAAGCTGGCCGGACTGCTCATCCTGCTCGGTCTGATCACCATCGGGGTGATCGTCGTCGGCGCACTGCCCGGCTTCCTGGTGCTGCTGAGCGGCGGGAGCGACGCCGGCGGGTCCGCATTGTTCGCCCTGGGCATCCTCGGAGCCGTCGTCGTCGCGGTGTGGCTGGCCATCCGCTACTACCTGGCCGCTCCCGCCCTGATGCTGGAACGCCAGAGCGTCACCAAGGCCATGAGCCGCTCCGCCAAGCTGGTGCGCGGCTCCTGGTGGCGCGTCTTCGGCATCCAGCTGCTCGCCTGGCTCATCGCCAACATCGTCTCGGCGATCGTCACCATCCCGTTCGCCCTCATCGGCGCTTCCGTCAGCGGCGACGGCATGGGCGACTTCCTCGGCACGGGCGGCGGACACGTCGGCTGGGCGTTCCTGATCATCCGGGGCATCGGCTCCCTGATCGGCACCACGCTCACTCTTCCGATCAGCGCCGGCGTCACCGTCCTCCTCTACATCGACCAGCGCATCCGCCGCGAGGCCCTCGACCTGGAACTGGCCCGCGCCGCCGGCGTCCAGGGCTACGGCACCGGCGCCCCCGGCCCCGTCCCCGGGAGCTGATGCGGTGAGCCTCACGGGGGGAGTTCTCACGGTGGCGGCCCCCTCGGGCGCCGCCACGGGGGTCGCGGGCCGGCTGCTGCGTGCGACGGACCGGGTCGTGCTGGCTGCCGGTGGCTCGGGAGACGAGCCACCGGTGACCATCGGGCGCGATCCCGCACGCGAGGCGGCCCGGCGGGAGCTGTCCAAGGGGATGTACCACGAGAACGACCCCAGCCTGCTCCAGCGTGCCCTGAACGCGTTCTGGGACTGGCTCGACCGGGCCCTCGGCTCGGCTGCCTCGGCAACCCCTGGCGGCACGGTGGGCCTGGTCGTCGTCATCCTGTTCGCCGTCGCCGTCCTGGCCGCCCTGTGGTGGCGCCTGGGCACCCCCCGCCGCGGGGCCGCCCCGGCCGCCGTCCTGTTCGACGAGCGCCCCCGTAGCGCGGCCGAACACCGCGCCGCCAGCGAGGCCCACGCAGCCCAGGGCCACTGGAACCAGGCCGTCCAGGAACGCATGCGGGCCCTCGTCCGCTCCCTGGAGGAGCGGGCCCTGCTCGACGTACGCCCCGGTCGCACCGCCGACGAAGCAGCCGCCGAGGCCGGGCGCGTCCTCCCCGCGCACACGGACCGGCTGCGCGCCGCCGCCCGTGAGTTCGACGACGTCACATACGGCGGGCGCACGGCCGGCGAGCAGGCGTACCACCGCCTCGCCGAACTAGACCGCGACCTGGAACACACCAGACCGACCCTCGCCAACAGCCCCGCCAGCACCACCACCAAGGCCCAGAACACCCGCCAGGGGGCCGCCGAGTGACCACCGAGGCCACCCCGACGACCACCTCCACCGCGCCCACCGGCCGCCAGCTGTGGACCCGGACACGAGGCATCGCACTTGCCGTCGTGCTGCTCCTGGCCGCGGCCGTCGCCATGGCCGCCGTACGCTCCACCACCCGGCACGGCGACCTGGACCCGCGCTCCCCCGACCCCTACGGCAGCCGCGCCGTCGCCCAACTCCTCTCCGAACGAGGCGTCTCCACCCGTGTGGTCACCACCCTCGGTGCGGCCCGCGCCGCCGCCGGCCCGGACACCACCCTGCTCGTCGCCGCACCCGACCTGCTGACCCATCGCCAACAGGCCCGGGTGCACGCGGCAACCGCGTCCTCCGGCGGGCGGACCGTCCTCGTCGCGGCCGGCAGCTGGTCCGTCGAACGGCTCGCCCCCGGGGTCGCCGCGGACCCCGCCACCAGCGACAGCTCCACCCTCGACCCGGACTGCACGCTGCCCGAAGCCCGGCGCGCGGGCCCCGCCGACACCGGCGGCATCCGCTACACCACCACGCACCTCGACGCCGATTCGTGCTACCCCAGCGAACGCCTTGCCACCCTCCTGCGCGTCCCCGCGACCACCGGAGGCGGGGACACCGTCGTGCTCGGCGCGCCCGACATCCTCTACAACGACCGCCTCGACGAGCAGGGCAACGCCTCGCTCGCCCTTCAACTCCTCGGCTCCCGCCCCCATCTGGTCTGGTACCTCCCCTCGCTGTCCGACGCCTCCGCCACCGAGAACGGCGAGCGGAAGAGCTTCCTGGACCTGCTCCCCTCGGGATGGCTCTGGGCCACCCTGCAGCTGTTCATCGCGGCAGCCCTCGCCGCCTTCTGGCGGGCACGCCGGTTCGGCCCCCTCGTGCCCGAGAAACTCCCCGTCGCGATCCGCGCCTCGGAGACCGCCGAAGGCCGCGCCCGCCTCTACCGCAACGCCAACGCCCGCGACCGCGCCGCCGCCGCTCTTCGCTCGGCCACCCGCACCCGCCTCGCCCCCCTCGTCGGCGTCTCCGTCACCCAGGCGCACACGCCCGAGGCCCTGCTTCCCGCCCTGTCCACCCACCTCGCCGGCGACGGACAGGCCCTGCACTCCCTCCTCTTCGGACCGCCGCCCGGCGACGACGCGGCCCTCATCGCCCTCACCGACCGACTCGACGCCCTCGAAAGAGAGGTACGCCGTTCATGATGGACCCGACCACTGACAACGCCGGGCGAAGCGGGGACCCGGGCGCCGCCCGGGCCTCCCTGGAAGCCCTGCGCGCCGAGATCGCCAAAGCCGTGGTCGGCCAGGACCCCGCCGTGACCGGCCTCGTCGTCGCCCTCCTCTGCCGCGGACACGTACTACTAGAAGGAGTCCCCGGGGTCGCCAAAACGTTGCTCGTCCGCGCCCTCGCATCCGCACTCGAACTCGACACCAAACGCGTCCAGTTCACCCCCGACCTGATGCCGAGCGACGTGACCGGCTCCCTTGTCTACGACACCCGCACCGCCGAGTTCTCCTTCCAGCCCGGCCCGGTCTTCACCAACCTGCTCCTCGCGGACGAGATCAACCGCACCCCGCCCAAGACCCAGTCGTCCCTGCTGGAGGCCATGGAGGAACGCCAGGTCACGGTCGACGGGACCCCCCGCCCGCTCCCCGAGCCGTTCCTCGTCGCCGCGACGCAGAACCCGGTCGAGTACGAGGGCACCTACCCCCTCCCCGAAGCCCAACTGGACCGCTTCCTCCTCAAACTGACGATCCCTCTGCCCTCCCGGCAGGACGAGATCGACGTCCTCACCCGGCACGCCTCGGGCTTCAACCCGCGTGACCTGCGCGCCGCCGGCGTACGCCCGGTCGCCGGCCCCGCCGATCTGGAGGCGGCCCGCGCCGCGGTCGCCAAGACGACCGTCTCCCCCGAGATCACCGCCTATGTCGTGGACATCTGCCGCGCCACCCGCGAGTCGCCCTCCCTCACCCTGGGCGTCTCCCCACGCGGCGCCACCGCCCTGCTCGCCACCTCGCGCGCCTGGGCCTGGCTGACCGGCCGCGACTACGTCATCCCCGACGATGTGAAGGCCCTCGCCCTGCCCACGCTGCGCCACCGGGTCCAGCTGCGCCCCGAGGCCGAAATGGAAGGCGTGACCGCCGACTCGGTCATCAACGCCATCCTCGCCCACGTCCCGGTCCCCCGCTGATGGCACTCACCGGACGCGCCGCCCTCCTAGCGGCCCTCGGCTCGATCCCCGTCGGCATCCTGGAACCAGGCTGGGCGGGCATCCTCGCGGTCAACGGCCCACTGGCCCTGGCCTGCGCCTGCGACTACGCCCTGGCCGCGCCGGTACGCCGTCTCCGTCTGACCCGCTCCGGCGACACCTCCACCCGCCTCGGCGACACCGCCGATGTCACACTCACGGTCACGAACCCGTCCCGTCGCCTGCTGCGGGCGCGGCTCCGGGACGCCTGGCCACCGAGCAGCTGGCAGCCAGGCACCGAGATCGACGCCTCCCGGCACCGGCTGACCGTGCCACCGGGCGAGCGCCGACGCGTGACGACCCGGCTGCGCCCCACCCGCCGCGGCGACCGCCAGGCCGACCGCGTGACGATCCGCTCCTACGGCCCCCTCGGGCTCTTCTCCCGCCAGGGCGCCCACAAGGTCCCCTGGACAGTACGAGTTCTGCCCCCGTTCACCAGCCGGAAGCACCTGCCGTCGAAACTCGCCCGATTGCGTGAACTCGACGGCCGCACCAGCGTGCTGACCCGTGGGGAGGGAACGGAGTTCGACAGCCTGCGCGAGTACGTCCCCGGTGACGACACCCGCTCGATCGACTGGCGCGCCACGGCGCGGCAGTCGGCCGTCGCCGTCCGCACCTGGCGGCCCGAACGCGACCGGCACATCCTGCTCGTCCTGGACACCGGCCGTACCTCGGCCGGCCGGGTGGGCGACGCGCCACGCCTGGACGCCTCCATGGACGCGGCCCTGCTGCTGGCGGCTCTCGCCTCGCGCGCAGGCGACCGCGTGGCGCTGCTGGCCTACGACCGTCGTGTCCGCGCCCTGGTCCAGGGTCGTGCGGCAGGCGATGTGCTGCCTTCCCTGGTGAACGCGATGGCGACACTGGAACCGGAACTCGTGGAGACCGACGCTCGGGGTCTCACGGCCACCGCGCTGCGCACCGCGCCTCGCCGCTCCCTGATCGTGCTCCTCACGACGCTGGACGCGGCTCCGGTGGAGCAGGGCCTGCTTCCCGTGCTCCCGCAGCTCACTCAACGACACACTGTGCTGGTCGCCGCGGTGGCAGATCCGCACATTGCCCGTATGGCGCAGGCCCGGGGTCACACGGAGGCTGTGTACGAAGCGGCGGCAGCCGCTCAGGCGCAGAGCGAGCGTCGGCGCACTGCGGAGCAGCTCCGCCGTCATGGGGTGACGGTGGTCGACGCGACGCCGGAGGATCTGGCGCCGGCGCTTGCGGACGCGTATCTGGCTCTCAAAGCGGCGGGTCGGCTCTGAAAGGTCTCGGCCCGTCGCTGTCCCTCTGGGGACGTCGAATAGGCCTAAACGCAGAAAACCCCCGCACCGAAGTGCGGGGGTTTCCTCAAAAATTGTTCGGCGGCGTCCTACTCTCCCACAGGGTCCCCCCTGCAGTACCATCGGCGCTGTGAGGCTTAGCTTCCGGGTTCGGAATGTA